>NZ_JBWPWE010000002.1:0-199983 GCF_056590475.1 Anaerococcus sp. C0059F3
AGCCCCAATAGGGGCGTGCCGGTATTCGCGCCTTATAGGCGCTGCACAAACTACCAGCTAAGCTGGTAGTTTTGATTTTAAGAAGTAATTAAATAATTGTGGTGTGGAAATGAAAAAGAAAAAAAGCATAGTTTATAACATAAAAGTGGTTAAAATAATAAAAGAATGTACACCTAGTCAAATTCCATTGATTATAGCAAATGCCGTTTTAAAAAGTGTTCAAGCCATTATAAATATTTTGTTGTTTAAGTATGTTTTTAATATGTTAATAAATAAAGTTGAATACGATGCTTTGATAACAAATATAATTATAATTTTCTTTACTAATATGATTATTTTAATGATAAAAATAGCATAAAAATCTAGTTATCCGCATAAAAACTGGACTTATCACACTTTATCAAGGTCAAAACCACTCAATTTACTACTAATTTACTACTTATGAATGAGCTTTGATACGACGATTTATCCTTGAAAAGTGAAGATATAAAGATACTTCCAATAAAATTTGAATATTTAATAGGTAGACACTTCAAAAAATGAGGTGTCTATTTTTTTACCCGATTTTGAAAGGAAGTGAACTTATGAAAACAAAAAATCAAGAATCAAAAGGTCGTTCCCCACTCTTTAAGACCATCAAACATTCATTCAGCCAATAAAAAAGAAAGGATAGGTAAAAATATGGAACTTAAATTTGTGATTCCCAACATGGAAAAAACATTCGGCAATTTAGAATTTGCTGGCGAGGATAAAGTCGTTCAGCGAAGAATCAACGGACGGCTAACTGTCTTATCAAGAAGCTATAATCTCTATTCTGATGTTCAAAGAGCAGATGATATTGTGGTGGTGCTTCCTGCTGAAGCTGGCGAAAAACATTTCGGCTTTGAGGAACGTGTGAAGTTAGTCAATCCACGTATTACCGCAGAGGGCTACAAAATCGGCACTCGTGGTTTTACAAATTACCTTTTACATGCTGACGACATGATAAAAGAATAAAGAAAGAGAGGAAAAATGATGAGATTAGCAAATGGCATTGTATTAGATAAAGACACGACTTTTGGAGAATTGAAATTCTCTGCTCTACGTCGTGAAGTGAGAATCCAAAATGAAGACGGGTCGGTTTCAGATGAAATCAAGGAACGTACCTATGACTTAAAATCCAAAGGACAAGGACGCATGATTCAAGTAAGTATTCCTGCCAGCGTGCCTTTGAAAGAGTTTGATTATAACGCACGGGTGGAACTTATCAATCCCATTGCGGACACCGTTGCTACTGCCACCTATCAAGGAGCAGATGTTGACTGGTATATCAAGGCAGACGATATTGTGCTGACAAAGGATTCTAGTTCATTCAAAGCTCAACCACAAGCAAAGAAAGAACCGACACAAGACAAATAGTCGCTAGGTAGAAAGGAGACTTTTTCGCATGAAACAGCGTGGTAAAAGGATTCGCCCATCTGGTAAAGATTTAGTCTTTCATTTTACGATAGCGTCACTCCTGCCTGTTTTCCTGCTGGTTGTCGGACTGTTTCATGTGAAGACAATCCAGCAGATCAACTGGCAGGATTTTAACCTATCACAAGCAGATAAGATTGACATTCCCTATTTAATTATCAGTTTCAGTGTCGCAATTCTTATCTGCTTGCTGGTAGCGTTTGTATTCAAACGGGTTCGCTATGATACGGTTAAACAACTTTACCACCGTCAAAAACTGGCAAAGATGATACTTGAAAACAAGTGGTATGAATCTGAACAGGTCAAAACAGAGGGTTTCTTTAAAGATAGTGCTGGTCGTACAAAGGAAAAGATAACCTACTTCCCTAAAATGTATTATCGACTTAAAAATGGCTTGATACAGATACGGGTGGAAATCACGCTGGGAAAATATCAAGACCAACTCTTACACTTGGAAAAGAAATTAGAGAGTGGCTTGTACTGTGAGCTGACGGATAAAGAGTTAAAGGATTCCTATGTGGAATATACTTTGCTCTATGACACCATAGCCAGTCGTATTTCTATTGATGAAGTAGAAGCTAAAGATGGTAAACTTCGCTTAATGAAAAACGTATGGTGGGAATATGATAAGCTCCCTCATATGTTGATTGCTGGTGGTACAGGTGGCGGTAAAACTTACTTTATACTGACACTGATTGAAGCCTTGCTTCATACAGATTCAAAACTGTATATTCTTGACCCGAAAAATGCTGACCTTGCGGACTTAGGTTCTGTGATGGCAAATGTCTACTATAGAAAAGAAGACTTGCTTTCTTGCATTGAAACATTCTATGAAGAAATGATGAAACGTAGTGAGGAAATGAAGCAGATGAAGAACTATAAGACTGGCAAAAATTATGCTTACTTAGGTCTCCCGGCACACTTCTTAATCTTTGATGAATACGTCGCTTTCATGGAAATGCTGGGAACAAAAGAAAACACCGCAGTTATGAATAAGCTGAAACAGATTGTCATGTTAGGTCGTCAAGCTGGCTTCTTTCTAATACTGGCTTGTCAACGTCCAGACGCAAAATATTTAGGCGACGGAATCCGTGATCAGTTTAATTTCAGAGTGGCTTTAGGTCGTATGTCTGAAATGGGCTATGGCATGATGTTTGGCAGTGACGTACAAAAGGATTTCTTCTTAAAGCGAATCAAAGGTCGTGGCTATGTTGATGTAGGAACAAGTGTCATATCAGAGTTTTATACTCCCCTTGTACCAAAAGGATATGATTTCTTGGAGGAAATTAAAAAGTTATCCAACAGCAGACAGTCCACGCAGGCGACGTGCGAAGCGGAAGTCGCAGGTGTGGACTGATCTTGCTGGCTGGTGTGGCAATAGCCACGCCAGCACTTAACCCCCCGTATCTAACAGGGGGGTACAAATCGACAGGAAACAGTCAAAAAAACATTAGAAAATCCTTTGGTTACAAGGGATTTACAAAATTTCAGCGTATGTCAAATGGGCTTTAAAAGTTGACATACGCCTTTTTGATTGGAGGGATTTTTACTGAATGAACAAACTTGGTTACAGCATTTAAAAGAAAAACGCTTGGCTTATGGACTATCTCAAAACCGTTTAGCTGTTGCGACTGGTATTACAAGGCAGTATCTAAGCGATATTGAAACAGGAAAAGTCAAGCCATCAGAGGATTTACAGCAGTCCCTTTGGGAAGCTCTGGAACGCTTCAATCCCGACGCTCCCCTTGAAATGCTGTTTGATTATGTAAGGATTCGCTTTCCGACAACAGACGTACAGCAGGTGGTCGAAAACATCTTACAACTGAAACTGTCCTATTTTCTTCATGAGGACTATGGTTTCTATTCTTATTCAGAGCATTATGCTTTAGGCGACATATTCGTCCTTTGCTCCCATGAACTGGACAAAGGAGTTCTGGTGGAATTGAAAGGTCGTGGGTGCAGACAATTTGAAAGCTATCTTCTGGCACAACAAAGAAGCTGGTATGAGTTCTTTATGGACGTTTTGGTGGCTGGCGGTGTGATGAAACGCCTTGACCTTGCCATTAACGATAAGACAGGGATTTTGAATATCCCTGTACTCACTGAAAAGTGCCAACAGGAAGAATGTATCTCCGTCTTCCGCAGTTTTAAAAGCTATCGCAGTGGCGAACTGGTACGCAAAGAGGAAAAGGAATGTATGGGAAACACCCTCTATATCGGTTCATTACAAAGTGAAGTTTATTTCTGTATCTATGAAAAGGACTACGAGCAGTACAAGAAAAATGATATTCCCATTGAAGACGCAGAAGTAAAAAACCGTTTTGAGATTCGATTGAAAAATGAGCGTGCCTATTATGCAGTCCGTGATTTACTCGTCTATGACAATCCAGAGCATACCGCCTTTAAAATTATCAATCGGTATATCCGTTTTGTAGATAAAGACGATTCCAAACCTCGTTCTGATTGGAAACTGAATGAAGAATGGGCTTGGTTTATTGGGAACAATCGTGAACGATTAAAACTAACCACAAAACCAGAGCCTTACTCCTTCCAAAGGACGCTGAACTGGCTATCTCATCAAGTTGCCCCGACCTTAAAGGTTGCGATTAAACTTGATGAAATCAACCAGACGCAGGTTGTAAAAGACATTCTCGACCATGCGAAACTGACAGACCGACACAAGCAGATTTTGAAGCAACAGTCAGTAAAAGAACAGGACGTGATAACAACAAAAAAATAACTCAAATACAAATTCATTGAATATAGAGAGGAGAACATTTTTATGAATTTTGGACAAAACCTTTATAACTGGTTTCTATCAAACGCTCAATCACTGGTGCTTTTAGCAATCGTTGTGATTGGCTTGTATCTTGGCTTCAAGCGTGAGTTTAGCAAACTGATTGGCTTTTTAATTATTGCGATTATTGCGGTTGGCTTAGTCTTCAACGCTGCTGGAGTAAAAGACATTTTACTAGAGCTATTCAATCGCATTATTGGTGCTTAAATAAAACCGTTCTTTTGTGGAATATAAGTGGTTTTCTTATGTTCCGCAAAGGAATGGTACACCAAACGAAGTGCGGTAGGGATTTTTGAATCTCTACAAAGAAAGGACGTGAATATATGGACGATATGCAAGTCTATATTGCGAATTTAGGCAAATACAATGAGGGCGAATTGGTCGGTGCGTGGTTTACCTTTCCCATTGACTTTGAGGAAGTCAAAGAGAAAATCGGCTTGAATGATGAATATGAGGAATACGCCATTCATGACTACGAGTTACCCTTTACGGTTGACGAATACACTTCCATTGGCGAACTCAATCGACTATGGGAAATGGTATCGGAATTACCCGAAGAATTACAATCGGAGCTATCTGCTCTGCTCACTCATTTTTCAAGCATTGAAGAACTAAGCGAACATCAAGAGGATATTATCATTCATTCCGATTGTGATGATATGTATGACGTGGCACGCTACTACATTGAAGAAACGGGTGCTTTAGGCGAAGTACCAGCTAGTCTTCAAAACTATATTGATTATCAAGCCTATGGTCGGGATTTAGACCTTTCAGGAACGTTTATCTCAACCAATCATGGGATTTTTGAAATCGTCTATTAAATCTGTCGGTACATTACTACTGGCAGATTTTCTATTTTACGGGGTGGCTCAATCAGCTACCCCTATTTTTTATGAAAGGATTGATTACATGAAGAAAATACGAAGCTATACCAGTATCTGGTCTGTGGAAAAGGTACTGTATTCTATCAATGATTTTAGACTTCCGTTTCCCATAACCTTTACGCAAATGACATGGTTTGTCGTGTCACTCTTTGCAGTGATGATACTTGGCAACTTGCCCCCTCTTTCCATGATAGAGGGAGCATTTCTCAAATACTTTGGGATTCCTGTGGCTTTCACATGGTTTATGTCTACAAAAACTTTTGATGGTAAAAAGCCTTATGGATTTTTGAAGTCTGTCATTGCTTATGCACTGCGACCAAAGCTGACCTATGCAGGAAAAAAAGTAACGCTTGGCAGAAACCAGCCACAAGAAGCCATTACAGCAGTTAGGAGTGAATTTTATGGCATATCCAATTAAATACATTGAAAACAATCTCGTCTGGAATAAAGACGGGGAATGTTATGCTTACTATGAGCTTGTTCCTTACAATTACTCATTTCTAAGTCCAGAACAGAAAATACAAGTGCATGATTCTTTCAGACAGCTTATCGCACAAAATCGTGATGGCAAAATTCATGCTTTACAAATCAGTACAGAATCCAGCATACGTTCTGCACAAGAGCGTTCCAAAAATGAAGTCACTGGCAAGCTCAAAGCGGTTGCCTATGACAAAATCGACCAACAGACAGACGCTTTAATATCCATGATTGGCGAAAATCAAGTGAACTACCGTTTCTTTATCGGCTTTAAGTTGCTTCTCAACGATCAGGAGTTTTCTATGAAAAGTCTTACCGTTGAAGCAAAAAATGCTTTGTCTGATTTTGTCTATGATGTGAACCATAAGCTGATGGGCGATTTTGTTAGTATGAGTAATGATGAAATCCTGCGTTTTCAGAAGATGGAAAAGCTCTTAGAAAATAAAATCTCTCGTCGTTTCAAAATCCGCAGGTTAGATAAGGACGACTTCGGCTATCTGATTGAACACCTTTACGGACAGACAGGCACTGCCTATGAAGAGTATGAGTACCATCTATCAAAGAAAAAGCTGGATAATGAAACGCTGATTAAATACTATGACTTGATTAAGCCTACTCGCTGTTTGGTGGAAGAAAAACAGCGATATTTGAAAATCCAGCAGGAAGATGAAACCGTCTATGTAGCTTACTTTACCATTAACAGCATTGTCGGAGAACTGGACTTCCCGTCCTCTGAAATCTTCTACTACCAGCAACAGCAATTTACATTCCCGATTGATACGTCAATGAATGTGGAAATTGTAGCGAATCGTAAAGCCCTATCTACTGTCCGCAATAAAAAGAAAGAACTGAAAGACTTGGATAACCACGCTTGGCAAAGTGATAATGAAACCAGCTCCAATGTGGCGGAAGCTCTGGAAAGTGTGAATGAGCTGGAAACCAATTTAGACCAAAGCAAGGAATCTATGTACAAGCTGTCTTATGTGGTAAGGGTATCAGCAAATGATCTTGACGAACTCAAACGTCGTTGTAATGAAGTGAAAGATTTTTATGACGATTTAAGCGTAAAACTGGTACGACCATTTGGGGATATGCTCGGCTTACATGAAGAATTTTTACCTGCCAGCAAGCGTTATATGAATGATTATATTCAATACGTGACCTCTGATTTCCTCGCTGGTTTAGGTTTTGGTGCTACTCAAATGCTGGGGGAAAATGAGGGGATTTATGTTGGCTACAGCTTAGATACTGGACGCAATGTCTATCTGAAACCTGCTCTTGCCAGTCAAGGGGTTAAGGGTTCAGTAACCAATGCGTTAGCGTCGGCTTTTGTTGGTTCGCTGGGTGGTGGTAAATCCTTTGCGAATAACCTTATCGTCTATTATGCGGTGCTTTATGGGGCACAAGCAGTGATTGTAGACCCAAAAGCAGAACGTGGCAGATGGAAAGAAACCTTGCCAGAGATTTCCCATGAAATCAATATCGTCACTCTGACTTCTGATGAGAAAAACAAAGGCTTACTTGACCCTTATGTGATTATGAAAAATCCCAAAGATTCTGAATCACTGGCTATTGATATTCTGACATTCCTTACGGGGATTTCCTCTCGTGATGGGGAACGCTTCCCAATCCTTAGAAAAGCCATTCGTGCAGTAACCAATAGTGAAGTACGAGGGTTGATGAAAGTGATTGAGGAATTACGGGTTGAGAATACGCCACTAAGTACCAGTATAGCCGACCATATCGAAAGTTTTACAGACTATGACTTTGCACATTTATTATTCAGTAATGGTTATGTGGAGCAGTCTATCAGCTTAGAAAAACAACTGAACATTATACAGGTTGCGGACTTGGTACTTCCCGACAAGGAAACTTCCTTTGAGGAATATACCACTATGGAGCTTTTATCCGTTGCTATGCTGATTGTCATTAGTACCTTTGCTTTAGACTTTATCCATACAGACCGAAGCATTTTCAAGATTGTAGATTTAGACGAAGCATGGAGCTTTTTACAGGTAGCACAAGGAAAAACACTATCTATGAAGCTGGTTCGGGCTGGTCGTGCTATGAACGCTGGGGTATATTTCGTGACCCAAAATACAGACGACCTCTTAGATGAAAAACTGAAAAATAACCTCGGCTTAAAATTTGCATTTCGTTCCACTGACCTTAACGAGATTAAAAAGACCTTAGCCTTTTTTGGTGTAGACCCAGAGGACGAAAACAATCAGAAGCGATTGCGTGATTTGGAAAACGGGCAATGCCTTATCAGTGATTTATATGGTCGTGTCGGTGTGATACAGTTCCACCCTGTATTTGAAGAACTGCTCCATGCCTTTGATACCAGACCACCTGTGCGAAAAGAGGTGTAAATGTGAAACCATCAATAGTAAACAGAATAAAATCAAACTGGACGCTGAAACGTCTAGGTAAAGTGGCAATGACAGTGGCTTTCACACTTGTGATTGCCATTTTTCTTTTAGCCATGCTGGGAACGGTGGTTCAAGCTGCGGGCTTGGTAGATGATACGGTCAATGTGGCAAATGAATACAGCCGATACCCACTTGAAAACTATCAACTGGATTTTTATGTGGATAATAGCTGGGGCTGGCTTCCGTGGAACTGGTCGGACGGGATTGGAAAACAGGTCATGTATGGACTATATGCCATTACCAATTTTATTTGGACAATCAGTTTGTATGTTTCCAATGCGACAGGTTACTTAGTACAGGAAGCCTATTCCTTAGACTTCATTTCCGCTACAGCAGATTCCATTGGTAAGAATATGCAGACCTTAGCTGGTGTGAGTGCAAACGGATTTTCAACAGAGGGTTTCTATGTTGGATTCCTCTTACTCTTGATTTTGGTTCTTGGGGTTTATGTTGCCTATACGGGACTGATAAAGAGAGAAACCACAAAGGCAATTCATGCCATTATGAATTTTGTGCTGGTGTTTATCCTATCGGCTTCCTTTATTGCCTACGCTCCCGACTACATTAAAAAAATCAATGACTTTTCATCAGACATCAGTAATGCCAGTTTATCACTTGGCACGAAGATTGTCATGCCCCATTCCGATAGTCAAGGCAAGGACAGCGTGGACTTAATCAGAGATAGCCTGTTTTCCATACAGGTTCAGCAACCGTGGCTACTGCTTCAATACAACAGTTCAGACATTGAAAGTATCGGTATTGACCGTGTGGAAAGCCTGCTCTCCACCAGCCCAGATTCCAACAATGGCGAAGACAGAGAAAAAATTGTTGCGGAAGAAATTGAAGACAGAAGCAATACCAATCTAACCATTACAAAGACCATTAACCGTTTAGGTACAGTCTTCTTCCTATTTGTCTTCAATATTGGGATTTCCATATTTGTATTCCTATTAACAGGAATCATGATTTTCTCGCAGGTACTTTTTATCATCTATGCTATGTTTCTGCCTGTGAGCTTTATTTTAAGTATGATTCCATCATTTGATGGTATGTCAAAACGAGCCATAACAAAGCTCTTTAATACCATTTTGACACGAGCTGGAATCACATTGATTATTACGACAGCATTTAGTATTTCAACCATGCTCTATACCTTATCGGCTGGTTATCCGTTCTTTTTGATTGCTTTTCTACAGATTGTGACCTTTGCAGGAATCTACTTCAAGCTGGGCGATTTAATGAGTATGTTTTCTCTACAGAGTAACGATTCTCAAAGTGTGGGAAGTCGTGTGATGAGAAAACCTCGTATGCTTATGCACGCTCACATGCACCGTCTACAGCGGAAACTTGGACGTTCCATGACTACTCTAGGGGCTGGGTCTGCCATTGTTACAGGTAAAAAAGGACAGTCGGGTTCGGGGAGTTCTGCAAGGACACAAGCAGATCACTCCCGACCAGACGGAAAGGAAAAATCAACACTTGGAAAACGTATCGGTCAAACCATCGGTACAGTAGCTGATACCAAAGACAGAATGGTAGACACTGCTAGTGGTTTGAAAGAACAGGTTAAAGATTTGCCGACCAATGCAAGATATGCAGTATATCAAGGAAAATCCAAAGTAAAAGAGAATGTCCGTGATTTAACCAGTAGTATTTCTCAAACCAAAGCGGACAGAGCCAGTGGACGCAAGGAACAGCAGGAACAAAGGCGAAAAACCATTGCGAAGCGTCGCTCTGAAATGGAACAGGTCAAACAGAAAAAACAGCCTGCTTCTTCTGTTCATGAAAGACCGACTACAAGACAAGAACAATATCATGATGAACAGACCTCAAAACAGTCTAATATTCAGACTTCATATAAGGAATCTCAACAAGCCAAACAAGAGCGTCCAGCAGTTAAGTCCGATTTTTCAAGTCCAAAAGTGGAACGCCAAGGCAATACCGTTCAAGAAAAAACCGTTCAAAAGCCAGCAACTTCAACCACTACAGCAGATAGAACTTCACAACGTCCAATCACAAAAGAACGTCCGTCTACTGTTCAAAGAGTACCACTACAAAATACAAGAAGTAGACCACCAATCAAAACCGCCACCATTAAGAAAGTCGGTAAGAAACCATGAAGTTGAAAACTTTAGTGATTGGTGGTTCTGGATTATTCTTGATGGTCTTCTCACTGCTTCTGTTTGTTGCCATTTTATTTTCAGATGAACAGGACAGCGGAATTTCCAATATTCATTATGGAGGTGTGAATGTTTCCGCAGAAGTGCTGGCTCATAAGCCTATGGTAGAAAAATATGCCAAAGAATATGGCGTTGAAGAATATGTCAACATACTTCTTGCGATTATACAGGTGGAATCGGGCGGTACTGCGGAAGATGTTATGCAGTCCTCGGAATCCCTCGGTCTTCCACCTAATTCATTGAGTACAGAAGAATCCATTAAGCAAGGTGTGAAGTATTTCAGTGAATTATTAGCCAGTAGCGAAAGGCTCAGTGTAGATTTAGAATCGGTTATCCAGTCCTACAATTATGGTGGTGGTTTCTTAGGGTATGTGGCTAATCGTGGAAATAAATATACCTTTGAACTGGCTCAAAGTTTCTCAAAAGAGTATTCAGGTGGCGAAAAAGTGTCTTACCCCAATCCCATAGCCATACCTATCAATGGGGGCTGGCGATACAACTATGGCAATATGTTTTATGTGCAACTGGTAACGCAGTATCTTGTCACAACAGAGTTTGATGATGATACGGTACAAGCCATCATGGACGAAGCACTGAAATATGAGGGCTGGCGATACGTTTACGGTGGAGCTTCCCCGACTACTTCTTTTGATTGTAGCGGACTGACACAATGGACGTATGGAAAAGCTGGAATTAACTTACCACGAACCGCACAACAGCAATATGATGTGACCCAGCATATCCCACTATCGGAAGCACAAGCTGGCGATTTGGTTTTCTTTCATTCTACCTATAACGCTGGCTCTTATATTACTCATGTTGGGATATACCTTGGCAATAACCGTATGTTTCATGCAGGCGACCCAATCGGTTATGCCGACTTAACAAGCCCCTACTGGCAACAGCATTTAGTGGGAGCAGGACGAATCAAACAATGAGAAAGGAAGATTTAATGATGAAATTTAGAAAAAATCAGAATAAAGAAAAACAGATACCAAAGGAAAAGAAACCTCGTGTCTATAAGGTCAATCCTCATAAAAAGGTTGTGATTGCCTTGTGGGTACTTTTAGGGCTTAGTTTCAGCTTTGCGATATTCAAGCACTTTACAGCTATAGATACTCATACTATTCACGAAACAACTATCATAGAAAAGGAATACGTTGATACTCATCATGTAGAAAATTTTGTAGAGAACTTTGCGAAAGTCTACTATTCATGGGAGCAATCCGATAAGTCCATTGATAATCGAATGGAAAGTCTAAAAGGCTATCTGACAGATGAACTTCAAGCTCTCAATGTTGATACAGTACGCAAAGATATTCCTGTATCGTCTTCTGTAAGAGGATTTCAGATATGGACGGTAGAGCCAACTGGCGACAATGAGTTTAATGTAACCTACAGTGTAGACCAGCTCATTACAGAGGGAGAAAATACAAAGACCGTCCACTCTGCTTATATAGTGAGTGTCTATGTAGATGGTTCTGGAAATATGGTACTGGTTAAGAATCCGACCATTACCAACATACCTAAGAAATCAAGTTATAAACCAAAAGCCATTGAAAGTGAGGGGACGGTTGATTCCATTACAACCAATGAAATCAATGAGTTTTTAACGACGTTCTTCAAGCTCTATCCTACAGCGACAGCCAGTGAACTTTCCTACTATGTGAATGACGGGATATTAAAACCAATCGGAAAAGAGTACATCTTTCAAGAACTGGTAAATCCTATTCACAATCGTAAGGATAATCAAGTCACGGTATCGCTGACAGTGGAGTATATCGACCAGCAGACCAAAGCAACGCAGGTATCTCAATTTGATTTGGTACTTGAAAAGAACGGGAGTAATTGGAAGATTGTAAAATAACAAATATTGGTACATGATTACAGATACTTTGTAATCATGTACTCTTTTTGATAAAAAATTGGAGATTCCTTTACAAATATGCTCTTACGTGCTATTATTTAAGTGACTATTTAAAAGGAGTTAATAAATATGCGGCAAGGTATTCTTAAATAAACTGTCAATTTGATAGCGGGAACAAATAATTAGATGTCCTTTTTTAGGAGGGCTTAGTTTTTTGTACCCAGTTTAAGAATACCTTTATCATGTGATTCTAAAGTATCCAGAGAATATCTGTATGCTTTGTATACCTATGGTTATGCATAAAAATCCCAGTGATAAAAGTATTTATCACTGGGATTTTTATGCCCTTTTGGGTTTTTGAATGGAGGAAAATCACATGAAAATTATTAATATTGGAGTTTTAGCTCATGTTGATGCAGGAAAAACTACCTTAACAGAAAGCTTATTATATAACAGTGGAGCGATTACAGAATTAGGAAGCGTGGACAAAGGTACAACGAGGACGGATAATACGCTTTTAGAACGTCAGAGAGGAATTACAATTCAGACAGGAATAACCTCTTTTCAGTGGGAAAATACGAAGGTGAACATCATAGACACGCCAGGACATATGGATTTCTTAGCAGAAGTATATCGTTCATTATCAGTTTTAGATGGGGCAATTCTACTGATTTCTGCAAAAGATGGCGTACAAGCACAAACTCGTATATTATTTCATGCACTTAGGAAAATGGGGATTCCCACAATCTTTTTTATCAATAAGATTGACCAAAATGGAATTGATTTATCAACGGTTTATCAGGATATTAAAGAGAAACTTTCTGCCGAAATTGTAATCAAACAGAAGGTAGAACTGTATCCTAATATGTGTGTGACGAACTTTACCGAATCTGAACAATGGGATACGGTAATAGAGGGAAACGATGACCTTTTAGAGAAATATATGTCCGGTAAATCATTAGAAGCATTGGAACTCGAACAAGAGGAAAGCATAAGATTTCATAATTGTTCCCTGTTCCCTGTTTATCACGGAAGTGCAAAAAACAATATAGGGATTGATAACCTTATAGAAGTGATTACGAATAAATTTTATTCATCAACACATCGAGGTCCGTCTGAACTTTGCGGAAATGTTTTCAAAATTGAATATACAAAAAAAAGACAACGTCTTGCATATATACGCCTTTATAGTGGAGTACTACATTTACGAGATTCGGTTAGAGTATCAGAAAAAGAAAAAATAAAAGTTACAGAAATGTATACTTCAATAAATGGTGAATTATGTAAGATTGATAGAGCTTATTCTGGAGAAATTGTTATTTTGCAAAATGAGTTTTTGAAGTTAAATAGTGTTCTTGGAGATACAAAACTATTGCCACAGAGAAAAAAGATTGAAAATCCGCACCCTCTACTACAAACAACTGTTGAACCGAGTAAACCTGAACAGAGAGAAATGTTGCTTGATGCCCTTTTGGAAATCTCAGATAGTGATCCGCTTCTACGATATTACGTGGATTCTACGACACATGAAATTATACTTTCTTTCTTAGGGAAAGTACAAATGGAAGTGATTAGTGCACTGTTGCAAGAAAAGTATCATGTGGAGATAGAACTAAAAGAGCCTACAGTCATTTATATGGAAAGACCGTTAAAAAAAGCAGAGTATACCATTCACATCGAAGTTCCACCGAATCCTTTCTGGGCTTCCATTGGTCTATCTGTAGCACCGCTTCCATTAGGGAGCGGAGTACAGTATGAGAGCTCGGTTTCTCTTGGATACTTAAATCAATCGTTTCAAAATGCAGTTATGGAGGGGATACGCTATGGCTGTGAACAAGGATTGTATGGTTGGAATGTGACGGACTGTAAAATCTGTTTTAAGTATGGCTTATACTATAGCCCTGTTAGTACCCCAGCAGATTTTCGAATGCTTGCTCCTATTGTATTGGAACAAGTCTTAAAAAAAGCTGGAACAGAATTGTTAGAGCCATATCTTAGTTTTAAAATTTATGCGCCACAGGAATATCTTTCACGAGCATACAACGATGCTCCTAAATATTGTGCGAACATCGTAGACACTCAATTGAAAAATAATGAGGTCATTCTTAGTGGAGAAATCCCTGCTCGATGTATTCAAGAATATCGTAGTGATTTAACTTTCTTTACAAATGGACGTAGTGTTTGTTTAACAGAGTTAAAAGGGTACCATGTTACTACCGGTGAACCTGTTTGCCAGCCCCGTCGTCCAAATAGTAGGATAGATAAAGTACGATATATGTTCAATAAAATAACTTAGTGTATTTTATGTTGTTATATAAATATGGTTTCTTGTTAAATAAGATGAAATATTCTTTAATAAAGATTTGAATTAAAGTGTAAAGGAGGAGATAGTTATTATAAACTACAAGTGGATATTGTGTCCTGTATGTGGAAATAAAACACGATTAAAGATAAGGGAAGATACTGAATTAAAAAAATTCCCCCTCTATTGTCCGAAATGCAGACAAGAAAATTTAATTGAAATAAAGCAGTTCAAAGTAACTGTGATTACAGAGCCAGACGCAAAGACGCAGAGCCGATAAAATGAGATTAATACAATCTCATTTTATCGGCTCTTTCCGTTATGTATGGATTCTTTTAATTAGTCTTCGATGTTTCTTGCTTCGTTGATACCGCTGGCTAAAGATTCCATTAAGGATAGTTCTTTGTCTGTAAAGCTATCCATGTATTTCTCTATCTGTAATCGTCGGGTGCTTTTTACCAAGTTATTAGCAGGTAAGAAAAATTCATCAACGGAAACATGAAGTAACGATACAAGGTCATAAAGAACTTGTATGCTGGGGTGTTGCCCTTTATTTTCAATATTAGTTAAGTACCGTGGGTCAATTTCAATCAATGCTCCCACTTGTTCACGAGTTAAACCTCGTTTCAATCGAGCTTCTTTAATGGCTAAACCAAAGGCTCTAAAATCATATTTATCTTCTTTTTTACGCATAGTAGACCACCTCTATACATTTTATTGTTCCTACTGAATTAAAAACAGGTATAGAAAAACGTGTTATATGGTTTATAGGTTTATATTTAATAAAAAGCACTACTAAACGCCAATAAAAAAAACCGTTATATGGTAGTGCTATTTACGCTGTTAAAATATTGTATATTACTTCCAAATGGCGGTTTGTTGGAGGTCAACGTCGCCATGAAGTACATCATATACAATAAATTTCCTTACATTGGGTTCTTGTCAAAAAAAGTCGTCTATCTGCAATAGATAAGTACGTCCACCAATGTGGTTTTATAAATCATATAGATAGAATAACAGAAGCATGTAAACAGAGAAATAAATCTGTTTATATGCTTTTTTGGCTATTCAGAACTTTTTTACAAAGTTTATTTATCAGTAATGCAACAAATCCCCCTTTCACATTGGGACTAAGAGTGAAAGGAGATAAACGAGCAAGGCTCACTTCCTTTCCTAGACAGAAAGGGGGTGAGAAACATGAAACCATCTTCTTTTCAGACCACAATAGAAAATCAGTTTGACTATATCTGTAAACGTGCTATGGAAGACGAGCGAAAGAATTATATGCTTTATCTTTCAAGGATTGCAAAGCGTGAGGTGTCCTTTTCGGATGTTGGCGATTATCTTGTTAGCCAGTTTGCGACAACAGATAACTATTCAACTGACTTTCAGATTTTTACACTCAATGGGTTATCAGTAGGCGTTGAAAATGATTTGTTGAGTGAAGCATTACGTGAGTTGCCAGACAAGAAACGTGAAATTCTACTGCTGTTTTACTTTATGGACATGAGCGATTCAGAAATTGCAGACCTGTTGAAATTGAACCGTTCTACTGTCTATCGGCATAGAACCAGTGGACTAGCCTTAATTAAAAAGTTTATGGAGGAATTTGAAGAATGAAAACACAATATCCTATGATTCCCTTTCCTCTCATTGTAAAGGCAACAGATGGCGATACCGAAGCGATTAACCAGATTCTACATCATTACAGAGGGTACATAACGAAGCGTTCCCTACGACTTATGAAAGATGAATATGGCAATCAAAGTATGGTCGTTGATGAAGTCTTACGTGGAAGAATGGAAACCAGACTGATTACAAAGATTTTGTCATTTGAAATTAAGTAATATCCTCTCTCCTTTCGTGGAAGCGTGCTAAACCATTCCACGCTTCCCGAACAGGGAGGTTTGTTATTCCACCAAAGCATATTGAGCTTTCAATGTGTTTTGATAGGCTAACGAGCCATTGTTCTTTGAAAACTGAATAAAAGTAATCGAATACGTTTCGATAAGAAAAGAGCCAACGGAACTAACCGCCATGACCTATCTTATAAAGATAGCGAGCGATTCATGTTAGTGATCCGAGAAGCAATCTTTAGCAGGATTGCCTGCAACGACATTCTTATCGTGATAATGATACTCCCATACAGTCAATAGTCCGAGCGTGATAAAACCGTCGCAGGCAATGAGTATGGCTACATGAGAACCATGCAGGGGTGGAACTCCCGTGAGCTTTGCTAAAGCTGTTCGATTGCTGGTAAAACAACTTTTATGAAATCCAAATAAGTGATTTGGAAAGGAGGATTTTATGAAGCAGACTGACATTCCTATTTGGGAACGTTATACCCTAACCATTGAAGAAGCGTCAAAATATTTTCGTATTGGCGAAAACAAGCTACGACGCTTGGCAGAGGAAAATAAAAATGCAAATTGGCTGATTATGAATGGCAATCGTATTCAGATTAAACGAAAACAATTTGAAAAAATTATAGATACATTGGACGCAATCTAGCGTCGCCAAAGGGTCTTGTATATGATAAAATAGTATTA
The DNA here is from genome assembly GCF_056590475.1 of Anaerococcus sp. C0059F3. Classification (NCBI taxonomy): domain Bacteria; kingdom Bacillati; phylum Bacillota; class Tissierellia; order Tissierellales; family Peptoniphilaceae; genus Anaerococcus; species Anaerococcus sp. C0059F3. The sequence continues at coordinate 16,944 of NZ_JBWPWE010000002.1, forward strand.
AGTCGTATCAAGGCTCTTTCCATAAAGGAAAGGAGCAAATGCCATGTCAGAAAAAAGACGTGACAATAAAGGTCGAATCTTAAAGACTGGAGAGAGCCAACGAAAAGACGGAAGATACTTATACAAATATATAGATTCATTTGGAGAACCGCAATTTGTTTACTCGTGGAAACTTGTGGCTACAGACCGAGTACCAGCAGGAAAGCGTGATTGTATCTCACTTAGAGAGAAAATCGCAGAGTTACAGAAAGACATTCATGATGGTATTGATGTTGTAGGAAAGAAAATGACACTCTGCCAGCTTTACGCAAAACAGAACGCTCAAAGACCAAAGGTTAGAAAAAACACTGAAACTGGACGCAAATATCTTATGGATATTTTGAAGAAAGACAAGTTAGGTGTAAGAAGTATTGACAGTATTAAGCCATCAGACGCTAAAGAATGGGCTATTAGAATGAGTGAAAATGGTTATGCTTATCAAACCATCAATAACTACAAACGTTCTTTAAAGGCTTCATTCTATATTGCTATACAAGATGATTGTGTTCGGAAGAATCCATTTGACTTTCAACTGAAAGCAGTTCTTGATGATGATACTGTCCCTAAGACCGTACTAACAGAAGAACAGGAAGAAAAACTGTTAGCCTTTGCAAAAGCTGATAAAACCTACAGCAAAAATTATGATGAAATTCTGATACTCTTAAAAACAGGTCTTCGTATTTCAGAGTTTGGTGGTTTGACACTTCCAGATTTAGATTTTGAGAATCGTCTTGTCAATATAGACCATCAGCTATTGAGAGATACTGAAATTGGGTACTACATTGAAACACCAAAGACCAAAAGTGGCGAACGTCAAGTTCCTATGGTTGAAGAAGCCTATCAAGCATTTAAGCGAGTGTTAGCGAATCGAAAGAATGATAAGCGTGTTGAGATTGATGGATATAGTGATTTCCTCTTTCTTAATAGAAAGAACTATCCAAAAGTGGCAAGTGATTACAACGGCATGATGAAAGGTCTTGTTAAGAAATACAATAAGTATAACGAGGATAAATTGCCACACATCACTCCACATAGTTTGCGACATACATTCTGTACCAACTATGCAAATGCAGGAATGAATCCAAAGGCATTACAGTACATTATGGGACATGCTAATATAGCCATGACGCTGAACTATTACGCACATGCAACATTCGATTCTGCAATGGCAGAAATGAAACGCTTGAATAAAGAGAAGCAACAGGAGCGTCTTGTTGCTTAGTAGTACAAATGAATTTACTACTTATTTACCACTTCTGACAGCTAAGACATGAGGAAATATGCAAAGAAACGTGAAGTATCTTCCTACAGTAAAAATACTCGAAAGCACATAGAATAAGGCTTTACGAGCATTTAAGAAAATATAAAAAGATAATTAGAAATTTATACTTTGTTTATTTGAAATATATTTATAGAGCAGTTTTTTATAGCTAAAAACAAAAGAATTATAGTGGGTCATTTTCAAAAATTACTGCTTGATAAGAGTGTTAAATTTGAGCTAGAGTGTTTTGAAAAAATGGAATATTACGATGAATTTAAAAAATCTAAAGATCAGATAGAGAAAAGAATAGAAGATATTCAAGAAACACTTTCAAATTTTGTGACATCAATTTTAGGAATTGGTGCATTTATTGGTTTAATAATAACTATGGAACCAATTGTAATTATATTTTCATTTTCAAGTGTATTAATGTCCTTATTTTTAAATAAAAAAGCTATAAGTATGCAATATGATTTTTATGAAAAAATAACACCATTAGAGCGAAAAGTGGATTATTTTCTTAAAATTAGTACTGATAGAGAATATGCTAAGGATGTAAGAATGCACTCTGGATTCGTATCTTTGATTAAAATGAAATTTAACTATAATTTGTCAAATATAATTAAAATAATTAAAAGTTTTTCTAAAAAATACTCATATGTATTAGTGTTTCAGAACTTGATTGTTCAAGGCGTTAATCTGATTACAGTAATTTATATTGTACGAAAAGTTTTCTTTAAATTAATTTCTATAGGAGATTTTGTAGCACTAGCCGGCAGTAACCAGCGATTGATTGAGTATATCAGCACATTATTCAGGGTTATTCCAGAAATATATGAACATGGTTTGTATTTAGAAAATCTATTCAATTTTTTGGAATACAATGTAAAAGTATATGATGGTGAAGTAGATTATGTTGATGAGAAAAATCTTGAGATACAGTTAGAAAATGTTAGTTATATGTATCCAGAAACAAATGTATATGCCATAGAAAACCTAAATATGAAAATAAGGCAAGGAGAGAAAGTTGCTATAGTTGGTGAAAATGGAGCAGGTAAATCTACATTAATAAAATTATTGTGTAGATTATATGATCCCACATCGGGTCGTTTATATTTTAAAAATGAATTATATAAAGATTTAAAAATAAATATTATAAGGGACAATATAAGTGTTCTTTTTCAGGATTTCAAAATGTATTCGTTACCTATAATTGATAATGTTTTAATGAAAGAAGTAACAGAGAAAGATGTTGATTTTGGGAATGTAATAGAAGTGCTACGAGTACTAAGAATGTTGCAAAGGATAGAAAATTGTGATAACGGGATATTCACAGAAATATCTAGAGAATTTAGTAATAAAGGGACTTTATTTTCGGGAGGAGAGGAGCAACGTATTGCAATAGCGAGAATTTTTTCTCAAGACAAAAAAATATACATTTTTGATGAACCATTAAGTAATATAGACCCTCTTGCTGAGAGTGAAATATTTGATTTATTGATGGAGAAATGCTCTGATAAGACTCTAATATTAATATCTCATCATCTGTCTAATTTATATAAAATGGATACAATATACTTCTTAGAAAATGGTAAAATAAAAGAAAGTGGTTCACATGAACAATTGATGGCAAAAAAAGGAGAGTATTATAATATGTATATGCGACAATCGGAAAGATATTTAAGGTAGCAATTTTAATTCAATATAAGATATATTGGTAAGAAAAACTTAGCCTTTTTAAATCTTAAATTTGAGGAAATTATTATAAAATAATAAAAAAATAATGGAACAAATGGAGAAAGAATAAAAAATAGAAAATCATTATAGATACATAGATGATATTTCAAAAGACATAAAATTTTAATAGTGAAACTTTGAAAGGGATAGCAGAAATGTTATCTCTTTTTTAATACAAGAAAGGAGATCAGTATGAAAAATTTAGATCAAATAAGACAAGAGTCAAAAGAAATAAAAGATAAAATTGATGATACAGAAGAAAGATTAAGGCAACTAAAAAATCAAGAAAAGAAGATATTAAAACAAGACATAATAAAAAGAAGAAAAGAAAGAACTCATAGGCTAATAACTAGAGGAGCAATATTAGAAAGCCTTATAGAAAATGCAGAAGAACTAACAGATGAAGAAATAAAAATCCTACTAGAAGAAGCAACAAAGACAAAAGAATTCAAAGAAACACTAAAAATAATGAGAGAAAATTAAGAAAAATAAAATAATCAAATATCCCTTAGATTTTCTAAGGGCGCAATTATACACCCTAAAGGGTGCTTGCGTCCTGCGGAGCCAAACCCTTGCAGGGAGCAACAACCATTCGCTTTTTAAAAGTCAAGGGTAAATAAACTCGCTAACGCTCGCCCTTGACTTTTAAAATTTGAAATGAAAGTAACAATTAAGCCGACATACTGAAACAACAAAAATTAATTCAGTAGTCGGCTTTTTCTATTCTATCATTTCAAAACGCTCATTCACAAGGTGGCTATAAAAAATCTATTAAGCCTCCACCTAAAACAACAAAAAAGAAAGGAAGTGATAAAAATGGCAGACAGTTTTCATTTTTCAGTAAACATAATATCAAGAGGAAAAGGCAAAAGTGCAGTAGCAAGTGCAGCATATATAAGTGGAGAAAAAATAAAAAATGAATGGGACGGAGTAACCCATGACTATACAAGAAAAGAAAAAGTATTAGTAAAAAATATAATATTGCCTGATCATATACCAAAAGAATTTAATGATAGGTCTACCTTATGGAATAAAGTAGAAATGGCAGAAAAAAATTCTAATGCACAACTAGCAAGACAATTCATAATAGGACTACCAAAAGAATTAACTTTAAGTGAAAATAAAAACCTGGTTGAAAGATTTATAAAAGAAAATCTAACATCACAAGGAATGATAGTAGATTATGCAATTCATGATGAGAGTCAAGATAAAAATGGAAATATTCATTGTCATATAATGACCATAATGCGACCCATAAACGAAAAAGGAGAGTTCTTAGCAAAGTCAAAAAAAGAATATATCCTAGATGAACAAGGAGAAAAGATTTTAAACAAAAATGGAAAACCAAAGACAAGAAAAGTAGAACTAACAACATGGAACGATAAAGGCAATGTAGAAAAATGGAGAGAAAATTTTTCAGACCTTTGTAATGAATATCTTGCAAAAAACAAGATAGAAAAAAGAGTAGACCATAGGAGTTTTAAAAGACAAAATTCTGATTATCTACCGACAATCCATTTAGGATCAGCAGCAAGTGCAATGGAAAGAAAGGGAATAGAAACTGACAAGGGAAACTATAATAGAGAAATAAGAAAATATAATGAACTTGTAAAAACAATAAAAGAAGAGATAAAAACATTAAAGGATTGGATAGGAAATCTATTAGATAACTTGTCTACTGCTTATGAAAAATTTAAGGATATAGAAAGAGATAAGGTAATAGACAACCCTAAACTTTTTAATCTAACAAATTATCTATTAACTTATTCAGAAATTCAAAAAGAAAAAAGTAAATATCTAAAAGGATATGCCAAAACCAATAAAGAAAAGTATGACTTCAAAAAGCTAACGAGTGCATATAGCTATTTAAGAAAAAACAACATAGAAACCATAGGTCAGTTACAAACAAAAATAGAAACTTTAAAGTCTAATAGTTACAAAATAAATAAAAAAGCAAAGACAATCCATAAAGAAATGGAAGATGTAGAAAAGAAAATTCTATACTATGAAATATACAAAGACAAAAAAGGAGTTTATGAAGAATATCAAAAGAAAAATATATTCACAAAAGACACATTCTATAACAAACATAAGAAAGATATAGACCAATATAAGGTAGTAAGCGAGAAATTAAAAAAACTCCTATCAGATAAGGAAAAACTAAGTCCTAAAAAATGGAATGAAGAAAAAAATCTTTTAATGGCAAATCTTGAAGAAATAAATAGAGAAAAAGACAAGATAAAAGATGAATACCAGGAAATTAATCATATAAAATATTCAGTAGATTTTGTAAACAAAGAACTTGGCATAGATTTATCCATAGAAATAGATAAGCTAATAAAACAAGGTGAAAAACCAAGTGTAATAGCACAGATTAAAAAATTCCAAGACCAAGTTATTAAAGATAATGAATACAGAGAAATGATGAAAAACAAGAAAATGGATCAAGAAAGATAAGACCTGGTAAAAATATCTTATCCAAGCTATAATATGACCAAACAACTAAAGGCAGATCTAGGAGGTAATAGAGATGAATAAAAGGCAAGAGCTAATAGATGAACTCATAAAAGCAGATCAAGATGGAACATACAAAACCTATAAAAGCACAGAAGAAATAAAAGCGATGAACAATGAAGAAATACAGATTATATATTCCAACATGAAAAACTATCTATCAGACAAAAGAACGCACATAAACTACTAAAGGTGGAAAGGCATTGTAAGCTATTTTAAAGTATAAAAGGTACAAATACCTAAGTAAGCTATAAAAACATCAAAATAAAGCATTCCACCACCAAGAACAATAAAATAAAAACAATCAAAGGGAAGTATAGAAAAATTAAAGCCTATACTTCCCTTTTTTTAATTCAAACAAAGGAGATAAAGCATGATAAACGAAGAAATAAGCAAAGAAGCAGGGCAAGCAGCACAAACCATAATATCATACACAATAAAGGCAGCAAAAGAATCAATTAAATTAGACAAAGAAATTAGAAAAAAGATGAATGATACTTTAGAAAAAGCAAATGGAAACCTAAAAAGCCTTATTGGCGATGAAATAAAAATAAAAGACCTCTACAAAAAAGGACAACTAGAAAATATAAGCATAGATCAAAGCAACCTCAAAGACTTAAGAAAAGAACTAAACAAACTTGGAGTAAGTTTCTCAGTAATGAAAAACAAAGAAAGCAAAAACTATGAAATATTCTTCCAAGCCAAAGACATAAAAGTAATGGAATATGCCTTTAAGCAAGTCATAGCCAAGGAAAATAAAAAAGAAAAAGAAAGTATCCTAAAACAAATAAAGAAATACAAAGACCTATCCAAGAACAAGGATAAGACAAAAGAAAAAGTCAAAAGAAAAGTAAAAGAAAAAGTAAAACCAAGTAAAAAAGATATGACCAGAGAAATCTAAGGGAGTAACGAAAAGTTACACCCTTAAATAACTAAAATAACAAGACTTCCGAAAATCGGAAATCAAGAATTCCGAAAATCGGAAATCAAGAATTTCGATTATCGAAAATCAAGAAAGGAGCAGATATGGCAACAAACAAAAGATATTATTGGATAAAATTAAAAAAAGAATTTTTTACAGACAAAATAAACAGAGGACATTGTCCTTAATGAGTCCAACCCATGTCCGACAAGAGATAGAGAAAGATATAGAGATAGATAAAGAGAGAGAGGGAGAGATAGAAAAGATTTAACATTTTTGGTATAATCACATTAATTAAACTAAATGTGTAATGATAAAATGAGCTTGTTTACCGTAAGCTGATTGTGATAAAAAGATTAAAACTCCCACCATTGGTGAAAGAGATAGAATAAAATAAAAAGAATCAGATTGGAGTGATTAGAATGGATAAAAAAGATTTAGATATTATAGGAGATGGTGAATATATAAAAATGCTTGAGAAAATAAAAAGATCATATACAAGCAGACAACTTAAAGCAGCAGTTTCGGTCAATTCTGAAATGCTAAAGTTTTATTATAGTTTAGGAGAAGAAATTATTAACTTAAAGGCAGAAAGCAGATGGGGAAGCGGATTCTATAAAAAATTAAGTTCGGATTTAAAAAATGAAATTCCCAATGTTAAAGGATTTTCTGTTACTAATTTAAAATATATGAAGAAATTTTATGAAATGTATTCGCCATTAAATCGTCCACAGCTTGTGGACGATTTACAAATATCTAAAGTCGGTGGAGATTTTAATATGATTTTTAGTATCCCATGGGGACATCAAAGATATATTATGGATAGATGTGAGGGAAATTTGAATAAAGCATTTTTCTTTATATCTAAAACATTAGAAAATAGCTGGAGTAGAGCGGTGCTTTTAAATTTCTTGGATACAGATCTATTTGAAAGACAAGGAAAAGCAATAACAAATTTCACAAATAATTTGCCTGCTACACAAAGTGATTTAGCCAATGAAATGACGAGAGATCCGTATAATTTTGACTTTATATCTATAAGGCAAAATTATGATGAAAAAGAATTGAAAGACGCTTTGATGGATAATATTCAAAAATTCTTATTGGAGCTAGGGACAGGTTTTTCGTTCGTGGGCAGAGAATATAGACTTGTAGTTGGAAATTCAGAAGAATTTATTGATATGTTATTCTACAACATTAAGCTACATTGCTATGTAGTTGTGGAGGTTAAAATTTCCGCATTTAAACCTGCGGATATAGGACAACTTGGAACCTATGTAACATCTGTAAACCATATATTAAAGGGAGATGGGGATAATCAAACAATAGGTCTTTTAATCTGTAAGACAAAGGATAATGTATTGGCAAAATATGCTTCTGAAAGCTCCAGAGAGCCTATTGGAATTTCAGAATATCATCTACAAAACTTAATTCCTGAAAGTTTAAAGGGAGCATTACCAACCATAGAAGAAATTGAAAACGAACTAAAATAAATTTTAAAAACATAATAAATGTACACAAGGCGGTAGAAGTAAAAACTATCGTCTTTTTTTATTTGAAGAAAGGTAGGAGAGCATGGCAGATAAAAGAATGTTTTCACTAAAGATAGTGGATAGCGACTTATTTTTGGATATGCCACTAAGTAGTCAATGTCTGTATTTTCATTTATCAATGCGAGCAGATGATGACGGTTTTGTAAATAACCCTAAGAAAATCATCAAGATTATCGGAGCAAATGAAGATGACCTAAAAATACTTATTGCCAAAGGCTTTGTGATAGTCTTTGATCAGGGAATTATCGTCATTACTCATTGGAAGATAAATAACTTTATTAGAAAAGACAGATATAAGCCAACAATGTATATCGATCAGAAACAGCAGCTTTATCAAACGGACAATGGAGCATATATTTCAGAAGAAAAAGTTGGTTGTCATCTGGTTAACCAAAGGTTGTCAAGTGGTCAACCCAGTATAGATAAGGGTAGATTAGATAAGGTTAGTATAGATAAGGGGAGAGAGGGAGAGATAGATAAAAAGTCCACCCCCATTTTTTATGGAGAATTCAAAAATGTAAGGTTAAGCAAAGAAGAATATAAGACCCTTAAAGAAAAATTAAACTCACACACAGAAATAATGATAAATAAACTATCAAGATACATGAAAAGTAGTGGCAAGACCTATCAAAACCACTATGCGACAATCTTAAAATGGTATGAAGAAGACAAAGAAAAACTAAGACATCAAGGAGGGAATAAAAAAATGAACTATGACGTAGGAGAATCTTTATAGGTAAAAAGAGGTGGAAAGGCATTATTAAAGACTTTAAGTCTAAAAAGGTATCAAAGTATGCCAGAGATAATAAAAATGTAAATATGACACTTAAAAGGCGATTAGAAAATTAAAAATCTAATCGCCTTTTTTTTATTGTATGAAAGGATAAGCTATGACAAAAAGACAAACAAAATACATTGTAAAAAGAAATTATGATGATAGAAGAACAGATACGGACGCTTTTCTAAGACTAATAAAAAAATCAAGCAAATTAAATAATACTAATGAAATTGAGTATAACAAATATAATATTGATAGTAATAAAAAAGAGTGCTATAATAAAAATAGTTTTAGAGAAAGTTGTGTTATTTCCGAAAACTCAAATAAGGAGGAATAGGAAATGATACAAACAAATTCAAATCACTTTTCATTCAAAGCTGCAATTTATTGCAGACTATCTAAAGATGATGAGCAGAAAGGAGAGAGTGCCAGCATACAAAACCAAAAGGAACTTTTAGAAAACTATGTAAAATCAAGGGGTTGGAGTATTTACGATGTATATATAGATGATGGATATACTGGATTAAATACAAATAGACCATCATTTCAAAGACTAATTAGAGATATTGAAAATAAAAAAGTGGATATAGTAATCACTAAGGACTTATCAAGACTTGGAAGAAACTATTTGCAGACTGGGTACTATACAGAAAATTTCTTCCCAAAGAACAATGTCAGATATATAGCTTTAAATGATGGAGTAGATACCTTTCAAGAAAACAACGAAATAGTTCCTTTTAAAAATGTTTTAAACGAGTTTTATTCAAGAGATGTTTCTAAAAAGATGAAATCTGCCTATATGACAAGAGCAAGGCAAGGAAAATTTATTGGTTGTCTTGCTCCAATAGGATATAGGAAAGACAATGAAGATCCACATAAATTAGTAATCGATGATGAAACTTCATGGATTGTTGAAAAAATTTTTGATCTTGCTTTTAGTGGTTATGGAGTACAAGCAATTAGAAGAAGACTATTTGAAGAAAAAATACCTACACCTACCTGGTGGAATAGAAAAAAAGGACTTAGAAATAAAAAAACTAAGTTAGAAATGACCGTAGATGGTGGAGAGTATTGGTGGGACTGCACAACCCTAAAAGAAATTATTGAAAACCCAGTTTATATTGGTCATATTGCTAGTCAAAAAGTTAATTATAAATTCAAAGTAGGTTGGTTATCCGATAAACCCAAAGAGGAATGGATAATAGTAGAAAATACACACGAACCAATTATTTCTGAAGATATTTATAATATAGCAAATGAAAAATTAAAGAGCAGGAGAAGACCATTTAAAAATGGAGAAGAAAGTATATTTGCAGGAATTGTGAAATGTCCCGATTGTGGAAAATCTTTAAATCTTGGAAGAAACAAATCGAAAAAAAGAGAAAAGTTACTCACTTGTAACACTTATAGAAGATATGGAAAATCATTATGTAGTCAACATAGAATTTATTACGATACTCTTTATGAGATAGTGCTTAAGGATATTAGAAAAAATGCAGAAATAGCATTAAAAGATGAAAAAGAAATTATAAAAGCACTTGAAAAATCACGAGAAATTGATAATGAAGAAGAACAAAAATTTATTATGGATAAGATTTACGAAGATCAAATAAGAGTAGAAGACTTAACTAAAAAGATTGAAAGATTATATGATGACTGGCTAGACAATAAGATAAGTGAAAGTAACTTCCAAAAAATTCTTGAAAAATCACAAAACGAACAAGACTATCTTAACCAAAGAATAGAAGATAATCAAAAATTGATTGTTAAAGAAGATCTTGAAGATATTAATGTTAAAAAATGGATTGAACTCATAAAAAAACATAGGGATATAAAGAAGCTGGACAAAGAAACCTTAAACGAACTCATCTCAAAAATCTATGTTCACGAAAAAGAAGTAGTGAATGGAGAAATCACCCAAACAATTGATATTTACTACAATTTCATAGGAAATACAGACACACTACAAGTATTTTACAATCTCTAATTAGGCATAAAGCAGCTTATGGCTGGTGGGGGAATTGTACTAATCGGTATTAAATTAATTCCACTACTTGCAAATGCTTTAAAATAGGAGAAAGTCTATGTTTGGTATCTTTGACAAGCTAACTGAATTTTTTAAGGATATGCTACTCGGAGGTATCAAAGCAAATCTTGAGTCCATGTTCTTAGATATAAATGACAAGGTAGGAGTTATTGCAACTGATGTTGGGAAGACACCAATGGGTTGGAATGGAGAAGTGTATAACTTCATAAAAAACATTAATGATAATGTGATCGTTCCAATAGCAGGTCTTATCATAACAGCAGTTTTATGTATTGAACTCATAAATATGGTTATGCAAAAGAATAATATGCACGATACAGATACTTTTGAGTTTTTCAAATACATTATAAAGATGTTTATAGCAGTCTACCTTGCAAGCCATGCCTTTGAATTTTCAATGGCAGTCTTTGATGTGGCACAAAATCTTGTAAACAAAGCGGCAGGGGTAATCACTACTTCTGCCACTGTTTCAGGAGATCAGATAGTTGCAATGGTTGATACATTAAAAGAAAAAGAAATAGGTGAGCTTTTAATGATATTAGTTGAAACAAGCCTTGTAAGGATTGCAATTCAATGTATATCTTTAACTATTACCTTAATAGTATATGGGCGTATGTTTGAAATATATGTCTACTCATCAGTATCATCCATACCATTTGCGACTATGGGAAATAAAGAATGGGGTCAGATTGGAACAAATTATATCAAGGGACTTTTTGCCTTGGGACTACAAGGTTTGTTTTTGATGGTATGTTTAGGTATCTACACCGTTTTAATAAGAACGGTACAGATTACAGATATTCACGCAAGCTTGTTTAGTATATTAGGATATGCTCTACTACTTGGACTTATGATGTTTAAGAGTGGAACAGTTGCAAAAAGTATTATGAATACGCACTAGGAGGAATAAATGTTAAAAAAGAAAAATTGTGCTTTATTGGGACTTGGAATTTTATTAGGAGGAACTTATGAAATCTTAAAAGAGAAAAAAAGAAATGAAGAGATTAGAAACTTAAAGAGGAGAATAAATAGACTCGGAAGATGTCACAATGAATTTGTTATGTATCAAGGCGAATACAATGACAGAAATGAAGAAAAACAAGAAGAATTAGAAGAAAGAATTAGCTACCTGGAAGAGGAAACAACATCTAATTATGACCATATACTTGAACTTTCCAAAGAAGAAGTAGAGGGAGATTAAAATGGCATATGTACCAATACCAAAAGATTTGGACAAGATTAAAACAAAGGTTGCCTTTAACTTAACCAAAAGACAACTTATAGGTTTTTCTGTGGCAGGACTAATTGGTATACCAACCTATTTATTTATGAAGAAATATCTACCTAATGATGTTTCTATCATTGTAATGCTAATAGTAACCCTGCCAATCTTTTTTATAACCTTATATGAAAAAGATACCTTAACTTTTGAAAAATATTTTAAATTTTTCTATCTTCATAAGTTTTATCAACCAACTAAGAGAATAAGAAAGGAGGCATACATTGAAGCAAAGAAAAAAGCAAATCAGCGACTTAAATCTAAGGGAAAAACAATTAAAAAAAGACCGAAAGGAAGTAAGAAGGCTAAAAACAAAGAAAGATCCAACAAATAGTCTTCTAAGTGTACTTTTAAAGAAAGAGAAAAAGAGATTTACTGTTGAAGATACAATTCCCTATATAAGAATGTTACCAGAGGGCATTTGCCAGTTAGATGAAAAAAATTATTCAAGGACAATTTCATTTCAAGATATAAATTACCAGTTGGCATTGGAAGAAGATAGAGATTTAATCTTTAACCAATTTGCCAACTTTTTAAATTCTTTTGATCCAAGTGTCCACATTGAACTTTCGTATGTAAATCAATTAGGAAGAAATAAAGACCTACAAGATGCAATTAAAATTGCTGATAAGGGAGACTTCTATGACGATGTAAGAAAAGAGTTTAGGGAGATGTTAAAGCTTCAACTTGCAAAGGGCAATAACGGACTTAAAAAGATGAAGTATATAACCTTTACAACAGAAGCCGATAACCTAGAGCAAGCAAGAGCAAAGTTAAATAGACTTGAAGTAGATATTTTATCTAACTTTAAATCTATGGGAGTAAGAGCAGAAAGCCTTGATGGTGAAGAAAGGCTAAGACTTGTTCACGATATGTTAAATCCAGACAAAAACTTTTATTTTTCATATAAAGATTTGAAGAAGAAAGAGTCTACAAAGTCACATATAACTCCCAATATCTTTAATTTTGCACCAGTAAATAATTTTAAATTTGGTAAATATATTGGAGCAGTAAGCCATTTTCAAATACTTGCAAGTGAGTTATCAGACAGAATGTTATCTGAGTTTTTAGATATTGATGACAATATTTATGTAGCTTTTCATATAGATGTAGTTGAACAAGCAGAAGCCATTAAACTCATTAAGAGAAAAAATACAGACCTGGATAGAATGAAAATTGAAGAACAAAAGAAAGCAGTTCGAGCAGGATATGATATGGATATTATTCCATCAGATATAAATACTTTTGGTGCGGATGTTAAGTCCATGTTATCTGACTTACAAAATAGAGATGAAAGGCTCTTTGTAGTTACCATAGTAATGATGAATTTTGCTAGGACTAATCAAAAATTAGAAAATACTATTGCTCAAATCTCATCAATTGCTAACAGACATAATTGTCAGGTGAAAAGATTATCTCATCAGCAAGAGCAAGGACTTGTTTCTGTCTTACCTCTAGGAGTTAACCAAGTCGAGATAAAAAGATTTTTAACTTCATCATCAACGGCAGTATTTATGCCTTTTACAACAGAAGAGCTATTTATTGATTCAGCAAATTCTTTGTACTATGGCTTAAATGCCCTTAGCCAAAACTTAATTATGGCAGATAGGAAGAAACTCAAGAACCCTAACGGATTAATATTAGGAACACCAGGTTCTGGTAAATCTTTCTCGGCAAAGAGAGAGATGGCAAATGCAATTCTTGTAACAGACGATGATGTAATTATTTGTGATCCTGAAGGCGAGTATTCAAACCTTGTAAAACAATTTAATGGAGAAGTTATTAAAGTTTCAGCAAAATCAAAGGACTACCTTAATCCACTAGATATAAATATGAACTATGGAGATGGGGACGCACCTTTAAAGGATAAGGCAAACTTCATAATGTCTATGCTTGAACTTGTAGTAGGAGGATCTGGTCTTACTGCTGCAGAAAAATCAGTTATAGATAGGTGCTTACCAAAGATATACCAAAAATATTTTGAAGACCCAAAACCAGAAAATATGCCAATATTAGGAGATTTATACGATATGCTCCTATCTCAAGAAGAGGGAGTTGGTAGAAAACTCGCAACAGAAATGGAAATTTATGTTAAGGGAAGTCTTAATGTATTTAATAATAGGTCAAATGTTGACCTAAATAGGCAACTGCTCTGCTTTGATATAAAAGAGCTAGGAACACAACTTAAAAAAATAGGTATGCTTGTAATTCAAGACCAGGTTTGGAACAAGGTTTCCCTAAATAGAGGAAGTAAGTCTACAAGATACTATATAGATGAGTTCCACCTTTTATTAAAAGATCCACAAACTGCTTCATATTCAGTAGAAATCTGGAAAAGATTTAGAAAATGGGGTGGTATTCCAACAGGCATAACTCAAAACGTAAAAGACCTTTTAACAAGTCAGGAAATTGAAAATATCTTTGACAATACAGACTTTGTTCTAATGTTAAATCAAGCATCTGGAGATAGAGATATTCTTGCTAAGAAATTAAAAATATCGCCTTATCAGTTAAACTATATTACTAATTCAAACGCAGGTGAGGGACTCTTATTCTTTGGAAATACTATTGTTCCATTTATTGATAAATTCCCTAAAGACACCATGCTATATAAGCTAATGACAACTAAACCAGAAGAAGCTAAGTAGGTGTGATATGGATAAAAAACTAAAAAAAGATTTTCAAAAGAAAATTATACGAAATAGGGACGCTCCTGAAAAGAATATTGATAGTAAACTTGTTCATTCAGATGATTATACCAATAAGATTATTAAAACTAAGGATAGGTTCGGAGATAAAATATCAGAAAAAGAATCTAAACTTATCCATGAGAATGTATTATCTAAGGATCATAAACAAGATAAACTAAAAGACTTTCAGAAGGCTAAAAACAAGGAAAGAATTAGAAAAGAAGTTTTAGATAATAAGGATAAGACCAAAGAAACAAAACAATCTAATCTTGAAATAAGGGCAGATGAAAGCTTTAAACTTGATGAAGACTTAGATGTAGACTTCAAAAAGGTAAATTTTGATAGTGAAAATAGTAGAAATATTAATTCTAATAAACTAACAACAGATGATATTTCAGCTAACGCTCAACCAATAAGCAATAAGAAGGCATCAAGTAAAAGAAAAGTTCTTAAAAATTATGAGGATAAACTTATCCATAGTAAGGATAAATTCCAAGACAAAATCAACGAGAAAGAGTCTAAGCGAATCCAGACAAGTGAAGATAAACCTATCGAAGCAGAGAAAAGCAAGAGAATATATAGAAAAGATAAGCTTGTTAAAGATGAAGTGAGCAAGAACGACAGTAATGCTAATATCGATAAAAAGCGAAAACAGAAACTTTATCAAGAAAAGAAGTTTAGAGATAAGGAGAAAATTTCTAAAGAAAAAGATAAAGAAAATAAGCTAAACGAAGTTGATACAGATAAAACTTTTGATAATCCTGAGTTTAAAGACAATAATCAAGAATTTATAAAAGATGAAAAAGAAACAAGCCTTAAACCTTCAGAACAAAAGAAAGTTAATAAAAAGAAGACTTACTACAAGAGAAAAAATTATGAAAGTGATAAATTTACTCGAAAGAAAATCGATGACTTAAAAAATGAATCTAAGAAAGTTACACCGAAAGATTCTAAGAAGGCACAAGATGTTAAAGACTTTATATCAGATAAAAAGATTGGAGAGCTTGAAAAGTCTAAAAGCAAGCTAAAGGATAATATTTTAAAGAATAAAACTAAAGGAAGTCTATCTTCTGGGGTTTTATTATCTGGAGCTAAGTCATCAGAGTTAGTGAGAGATTATTTAAGTTCAGGATCTGATAATACTGGTGTAGAATCTGGAGAAAAGGCCGCTAATGTAAGCTCTAAACTTCAGCATGGAATAAGGAAGTATAAGTTAGACAAAAAGAAAAAGTCATTAAAAAAGCTATCTACACTTGATAAGAAAATAAGAAATAGAAAAAGCAAGTTGGAGTTTAAAAGTGGCTTGGAAGATTTAAAAAAGTCAGACTCCTATATAAAGAAAAATAGATTTAAGAAGTTTTACCAAAGAAAACAAATGAAAAGCATGATAGCTAAAAAGCACGAAACAAGACTGGTAGATAGAGTTAAAAAAGCTATTTTAAGTTTAGGTAAGGCTTCTAAAGAGCTAATCGTAAGAAAAAGTAAGATGGTTCTATTTCTAGTAATAGGACTAGGTCTTATGCTATCAATCATGATTGGTGGTGGAAGTGTTGGTATGAGTGGATTAAGTAACTCTGTTAACTCAGTAATGACAACAACATACCTATCACAAGATACAGTTCTAAGTGAAGTTAATCAAGAATTTTCATCAATGGAGTATGACCTACAATCACAAATCGAAAGTGTAAAAACAAGTCATCCTGGATATGACGAATATATTATAAATAAAGATGGAGAAATTGGTCATAATACCCATGAACTTTTATCCTATATAACTTCAAGATGTGGTGAAGTAAAATCAGCATCTGAAGTAAAAGGAATTTTAAAAGAGCTTTTCGATAAAATGTATAAGCTTGATTTTAAGGAAGAAATCGAAATTAGAACAAGAACAGTAGAAAGAACTAGATATGATAGTCGTGGTAATCCCTATACTAGCTATGAAAAAGAAGAGTACGAATATAAAAAGTTAATTGTAACTTTAAAGAAAAGAGAAATGGATGAAGTTGTTAGGGAAATATTTAAAGATTATCCAGACAATGTAGTTCATTATGAAGCTCTTCTTGAAGCTAAGGGAAATATGGGAGATGTTTTTGGATCAGGTAATGGGGACTTAGGAGAAATAGTAGATAATCCAAACTTTGGAAATCCTGGTCTTGCTTTTGATTCAGCTACTGCCAAAGCCTTATTTAATGAAGCAGAAAAACATATAGGCAAAAGATATGTGTTTGGAGCAAGTGGACCATCTAACTTTGACTGCTCAGGTTTTGTATGTTGGTCATTTACAAAGTCTGGTGTAAAGAGAATGCCAAGAACAACTGCATGGAGAATATACAAAGACTATTGTAACCCAGTCAGTCCAAGTGAAGCTCAACCTGGAGATATTATATTTTTCCATTCAACATATAACAGTGGAACACCAATATCTCACGTAGGAATATACGCAGGTAATGGAATGATGATTCACGCAGGAGATCCAATTCAATACACATCAATAAATTCAAAATATTGGAAATCACACTTTTATGGTTTTGGAAGACCAAGATAGAAGGGAGATATTATGTGAACAGAAAGCTTATAAGTATTAGAAACAAAAAGAAAAAAATAGAAGAGAAATTAAAAGATCTAAATGCAAAATACAAGGAAATTTGCGATGAAGAAATACAAGTTGAAAATGAAGAAATAATTGTAACTCTTAGGAGGAACAATATCAGCTTGGAAGAATTAATGGAGAAAATCAATGATAGAAAAAGAGAAGAAAAATTAAAAGAAAAGGAGAACATTCATAATGAAGAAATTTAATACGAACAAACTAAGAGCCTTTTTTATGGCTCTTTTATTAATTTTGACATCAACTGTGCATACAAGTGCATTTGCAAAGTCTGATGTTACTTGGACGGAAGATGATTTTATTTACCATCAAGGAGATAAGACTCATGTAGCAGGACTAAGTAAAACAGGATGGGAAAAAGCAGAGAAAACTCAAGAAATTAAGTTTTTAGAAGGTACTAAAACTATTGGATATATAAATAGTTCTGGTTACTCACAAAATATGTTTGATATTCCAAGAATATCAAAGTTAAAAGATTTGAAGATTACTTTACCAGAATCCCTAGAAACAATTAAGAGCAACTCTTTTGTATATTGCCCAATAAGAGAAATTAAATTGCCAAGCAATTTAAAAACAATTGAAAGTTGGGCATTTAACAATACAAATTTAGAAGAAATCTATATTCCTGATTCAGTAACAAACCTTGGTGGTGCTGCTTTTAGAGAAAATAAGATAAAAAGAGCTAGACTTCCAAAAGGGTTAAAGGTTATAAAAGATGGATTATTCTTTGAAAACGAACTAGAAGAAATTGAAATACCAGATAGTGTTGAAGTTATTGAAGGTGGAGCTTTTTATAAGAACGCATTAAGGAGAATTAATGCACCAAGCAATCCTAAACTTAATAATACTGGAGCTAAGTTAATAGGGAATCAAGTTGTAGAATATAGACCAAAACAAAATCCTTTCTATCTTAATAATCTAGGATATAATGGAGAACTTGGAATTTCTAATTACAAAAATCTAATCAAAGATGAAGATGGAGGATTGATATTTCCAAAAGATGTAGACATGGTAGAATTGGACTTTTCAGTTCCAAAATACTACTATTCAGGAACTATCAAGATTTACAATCCAAATAAATATTCCATTGATACTCAAACAGATTTAACAGGGCAAGATATTGATGAAAAGGACAATAAGATTGATGATTTAACAAAAAACATTAAGGACTTAGAAAATCAGATTAAAGAATTAAATGAAAAGAAACAAGAAGACCAATCAAAGATAGACGAATTAAAGGGAAAGTTAGAATCTTGCAAAGATAATGGAGAGAAACTAAAACAAGAAAAGTCTAAGTTAGAAGAAGAGATTAGAGAGAAAGACAATAAGATTGCTCAATTGAATAAAGAAATTGAGGATCTTAAAAATTCTAACAATGATGAACTAATAGCAGAAATTACTCAGCTTAAAGATGAACTAAAAAGATTACAAGATGAAAATGCAAAACTAAAAGAAGATTATTCATCTACAAAATGGGAGTTAGAAGCTGAGAAAGAAAAGACCGATAAAAACGAAAATAAAGTCAAAGAAATGCAAGAAAAGCTTGAGTCTTTAGAAGGAGAACTTGCAAAGAAGACTAAAGAAATTGAAGATAAAGATAATAGAATTAAGGACTTAGAAAAAGCTCTTGATGAAAAAGATGCTAAGATAAGAGACTTAGAGTCTAAAAAGAAAGATACAGAAAATTCTAAGTCAGAATGCTGTAAGAAAATTGAAGAGCTTCAAAAGGCTATTGATAGTTTAAAAGAATCTTCTGAAAATACAAAAAAAGAATTAGAAGATAAGATTAAAGGACTAGAAGAAAAACAAAAAGCTTCTGATGAAGAAATTAAAAAACTAAAAGAAGAATTAGATAAGAAAATTGAAGAAGCAAAGAAGTTAATCGAGGAAGCAAATAAAAAAGCGAAAGAAGAACTTGAGAAACAAGCTAAAGATGAAAAAGATAAAAATCTAAACCAAGACTTATCTAAGAAATTAGATGAACTTCTAAAACTCCAAAAAGAAAACAAAGAGAAGAAAGAAGATAAGAAATCTCAAGATAAGAAGTGGGACGAACTTTTGAAAGCTGATGACAAGAACATTCTAAATCAATTTGATCTTAACAAGATGAAAAAGCAAGAGGAACAACAAGGTAAAAAACAAGTTAAAGATGAAAAAGAATTTGCAGTTTTTCAAGTAGACAAAAACTTTTATAACATTATCAACAAAGATGGTAAGACAACAGTCTATATGGATGTAAAAACTTATGTGGATCAAGGAAGAACTATGATTCCAGTAAGATATATCGCTTATACTCTAGGTTTTAATGTTGAGTATGACAATTCTACTCGTGAAGCTATTTTCTCAAATAAAGAGAACAATATCTTAGCTAAAAAGACATTAAGACTAAATATTGATACTGGTGTTATGAAAGATTCAGATGGAAAGGTCTACAATTCAGATGTTAAGCCAGTGATTATAAATGGAAGAATTCATGCTTCAATTTCAAATATTGCTAAAGCTTTTGGGGCAAGTCATGGAGATATTAAAGATGGTAAAAACCAAACAATAGAATGGGACGATGCTAGAAAAGCAGTCTATGTATTTAAAAATGTAAAATAAGAAAGGATAGAAAAATGAATAAGAGTATTAAACGAGGAGTAGCCATAGCGTTACTCCTTTTTACATTTACAGTACCAGCAACTACATTTGCTATGACAAATGAAGGTCAAATAGAAAGTCAAAACGAATCAATCTATGAACCACAAAAAGAAGAATTTGAAAAAATGTTGAAAGATGATGTTTTTACACCATCAAAAGAAGAAATTCCTTATCAAGATGTTCCAAGAATACCAGGAAATACAAGTGAAGCAAATAAGCCTTCAAATAATCCTCCAAAGAAAACACCACTTGTAAAAGGTGGTAATACAAAGGCAGTAAATAATCTTGCGACACAGGAAAATAAAGCAAGAGGTTCAGTAATTGAAAATGTAGATAGGAATGGAAAAGATATAACACCAAGTGGAGACACAGAAAAAGATAAAGAAAATCCAGTAGATGTAAGACAATTTTTAACATTTCAAACTAAAAGTGGAAAAACTATGCACCTAATAGTGGATCACTCATCAAACCAGGATAATGTAAGATTATTAACAGAAGTAGGAGAGCAAGATCTACTTAATATGATTGAATCAGAAGATAAAAACACTATAAAGGTTGAAGAGCCTAAGAAAGAAGAAGTAAAAAAAGAAGAACCTAAGACTGTTCCAGTAAAAGAAGAAAAGAAAAGTGGAATAAGTTCATTTCTAATTGTTGCACTTGTAATTGGAGGAGTAATAGGAACAGGATACTATTTTAAGGTAGTTAAAGCAAAAGAAGATAGAATGTTGGAAGATTTTGAAGAAGATGATGAGGATTATATTAGTGAGTCAGAAGATGAATCTGACAATGAAGAAAGTCATGAAGAATCTTTAGATGAAGATGACGAACTATTATAAGGGTATTAAATTTAAGTACAATTGAACTTTTGTCACGGATATGATACAATATCTGTGACAAAGGAGGATTGTAATGAGTTCATATACAGAAAAAATATCAAACAAAATAAATAGTTTTGACTCACATAAAGTATTTTTTGCAAATGACTTTTTAGATATCGCATCTAATGCTACGGTTAGACAAATATTAAAAAGATTAGCAGATGAAGATAAAATTAAGCGTGTTATTGATGGATTCTATTACAATCCAAGATACAGTGAATTAATCGGAGAGTATGAAGCAGTATCAATTCATGAATTAGCACTTGCTATAGCAAGAAAATACAATTGGAATATTGCACCATATAATAGCACAGCCTTAAACCTATTGGGACTTTCAACACAAGTTCCAACTCACTATAAATATATATCTAGTGGAAGATATAAGGAATATAAAATTGGAGATACGGTTTTAGAATTTAAAAAAGTAAATCTAGGAGAAATTGCCAATATGTCCCTAAAGACTGCAACAGTTATTCAAGCAATTAAATCTTTGGGCAAAGAAAATATAAGTAACGAAGTCATACAAAAGATAAGAGAAAACTTAAGTGAAAAAGAAAGAACAGACTTAATGAACGAATCAAAATCAGTGCCAGCATGGATATATGAAGTAATAAGGGAAATTTGTGAGGGCAAAAATGAATAAGTTTTATGTGGAAAACAAAGATGATTTAAGAGTTTTAATAGTAAATACAGCCAGAAAGAAAAATGTATCTGAAGCAGTCATTGAAAAAGACTATTGGGTTACTTTTATCTTAGACTATCTATTTAATGAAAATAAATGGAAAGAATATTTAACCTTTAAGGGTGGCACATCACTGTCAAAATGTTTTGGACTCATTGAAAGATTTTCTGAAGATATAGATCTAATCTTAGATTGGCGAGTATTAGGATATGAAGAAAAAGAACCATGGATAGAAAGATCAAATACTAAACAGGATAAATTCAACAAAGCAGTTAATGAAAAGACAGAAGAATTTTTAAAAGATGAATTTTTAAAAGTTTTAGAAGAAGATTTAAATGACATGGACTTTGAATTTTGGGTTGATAGTCTTGATCCACAAACAATTCTATGTAAATATCCTAAAATCTTTGAATCTAATTATTTGACACAAAATATAAGGCTTGAAATAGGAAGCCTTGCAGCATGGACACCTGCAATTGATGTTGAAGTTTTGCCGATAATTGGTGAAGCATATTCAAATGTATTCCAAGAAAAAACTAATATAAGGACAGTATCAACAGAGAGAACATTTTGGGAAAAGGCAACTATACTTCATCATGAAGCAAATAGACCAGAATCTTCTCCTATGCCACACAGATATGCAAGACACTTTTATGACCTATATAAAATAGCAAATTCAGATTTCAAAGACAGAGCCTTAGAGGATAAGGAGTTATTAAAGAAAGTAACTGAATTCAAAATGAAGTTTTATCCTAGGAAGTGGGCAAGGTATGAAGATGCATTAGTTGGAAAATTGAAGTTAGTTCCAAGAGAGTACCGACTCCCTGAAATAGAAAAAGATTATAAGGCTATGTCAGAAATGATTTATGGAGACTATCCAAACTTTGAAGAGATTATAAAAGTTCTTCAAGAACTAGAAAAAGAAATTAATAAGTAAGTAGAATTCTCCCGAAAATAATATAATATTCGAGAGAAATACTTTGAGCGAGAGAGAAATCTTTCGCTCTTTTTTTATTTATGGAGGTATTAATGAAGTTAGTAATAGCAGAAAAGCCAAGTGTAGCAGTTACAATTGCAAATGTAATTGGAGCAAGAACAAGAAAAAACGGATATTATGAGGGAGGTGGATACATTGTTTCATGGTGTGTTGGCCATTTAATTCAAATGGCAAGTCCCGATAAGATTGATGAAAATTGGAAGAAATGGACAATAGAAAATCTTCCTATAATTCCAGAAGAATATATTTATGAAGTATCTAAAAGTACTAAAAAACAGTATGGAGTTTTAAAGAAGCTTTTAAACGATAAGAATATCGACACAGTTATAAATGCTTGTGATGCTGGAAGAGAGGGAGAACTTATTTTTAGGCTTGTATATAATCAAGCTAAATGTAAGAAGAAAATTCAAAGACTTTGGATATCTTCAATGGAAAACAAAGCTATTGAAGATGGTTTTAGAAATCTTAAAGACGGAGAAAAATTTGAAGACTTATATGGATCGGCAAGTGCAAGAGCTATTGCAGATTGGCTGGTAGGAATGAATTTAAGTAGGCTTTATTCTTGCATTTACAAGGAAACATATTCAGTTGGTAGAGTACAAACACCAACTCTATATTTAATAGCTAAAAGGGATAGTGAAATAAATCTATTTAAGAAGCAAAAATATTATACAGTTGACCTATCTTATAAAGGATTGAAACTTGTATCAGATAGGATTGATAAAATCGAAGTGGCAGAGCAACTTTTAAACTTGATAGAAGATGAAATAGTTATTACAGAGGTAGAGGATAAAGAAATAAGCACAAAACCAGATAAGCCTTATGATCTCACTACCTTACAGAGAGAAGCAAATAAATATTTTGGATATTCAGCAAATGACACTTTAAATATGGCACAAGGTCTGTATGAAAAAAAGCTAATCACATACCCAAGAACAGATAGCAGGTATTTAACCGATGATATGGTTACTACTATGAAAGAATTATTAGAAGGACTTGAAGAAGGTTTTAAAATCAACGAATCAAACTTTAAGTCTATTTTTAATTCATCTAAGGTTACAGACCACTATGCGATTATTCCTACTATATCAGGTATTGGAAAAGTTAAAGATTTATCTGATAAAGAAAGCAAAGTCTATAATCTAATTAAGGATAAACTACTTGCTTCATGTTCGGATAACTTAAAGGAATCTAGTAGAAAAATCAGATATGAATATGATAAATTTAACTTCAATGCAAGTGGAAAGACTATAATCGATGAAGGTTATACCAAGTATCTAAAGGCTTATGGAAAAGAAAAGCAAGAAAATGAATTACCAGATGTAAAGACTGGAGATAAAATTAAGCTAACTTCTAAAAATATATCGGAGAAATTTACAAAAGCTCCAAGTCATTATAATGAAGATACACTTTTAAAGGCTATGGAGAATGCAGGGATTGAATCACTGGATAAAGATATAGTAGTGGAGAGAAAAGGCTTAGGAACACCAGCTACAAGAGCAGGAATTATTGAAAATCTTATCCATAAGGACCTTATAAGAAGAGATAAGAAAAATCTACTTGTAACAGAAAAAGGCAATAGACTTGTATCAATTGTAGAGGATAAGTTTAAGTCAGCTAAAACAACATCTGAATGGGAAATGAAACTTGCAAAGATTAGCTCTGGTGAAGTAGATAAAGAAGACTTTTTAAGAGAAATAGAAGATAGTATAAAGGAGCTTGTAGATAGGTACAAGAATAATCTAAATGAATAAGGTAAAAATATTGGAGCTTTTCGGTGGCATAGGTGCTATTAGAAAGGCTTTTATTAATTTAAAGATATCTTATGAAGTAGTTGATTATGTAGAAATAGATAAGGCTTGTGTTAAATCATACAACGCACTTTATGGAGAGGCTTATAAGCCAAAATCAGTAGTAGGATATAAAGCTCCTAATGAGAAGATAGACTTAATTATGCATGGAAGTCCTTGCCAAGACTTTTCAAGAATAGGGAAAAAGCAAGGAGGAGTAAAGAATTCAGGAACTAGATCAAGCTTACTATTTGAAACAATTAGAATAATCAAAGAAATGAAAGATAAACCTAAATGGATAATTTGGGAAAATGTAAAAGGAGTCCTTGATAGAAATATGAGGGACTCCTTGTTTATTTATCTAAAGGAGTTAGAAGACCTTGGATATGAAAGTAAGTATGAAATTTTAAATGCAATGGACTTTGGGATACCTCAAAAAAGGGAGAGGATATTTGTTGTTTCATGTCTAGGAGCAAATAACTTTTCTTTTAATAAATTGGAGAGGAAAGAAACTAGACCACTAAGTGAATTTTTAGAAAAGGATGTAAGTGAACTTTATACAATGACCCAACCCTATATGCTGAAATTTTTAAATAAAAGCATTGATAACAGTTTTAGAGGGCGACTCAAAGTGATTAAAGATTTTTCTTATACTATTTCTACAAAACAAATGAGAGTACCTAATTCTGGAATAATAGATATTGGAAATGGTAGGTATAGGTATTTAACAGAAAGAGAATGCCTAAGACTCATGGGTTTTGATGATAGTGATGTAGACAAATTAGAGGAAGTGCATTCAAGAAGAAAAAATTGCACCTCAAGTAAACTATATAAACAGGCCGGCAATTCTATTGTGGTTGATATTTTAATGTGCATTATTAGTTCAATAATGCATGTTAGTGCAAACTTATTATTGTAAATGATATAATAAAATAAAAGACTGGAGGGCATGATATGGATATTCTAGAATGTAAATTAAAGAATTGTTATGGAATAGATGAGTTTAACCATGAATTCGATTTTACAAATACAAATGTGATTACAGTATATGCAAAAAATGGATTAATGAAAACTTCTTTTGCAAAAACTTTTAAGAAAATTCAAGATGGTAAAGCTGACGAAATACGTGATGAAATATTCGATATAAAAGCAGAAGTTAATGTTAGCGTAGATGGACAAGATATAAGAAAAGAGCAAGTGTTTGTAATAAAAAGCTTTGAAAATTATTATGAATCTAGTAGTATAGCGGATTTATTAGTAGACGAAAAAACAAAAAAATCTATCACAACTTTATTAAAGCAAAAAAATAATTTTTTAAAAAAGTTAGTGCAATATTCAGGACTAAAAATTGAAAAAACACAACAAGGAAGAAAAATTTATGAATTAGAGCCTACAATAGTTTCTGACATGAATTTAAGTGAAAAAAGCTTTTTATTAAGCTTGAAAGAATTAGGTGAAGTTGAAAATAAAACGTATTTACCTAATGTTAAATACTCGACAATTTTTGATAATAGTGTAATTAAAAAAATAAAGGACAGTAGTTTTCAAAATAAAATAAAAGAGTTTTGTGAAGCTGCTGAAACTATATACAGTAGTTATACTTTTTTTGAAAAAGGTAAGTTCACATTTCCAAAATTGAAAAACGTTGCAAAAAATTTAGATTCAGATAACTTTTTTGTAAGAGATAATAAACTTAATTTAAATAATAGCATAGTAATTGGTAATAATGATGAACTACAAGAGAAATTATATGAAATAGAAGGGAAAATTAAAGATATTCCAGAGTTTCAACAGATAGAAAAGTTACTAAGTGATACAAAAGGCATATTATTAAGAGATACAATAGAAAATAATCCTGAGCTAATAGAATTTTTAAAAATAGAAAATTTAGACAATTTAAAAAAAGAATTATGGACTTCCTATATAAAGAAAGAAAAGAAATCTTTTGATGATTTATTAGAGATATATAAAGAATTAGAGAAGAATGTTAAAAATCTCAATATAGACAATACATTGTGGAATCGTTCTTTAGAAATATTTGAAGATAGGTTTACTGTTCCATATAAGATGAAAATATCAAATTTAAAGGGAGCGATAATAGGAGAAAACCTCCCACGTGTGGAGTTTATATTTGAGAAGGGTGAAAATCAAGCAAGCTTAGATAGATCAAATTTAGAAAAATTAGACGTGTTAAGTCAAGGAGAAAAAAGATCTTTATATTTGTTAAATATAATATTTGACATAGAAAAAATAAGAAAAGAAAGCAATGAAATCCTATTTATAGTAGACGATATAGCAGATTCTTTTGATTATAAAAATAAGTATGCTATTGTAGAATATTTGTATGAAATGGCAACAATTGATAATTTTAGAATGATAATTTTATCTCATAATTTTGATTTTTATAGAACAATTTCTTCTAGACTCAATGTACCTCGTAAATCTAGATTTATCGTTGAAAACAAACAGGATTTAAATTTGATAGAAGAAAAATATCAAAAGCAACCTTTTATAACATGGAAAAGTAAACCAGATAAATATTCTTTATTTGCACTTATACCATTTGTTAGGAATCTAATTGAATATAGTTATGATAAATATGTTAATGATTCAAATTATTATGATAGCGATTATGAGCTATTAACTAATTTACTACACAATAAAGATAATTCAGGAACTATTACTTTTAAAACTTTAGGGAAAGTATATAAAGAATATTTAGGGAAATTTGATATACCAAGTGAATTTAAAGAGGATGATCTGGTTATAGAAAAGCTTTATGAAACTACTGAAAACTTAAGTAATAACTTAAATTTACTCGAGCATAAAGTTTTATTATCAATGGCTTGTAGACTTAAAGCTGAGGAAATAATGTTAGATAAAATTAATAATTATAATGGGATGCTCAATTGGAAAGTAAAAAATAATTTGAAAACAGGAGATAAAGCGGAATTTCTGAATCATGTAGATAAAACTAATAATATGACCAGGGTATTATTTGATGCATATAAGCAGATTGCGAATGAAGAACAAATTAATATTGTTAATGAAGTTAATATAATGACTCCAGAAAATATTCATATAAACTCTTTTATGTATGAGCCTATAATGGATATGGATATTAACGAATTATTGAACTTATATAAAAAACTTAAAAAATTAATATAGGTCATTTAATTATATTACATTAAAGACGGTAGATTATTTAAAATCTATCGTCTTTTTTATTACTCTAAAAAGGAGGTAGAAAATGCAAGTAAATGATTTTAAGAATATACAAGAAGCAATAAAGTATGAAGTTTTGCAAGATGAAAAAGAATATTTAAAACTCTTAAAAGTTATAGGCAATAATCAGAAATATGATTTTTCTAGCCAATTAAGTATATACAACAAAGAACCTGAAGCTAGAGCTTGTGCGACTTTTGACATGTGGAAAAAATATTTTGGCAGAGTTGTTATGAGAGGTCAAAAGGGTATTCCAATTTTAGTTGGAAGTGATGTAAATCAAAGAATTTCATACATTTTTGATATTAGACAGACCACATCAATGGATAGGAATATTAATGAGGTTAGCTTATGGCAATTTGACCACGAAAACCATAACGAGGCTTTAAAAGAAATAATAAGAGATTTTTCATTTGAACCTAGTGATTCACTCAATGAAAATATATTTTCTTTGAGCCGAATTTATGGAGATGAATATATTAATTTGGCTATTGCTGATTTGAGGATAGATATAGAGGATAGACTTAGCTTTGAAAAGTTTATGAGAGACTCAATATCCTATGCGGTAGCTAATAGGTTTAATACAGTCTATCCTATGGATATGGAAATTTTAAAAAATAATTTTTCTAGGATTAATACAATTTCTTTAGAACAGATAGGTACTGTAATATCAAGGGTTAGCGAAGATATTATAGATAGAACAATAGAAAAATCTAAGGAAATGGATCGAGCTAGGCTGCTGACAGAAAGGGACGCTGCCGACTATAATAGAGATACAGAAAATATAAACGAAGATAGAGGAGGTCAAGATGATTTATATAGACGAGATGATAGGTCAAGAAGTAGAGATGGACGAGTTTTCACAGATGGAAGCGACAGAAGAAATAGCGATGAAGATCGAAGAGAAAACCTTGGACATGATGGAGAAGGATCTGGAATTTATGGAGAGATTCCCGAATCCGACTTACGCAGTTCTAAGACTGTCTTACCTAGTAGGGAGCGAGGACATGGAGAACTGGAAGAAACTTCAGGAAATGTACGAGGAGAAAATACTCTTGAACCATCTGAAGGAAATTCAGACTCAGGCAGTGGACTATATCAAGAGAGAGAAAGTCAAGATGATGAAAGCACAGGGATTGACAGAGAAGATGATGAGAGAGAATCCAGAACAATACCAAGGACAGATGAACAACTTAATGGCAACAGTGAAGAGAATGGCAATCAAGGAATACGTGGAAGCTTAGAAAATGAAATAAGCCAAGAAAAGGAAGCTGATGAAGCTTCTTTTTTTGATGACAAAAACACTGAAAATAGAAAAGATTATTGGATTGTAGAATTTAATGAAAACCACGAATTAGTTCCCGATTATAGTGGGCAGATAGTAACTAAAGACTTAATTAATGTCCTAAAACAAAAGGATATTGATGTTAAAGACCATAATCAAACTTATGGAGAAAATGAATTTGGAGAAATGACTGATGATTATATCGGATATTTCAAATTCTATTTTGACCACTATGTAGACGGCGAAGTTGTCGAGCATTATAGGATTGACCTTGGTGATGGTGGAGAAGTAAATGAGCGTGAATTTTCATATTTAGAAGAACAAGTTGAACTAAGTGAGGAAAAATCATTACAAGAAGAAATTAAGGAAAAGATAGAGCCTAAATTTAAGATAGGGGATCAGGTTAGATATAAAGATAAGGACTTTACAATTACAGATTTTGATGAACTAAGTGGAGGACTTAAAACTGTTACTATCAGAGATAATATGGAATATATGGGAGGTATGATTAGGGGTTCGGAAGTAATTCCATATAGAAATGATTTATACCTTGAAGAAATCTTTGAAAATATAAGTCAAACATCAGAAAAACTAGCAGTAAAGGTTGGTAAGGAATTTATTTTAGAAGATGAGAAGATCTTTGATGGAATTAACTTAATTGAAACTGGAACTAAAGTAGAAATTAATGGGGAAGAATTTCCTTTATATAAGGGCGAAACATTTGAAGAAAGTAGAAAAATTGATGACCTTTTAGATAGTGGAAATTATGAGATATACAAACTATCTGACTATGAAAAACAAATTGAAAGACAAGTAGAGCAAGAAAGCTTTATTGATAACTACAATCCTGAAATTGACCAAATGATGGATAGGTATGATATCCCAAGAGAAGCAGCCGAAAACTTATTGAGGGGAAAAGAAGATTTAAAGAATTTAGGCTATGAACCTAATAAGGAAAGACTAAGTTTTGCTAGAAATTATGACTTAAAAAATCATATCTACTCAGAATACCTTACACCATCAGAAAAGCTAGATAAAAATATAAAAGCTATTAAGATGCTCAAAAGACTTGAAAATGAAAATAGGAGTCCAAGAGAGTATGAACAAGCCTATCTTGCTGATTATCTAGGATGGGGTGGTCTTGCCGATGTCTTTGATGAAGAAAAGGGAGGACAATGGCTTGAAGCAAGAAATATTTTAAAAGAAAATCTAACAAATGAAGAGTATTTGAATGCCAAAGAGTCCACTCTTACATCATTTTATACACCTAGAGAGGTAATGGATGGAATATATAAAACTCTTACAGATATGGGATTTAAGACTGGAAATATCCTTGAACCGTCTGCAGGGGTTGGTAACTTCATTGGTAATATGCCAAGTGAAATACAAAGCTCTAAAGTCTATGGAGTAGAAAAAGATAGTCTAAGCGGAAGAATAGCAAGAGAGCTCTATCCTGAAGCAAATATTCAAATTAAAGGCTTTGAAGAAACAAACTTCTCAAATAATTTCTTTGACTTGGTAATAGGAAATGTTCCCTTTGGAGATTTTAAAGTTAACGATCGTGAATATAACAGAAATAATTTTCTGATTCACGATTATTTTTTTGCAAAGTCAATAGACAAGGTAAGAAATGGAGGAATTATTGCCTTCATAACATCATCTGGAACTATGGATAAAAAAGATGAATCTGTTAGAAAATATATTAATGCAAGATGTGAGTTTTTAGGAGCTATGAGGCTTCCTAATACAACATTTAAAGGACTTGCTGGTACAGAAGTTACTTCAGATATTATTTTCTTAAAAAAGAGAGATTCAGTTATAGAAAGAGATGACGATTGGGTACACCTATCAACTGATAAAAAGGGTTTGACTTATAATAAATACTTTGTAGATAATCCTCAAATGGTATTAGGGAATATGAAAGAAGTATCTGGCAGATTTGGCAATACTATTACTTGTGATGAAAAAGAAGATGAAAAGTTAAAAGACTTAATGGATATTGCAAGTAAGGAAATATCTTCAAATTCAAAATATGAAGAGGTCGAACTATTGGAAGATGAAGAATTAAGTCTTCCAGCAACAGATGATGTTAAGAATTTTTCTTACACTATTATTGATGAAGAGGTCTACCTAAGAGAAAACTCAGTCTTAATCAAGCAGAATATATCAGATAAAAATAAAGAAAAGATAAAAGATTATCTTGATGTAATGAATGCTTTAAAAGATGTAATAGAAAAATAAAAGGACTATTTTTCAGACGATGAAATAAAAGAGTCACAAGCAAAGTTAAATGAAGTCTATGATAACTTTTCAAAGAAACATGGCTTTATTAACTCCTTATCAAATACTAGAGCCTTAAAGGAAGACTCAAACTTTCCTTTGGTTTCATCAATAGAAATACTTGATGATGAGGATAATTTCAAAGCTAAGAGTGATATATTCTCAAAAAGAACAATAACAAAGGCAAAGGTAGTAGATCATGTAGACACTTCCCTTGAAGCTTTAGTCTTATCAGTTTCACAAAAAGGATATGTAGATTTTGAATATATGGAATCTATCACAAGTAAAGATAGGAACACCTTAATTGGTGAGCTTGAGGGCGAGATATTTTTAGATATTAAGGATACAGACCTAATAAATAACAGAATGCCCTTTGAGAACTTTGACAATGACGATCCATTTCATTTTTCATATGTATCGGCTGATGAATATTTAAGTGGTAATATCAGAGAAAAGATTGGCTACCTCAATTCATATATCGGAGAAATTGAAAATGTAATAGATTTAGCACCTTCTGAAAAGAAAGATACACTATTAAACGAGTTAGGCAAACTCAAATATCAAAGAGAAAAATTACAAGAAGTTATGCCTGAAGAACTTACTGCTTCTGATATAAATGTAAGGTTAGGAGCAACCTGGATACCTCAAAAAGATATAGAAGACTTTACTTTTAACCTTTTAAAAACACCAGGTTATGATAGGTGGAATATAAATGTTAGGTTCTCGCCACACTCAAGTGAATGGAATATTGAGGGTAAAAGTGTTGACTCGACTAATGACCTTGCTAACATGACTTATGGTACAAGTAGAGTAAATGCCTATAAGCTGATTGAAAATGCTCTTAATCTAAAAGATACAAAAGTATTTGACCAAATAATAAATGATGATGGGTCTAAGACTTCTGTATTAAACAAAAAAGAAACTATGCTAGCAAGTCAAAAGCAAGAACTGATAAAAGAAGAATTTAAGAATTGGATATTTGAAGATCCTGATAGAAGATATAGGCTAGAGAAGATTTATAATGAAAAATTCAATTCAATTAGAAATAGAGAATTTGATGGTTCTAACTTAACTTTTGATGGAATGAATACTGAAATTAGACTTCGAGAACATCAAAAAAATGCAATAGCTAGGACTCTTTATGGTGGAAATACACTACTTGCCCATGTAGTAGGAGCAGGAAAAACTTTTGAAATGGTAGCTTCTGCTATGGAATCTAAAAAGTTAGGACTTGCAAGTAAGTCATTATTTGTAGTTCCTAACCATCTAACCACTCAAATTGGTAGAGAGTTTATGCAGTTATATCCGTCAGCAAATATTATGGTGGCCGATAAAAAAGACTTTCAACCAAAAAATAGGAAAAGATTTATTGGTAGGATTGCAACGGGAGAATATGATGCAGTTATCATAGGACACTCTCAATTTGAAAAAATATCAATGTCTAAGGAGTATCAGGTAAGGCATATACAAGATCAAATAGATGACATAGTTTCCTTTATTGATGAGAACAAAAGAAATAGAGGAGAAAATTTCACTGTAAAACAACTGGAAAAGACAAAGAAGAAACTCTTGGTAAGACTTGAAAAGCTAAACGATGACTTTAAAAAAGATGATGTAATAACCTTTGAAGAACTAGGAGTAGATAAGTTATTTATAGACGAAGCTCATAATTACAAAAACTTATTCTTGCATACTAAAATGAGAAATGTTGCGGGTATCGGTCAAAGTGAAGCCTTTAAGTCTTCAGATATGTATATGAAATGTAGGTATATGGATGAAATGACAGATGGAAAGGGAGTTGTATTTGCTACTGGTACACCGATATCAAATTCAATGACAGAGCTTTATACAATGCAAAGATATCTTCAATATGACGATTTAAAGGCAAGAGGATTAGAACATTTTGACGCTTGGGCTTCTACTTTTGGAGAAACAGAAAACACCTTTGAGTTATCTCCAGAAGGCACTGGATATAGGCAAAAGACAAGATTTTCAAAGTTCTATAACTTGCCAGAGTTGATGTCTATGTTTAAAGAAGTAGCAGATATAAAGACTTCCGATATGTTAAATTTGCCAGTACCAGAAGCAAACTTCGAAGTTATAAAAACAAAACCTACTGAAGAACAAAAAGAAATATTAGAAGCTATTTCAGAAAGAGCTGACGCAGTTAGAAATAACCAAGTAGAACCAACAGAAGATAATATGTTAAAGATTACAAATGATGGTAAAAAACTTGCCCTTGACCAAAGATTAATAAATCCACTACTACCCGATGATCCTAATTCAAAGGTAAATGTATGTGTAAAAAATATCTTTTCGATCTGGGATAAGACAAAAGAAAATTCATCGACACAATTAGTATTTTCAGATATGTCTACACCAAAAGGAGATGGAGAATTTAATATCTATGATGATATTAGAAATAAGCTAGTGAATATGGGAATACCTAAAGAAGAAATAGCCTTTATCCACGAAGCAGATACAGACAAACAAAAAGATGAATTGTTCTCTAAGGTAAGAAGGGGAGAAGTAAGAGTATTATTAGGCTCTACTCAAAAAATGGGTGCAGGTACTAATGTACAAAACAAACTAATAGCCTTACACGATTTAGACGTCCCTTGGAGACCGTCTGACCTAGAGCAAAGAAGTGGTAGAATTGTTCGTCAAGGTAATGAAAATGATAAAGTTAATATCTTTAGATATGTCACAGAAAACACCTTTGATGCCTATTTGTGGGTGCGACATGAAGTCGCTTAATTTAACTGTTTGGCAAAATGACCAAACCAACTATTCCGTTAGTTGAGCCGAGTATCGACTGCACTTAGGTGTGGTAAGCCGATATTAAAGTAGCCCTACTTGAGGTAAAACCGTGAGGGAATACCGAAACTGCCAGCAACAAGGCGGTTAGGGAGCGAGGCTTGATAATATGGCTAACATATGTGAACTACTGATAAATGTCGTTAAGGTGAACAGGCTAAAGTTGCTGATAAGCCTGAACCAAAATGGTGTGTAGTCGGATAATCCTTTCCATAGTGGGATTACACGGACAAAAAGACTACCGGCAGAGAGGTAGAGCCTAAGTTATCAACGTTAATTAAGTGAAACATGGTAAGCCTGTATTATTGCCAAAAGGCAAGGCAAATCGTAAGAAATGCTGATAATGGTGCAGGTAAAGGAGAATGGAAAAAGCGAATGCCATCTTATAATGAGATGGATAGGGGTTCAAAATTTGCCCTAACTTGAAAGAGTGCAGACTTCCATTTGGTTTTTAATCACAAGAGAACTTGTAGAATTTTTGAAAGGAGAAAGCAAATGAACAGTAAAATGTGTGCTACTACTAACATAGCTAAAAACTGGGAAAGTATAGACTTTTCTCTAGCAGAAAGCTATGTTAAAAAACTACAAATGCGTATTGTGAAAGCGTGGAAAATGAGTAAATATGGAAAGGTAAAATCCTTACAACATTTACTCACAACTTCATTTTATGCAAAAGCCTTGGCAATTAAGAGGGTAACTGAAAATCAAGGCAAGAAAACAAGTGGTGTTGATGGAGAATTATGGCTAACATCACAGGCAAAGTATAAGGCGATAGAAAAGTTAAATTTAAGAGGATATAAACCTAAGCCTCTTAAAAGAGTGTATATACCAAAGAAAAATGGGAAGAAAAGACCTCTCAGCATTCCTACAATGACAGATAGAGCAATGCAAACCCTATATAAATTTGCACTTGAACCGATAGCAGAAACTACTGCTGACCCTAATTCTTATGGATTTAGGGCAAAAAGATGTACACAAGATGCTATCGAGCAGTGTTTTACATCACTTAATAAAAAGAAATCTGCAAAATGGGTATTTGAGGGAGATATAAAAGGTTGTTTTGATAATATAAGTCATGAATGGATATTAAATAATATCCCAATGAACAAAAAATTATTAAAACTCTGGCTTGAGTGTGGATATATAGAAAAACAAAAACTATTTCCAACAGAAACAGGAAGTCCCCAAGGCTCGCCAATATCACCTATTATTTCCAATATGGTATTAGATGGTTTAGAAAAAGCAATCAAAGAGAAATACCATAGAAGGACAGTAAATAAGAAAACATATTTCCCAAAGGTTAACTTTGTTAGATATGCAGATGATTTCATCGTTACAGGAGAAAGTGCAGAATTGCTTGAAAATGGTGTAAAGCCAATCATTGTAAAATTCTTGGCTGAAAGAGGTTTAGAATTATCAGAGGAAAAGACACTCATAACACACATAAATGACGGTTTTGATTTTCTTGGAGTTAATATTAGGATGTATAAAGATAAGTTGCTTACAAAACCATCTGATAAGAACTTTAAGGCTATTGTCGATAAAATCAGACGAATCATAAAAGATAATCCGTCAATGAAACAAGAAATTTTGATTAGAAAATTAAATCCAATCATTATAGGTTGGGTAAACTATCAAAAATATAATGTTTCATCTAAAGCCTTTGAAAAACTTGATTATGAAATATATAAAAGCTTGTGGACCTGGTGCGTTCGTAGACACCCAAAGAAAGGTAGAAAATGGATAGCTAAGAAATACTTCCATACCATTGGAAATAGAATCTGGACTTTCAGTGTAGCAACTGGCGACAGAATGGAAAATGGCGAGAAATACTATCTTCGTCTTAAATATGCTACAGATACTGATATTAAAAGATTTACCAAGATACAAGCTGAAGCAAATCCGTTTGATGAAAATTGGCAAATATACTTTGAAGAAAGAGAAGAGTTAAAAATACGAAACGAACTTAAAGGACGTACAGTTATAAATAGACTGTATAAAACGCAAAATGGAATATGCCCTGTTTGTGGAGAGAAAATAACTATTGATACAGACTTTAGAGTACATCAAACAATTCAAAATAACATTACCCTTAAAACTTTAGTACACCCTTGGTGTCATAGATAATTGCATATAAATGATAAAGAAAATACGCTGGCTCTTTAATTAGGGCTTATAAAAACTTGAGCCGTGTGAGGGGAAACTCTCATGCACGGTTCTTAGAGGGGAAAGGGATAGTAATATCCCCGACCTACTCGACCAGACAATAGAGAATAAGCAAAAATTCATTTCTCAAATAATGACAAGCAAGACACCTGTACGTGTTGCTGAAGATGTTGATGAAGCAAGTCTATCTTATTCAGAAATTAAGGCTTTAGCTACTGGTAATCCTCTGATTAAAGAAAAAATGGATTTAGATAACGAAGTTACAAAATTAAAAATGCTTGAAGCAAACTACAAGTCTAATAAATACAAGCTTGAAGATAAGGTAAATAAAATTTATCCTCAAAGTATTTTAAAAACTGAAATGGAAATACAAGCAGTTAAAGAAGATATTGCAAGTGTTGAGAAATTAGGAGAAGGAGAAAGTAAATTCACTTCAATCAGTCTTGGTGCAAATAAAATTTTAGATAAGAAAGAAGCCGGAGAGAAGCTATTAGAAGAAATAAAAAAGGTAAAGATAAATGATAGCAAGGTCATTGGTAAATATAGAAATTTAGATTTACAAGTTTCATATAACTTTATGACTAACACTCACACTTTTAGACTTCTAGGAAAAGCAGAATACTTTGGAGAGTTTTCAAACTCTACTGATGGCAATATAACAAGACTTGATAATGCCATTGAAAAAATGCCCGCAAGGCTTGAGAGGTTAAATCAAAATCTTGAAAACTATAAAGAATCTTTAGAAAATGCCAAAGTAGAATTAAGAAAACCATTTGAAAAAGCAGATGAGTTAAGGGATAAGACACTAAGATTAGCTGAAATTAATAAACTTTTAGATATGGGAGAAGTAGAAGAATTAGAAAACCAATCACCATTATTAGAAGATTTAAAGAGGGCGATAGTTGATTATTCTAACTACGAGTTCTCAGAATCTAATAGCTATGAAGACTTTGACAAATTATACCCAGATTTAAGCCATATAGGACTTGCCTATACAGAAACACCTGATGGTAAGCACACGATTCAATATGAGGTAAATTTAGAAGAAAAAACATGGACTCAGTATGTAGATAATGTAGCTATTAGAACAGAATCTTTTGTAGAAGAAGATATATCTAATTCACAAGCTATTAAAGATATGACTGAAGCCATAAAGATGTCAAGTTTTGATGATCTGGTATCAGTAGATGAAGAAGATTTAAAACAAGCTCTAGGACTAGAAATGGATGATGACGGAAACTTCTATGATCCATTAGCAAAAGATCTTGATAATGACGGAATACCAGATAGGTATGACAATGATTTTAAAGATAGTGATTACTTTGAATCAACTTATGATGTAGAGGATAATCTTCATTCAAGAGAAGAGAAACCATCAATATTGGGACAAATTTCAAAATTCAAATCTGAAGAAGAAAAAGATAAAAATCAAGAAAAAAGTGAAAAAGGACAAGAAAGATAGAGGAGGGCGAATAGCTCTCCTTATTTAATACAAGGAGGAAATTATGGAATACAAAGATATTAGAGAAAACTTAGAAGAAATGATGAATGATAACTACAAGGATTTTATAAAAGCACTTGTGAGCATAGAAAAAGGTGTTAATGATGAAAAGGCACTTGAAGAAGTCTATGTTTTATATATGAACAATGATACAACGGGACTACTAAGTGATGACTTTGACTATATGATTGATGATATGAAAGAACAAGGTAAGATTGTTGAAAACACCAATGAACTTGAAGAAAAAGACGACCTCATAAATCTCGTGGGTAATATATCTGGAAAAGTAGAAAATCTTGAAAGAGAAAATGCTAATGGAGAAAAGTTCAAGGTAAGCAACTTTTCAATTGTTTCAAAAGATGACGATGGAAATAAGGTATATACAAATTGTTCAGCCTATGGAGATAAGACAAAAGATTTAAAGAACTTAAAACAAGGAGATTTTGTTAAAATCTTCGGACAAGTAAAAACAAGCATTGATAACAATGGAAAGGAACATAAAAATGTCCGTATTTTGTCTTCTAAGCTCTTAAAAGCAAAAGAACAAGTAAAGAGTCAAGATAAAGATAAAAAGTCCATATTAGGGCAAATAAAAAGATTTAAGACAGATGACAAAACTAAGTCAACTAAGAAAGACCATAACAAAGGTGCAGAGAGATAAATATCGGCAGTCTTCGGACTGCCTTTATTTTTTTGCTCAGTTTAATGCAGTAAATCATATAATTGAAAGGAATCTGTGTTATATGCTATAATTAGGTAGTTAATCTATACATTTAGAAAGGTAAAATATAGAATTGGAGAAGGTTATGGGGTTTTCCTATGATAAATTATGGAAAAAATTAATAGATGAAAAGATGAATAAATTAGACTTACAAAAAGCGATAAATACAAGTCCACGAACCATAGCTAAAATGGGACGAGATGAAAATGTGAGTATGGAAATACTTGGTAGAATTTGTAGTTATTTTAAATGTGATATCTCAGAAGTACTGGAGTATAGAATTGAAAATATTAATGATTGAAGATGACAGCACAATTGCTTTTGCTGTTAAAACTTACTTAAACAAGCATAATATTGAAACTATTATTTATAACAATCTTTCTCAGACAGAGAATCTTAATTTTAATGATTTTGATTTAATTCTTCTTGATGCTAATCTCCCAGATGGATCAGGCTTTAATTTTTTAAATTGGCTGAGAGAATTTTCTAACCTTCCTGTAATAATGCTTACTGTAAAAGACGAAGATGAGTATGTTATTAAAGGTCTTTCTCAAGGAGCAGATGATTACATTACAAAACCTTTTTCTCTCCCTGTTTTAAAGGCGAGAATAGACAATATATTTAGCAGAAAAATAAAAAAGGTTGACGAACTGACTTTTGAGAATTTATCTTTAGATTTCATTTCAAAACAAGCTTCAATAGATGGAATAGATCTAGACCTTAACTTAAAAGAGTTTGCTGTATTGGAAATGCTTTTAGAAAACCAAAATATAAATCTATTAAGGGAGAAAATTTTAGATTATGTATGGGGTTATGATTTTTATGAAGTAAACGATAACACTCTAACTGTAACTGTAAAAAGACTTAGAAATAAACTTGGCGTGTATGGAGAGCATATAAAAACAGTTAGAGGAATAGGTTATAGGTGGGACAATGAGAAAAAATAAAAGAATTTTACTTATCATAGTCCTAAATTTATTGATGTCTTTATTTGTAGTCTATCTAAACCCAAGATTTGATATTCTAACACTTTTAGGCTTTCTACTAATAAATATAATTCTGTTTCTAATTATTAGAAAATTTGAAAAGAAAAAAGAAATAGAGCTAGAAGATAAGATTAATAATATATTTAACCTTCTCCATTCATTGGATTTAAACTCGGATAATTATGAAATTATAGATGATGAATTTGGAAAATTAAGAGATGAGATTATTAAAATTATTTTAGAAAACAAGAGGATTGCTGAAAATGCTGAGAAAAATAAAGAAATTTTAAGGGAATATACGGAAGATATTGCCCATCAAATAAAAACTCCTCTAACTGGATCTCTATTATTACTTGACTTATTAGAAGACGAAGAAGATGAATCGGTAAAAGAATATATATCTAGACTTAGGGACAATCTCCTTAGACTTTACAATCTATCCGATATTTTATTAAAACTTGCTGCCATTGATTCTGGCACAATTGAAATGACAAGAGACAGAGTTTCGGCTCGAGATTTAATTGATGATAGCATACGAAACTTGAAGGACTATTTTATCAATGATCCTATTGAAATTCCCCTTTATGGAAATGATTTTGATCTTATATGCGATAAGAAATGGACTTATGAGGCACTTTTCAATGTTATGAAGAATGGTCTAGAAGCTACAGAAGGTAGACAGATAGAAATTCAACTTAAAGAAACAAATCTATATAAAAGTATTTTTGTGGAAGATTTTTCTAAAGGTTTGGATCGTGAAATGTTAGAAAAAGTTTTTAAACGTTTTTACAAGATGGATCCAAATTCAAAAGGTTATGGAATTGGACTTCCTATGGCAAAATCTGTCATGGAAAGGCAAAATGGAGAGCTTTTATATCATAAGGGGAAAAAATCAAATGCCTTCGAACTAAGATTTTATAACTGATTTAATTATGGCTGTGTAAATAAAGCACAGTCTTTTTTTCTAGTCACTTTCCAGTCACTTAAGTCTAATATCATATAAGGAAGATAAGGAGGACTAAATATGAATATTGTAAAAACAGTAGATTTAACAAAAACTTACAATAGCGGAGTAGAAGTACACGCTCTATCAAATGTGAATTTTGAAATGGATAAAGGAGATCTTGTCGCCATTATTGGAGATAGCGGGTCAGGAAAGTCTACCTTGCTTCACCTATTAGCAGGAGTTGATAAACCAACAAGTGGGGATATTTTTATTCAAGATAAAAATATTACCAAGTTTAACAACGATGAGATGACAATCTTTCGTAGAAGGAATATAGGCGTTGTATATCAATTTTTTAATTTGATTCCAAACATCAACGTTCGAAAAAATATTTTGCTTCCTCTTTTGTTAGACAATAAAAAGGTAGATGAAGAATATTTAAAGGAAATTTTATCTATACTAGGAATAGAAGGAAAGCTTGATAGGTATCCAAAACAATTATCAGGTGGCGAGCAACAAAGAGTTGCCATTGCCAGAAGTTTGATTACAAGACCTGCCATAATCTTAGCAGATGAGCCGACAGGAAATCTTGATAGAAAAAATTCTGAAGAAATCACAGGACTTTTTAGACTAGTAAATAAGAGATTGAACTCTACGATTATGATTATCACCCACGATGAAAAGGTTGCGAATGCATGTGATAAAGTTTATAAGATGATTGATGGTAGGTTAAGTTTCTTGGGAGATGAGTCTTATGAAAATTATTAACGATCTTGCCAGTGGAGCTGTTAAAAATAATAAAAAAGACACCCTAGCCATTAAAATTTCCATACTTTTGGCAGTAATTTTACTAGGAACTGTTATTTTTATTTTCGACTCAATAAACACTGAACAGTATGAATATGTAAAGAAAACTATTGGAGATTATCATGTAAATATAGGTGAAATTGACGAAAATTTTTATGATAAATTAAAAAACGATACAGACATAGAAAAAGTATCTTTTAATAAAATCATTAATACAGACTTAAATGCAGTTATATATGAAAATGGAGATTCCGAAAGTCTTCTGGGCTATGAAATCAAAAATGGTAGAAAACCGGAAAATTCAAATGAACTTTTAGTGCCAGAGAGATTTTTATTAAAAAATAAGGAGTATGATTTAGGTTCTGAGATAATTGAAAATAAAAAGACATATACCATAGTTGGTGTTTACGATGATTATGGATATTCTTTTGAAGATACTATGCTTATAGGTTTAGCAGATAGCAATAAAAAGGATTATCTATTTGAAAACAATGGTGAAATAGAAGCGCAGATTTGGTATAAAAGCATAAGGGACACCTATACGAAGACTCGAAAAATTTTGTCTGAAATGAATATTGATGAGAAAAAAGCCTTAGATATTGGAAGAGTTTTTTACAACAAAGATATTTTAGAGCATAGTATGGTTTATCCCAAAGGAATTATTCCACCTAAAAGCGTAATCAATTTAGCTATAGAAAAATATGGGATGGCTTTCTTTCTCTGCGTACTTTTTGCCTTTATTATATATGGTGCTTTTAATGTATGGAATAATAGAGATTTAAAAGAAATTGCTCTTTTAAAAAGTACTGGGATGACTAAAAAGCAAGTTAGACAAATGATTCGAAAGAAGGCATCTAAACTTTCAATCTTGCCAATAGCTTTAGGGACAGTCTTATCTTGGGCTTTTGCAAATCTACTCCTATATTTGTTGTGGTTTAACAATTCTATCTCTTACAAAAAAATGTCAAATATTTTAGGCGAAAGTCTAAAATCTCCAGACTTTAATTTAGTAATACCAAGTATTGGATCTATTTTAATAATTATTCTGTTATCCTTATTAATGGTTTATTTTTCAGCATTGATTCCTGCAAAGAAAAGCTCAAAGATAAAGGTTATTGAGGGATTAAATGGCATTACAGAAAAAAATATTAAGTTTGGTAAGTCAAAAATAAATGGACCTATAGAAAAGACTTTAGCAAAAGATTATTATAGGTCCTATCGTTCAACCTATCGAATTATTGTAATTTCAATGGCTCTATCAGCCTTTGTACTTACCACAGTTTTAGTTAGCCAGTCATATAGAACTTTGAATGAAAAATATAATTCATATAAAAGTCCTTACAATTTTAACTCTAGTATTTATACTGACGATTTTTTGGATAAAAATTTTGTGGATGATATGGAAAAAGTTAAGGGTATAGAAC
This sequence comes from Anaerococcus sp. C0059F3, assembly GCF_056590475.1. Lineage (NCBI taxonomy): Bacteria > Bacillati > Bacillota > Tissierellia > Tissierellales > Peptoniphilaceae > Anaerococcus > Anaerococcus sp. C0059F3. The sequence continues at coordinate 59,517 of NZ_JBWPWE010000002.1, forward strand.
AATTTCATATCTATCAAAGAGTAGATACAAAGTTTTATGTTGGTGAAAATGAAGACTTTATTTCTAAAGATTTAAAAAATTCTCTAGATAGTGGTAAAAAATCCAGTGATAAACTTTATGCTAGTATCTATGCACTAACAGAAAAAGATTTTAAAAACCTTTTAGAAGTAAATAATATTACAAATGCGACTTATGTTTTAGTGAACAAAGTATCTAAAGATAATAGTACGCCTTATACCTTTAGAGATTATATAAAAATTTCTGATAAGGAATCTGGAAATATTACTTTAAAATATAATGAAAAGGCAAAGGCTATGAAAATAAGAATTGACGAATCTATAGAAGAGATGCCTTATGGATTAGAGGCATATAAGTCAAATGAAATAGCTATTTACACAAGTGAAAGTAGTCTAAGAAATTTTATAGATGAGTATGGAATAGATGAAGCTAATCCTGTATATTATTATTTTGTAAAACTCAAAGCCGATAAAAATAAAGAAAAAGTATTTGAAGATGCCGAAAAAGTGATTTCGACCTATGTTCCAAAATCAGATCATGGCACTTCTACAGAAATTATAAAAGCTGCTATGAATAAAGAACAAACGAGAAATGAAAAACTATTAAATCTTGGCATCCAAATTATTCTTATAACCATCGCTCTTTCCAATGCCTATAATAGTTTTAAATGCAACCTTAAAGCAAGAGCCAATGATTTTAAACTTCTATCAACTACTGGCATGACAAAAAAACAAGTGGTAAAGATGGTATTTGCTGAAGTAAAAATATTATTTAAAAATATTTTCTTAGCATATATCTTTATGTTTGCTATAGGCATTGTGTTAAGAGCCTATAGGAGTAACTATGAATTAGGCTTTGGAATAAAAGAACTGCTAATAAATATGAACTATACTCCTATATTAATAGTATTTGTCTTTATAATTGCAGGTGTCTTACTTGCAATAAAAAGTGGTCTTAAAACAATAAATGAAAACTCAGATAATACTTTCAAGAGTATATAAGAAAAAGGCTGTGAGCATTAAACTCACAGCCTTTTTTTGCTCGTTTTAACGCAGTAAATCATATAATTGAAAGGAATCTGTGTTATATGCTATAATTAGGTAGTTAATCTATACATTTAGAAAGGTAAAATATAGAATTGGAGAATGATATGGGATTTTCATATAATAAATTATGGAAGTTATTAATAGATAAAAATATGAAAAAAACAGACTTACAATGTGCAATCGCAACAACACCCAAAACAATAGCAAAAATGGGAAGAGACGAAAATGTAAGTTTGGAAACATTGGGAAAGATTTGTGAGTATTTTCAATGTGATATTGGAGATATTATTGAATATAGAAATGAGGAAGCAAAAGGCGACTACTAGAAAATATAAAGCATTCGATTTATTTTGTGGATGTTATGGATTGTGCTTTTGATAATAGAAAGTTGTTAAAGTTTAATTAGTAGAGGTATTTATGTTAAATAAGTTTTCTCATGTATTTTTCAACTCATCAATTATTATTCCTTATATACTTGCGATTGGAGTGTCCACGTTGATGTCTAAGGAATCAATAGTCGGATTGATATGTTTATTGATATCCATTATATTAGCGATATCACAAATAATATTTATTAAATATTTAAGAAATAATTTACAAGTATTTAAAGTTAATGTAACTAATGTTGATGATGAGGGAAACAATTGGTATATAGCAAGCTTTTTATCGTATTTTTCTCCATTTATAAAAAATTTATTAAGAAAAGAAATAGATAATTATTCTTGGATTTTAATGGGTATTGCAGCTATTTTATTGGTATTAGGAAATAAAACAACAAACAATCCAATACTTAGGATAGTAGGATATAACTCATATAAAATTAGCACGGAACAAGGAAAAGATTTCACTTTATTAAGCAAGAGAAATATTAGAAAAAGCAATGACGTTAGAAAAGTAATACGTATTTTCGAAGATATATTAATGGAGGTAGAATATTGATTTATGTTTTGGAAAATGCAGGTAGAGATTCAACATCTGTAAAAATGATAGAGACCCAAAGAGAAGACGATGCAAGTATCAAAAATTCACTTACTAAAAGTATAGAAGGGTACAAAGATAACACAATTGAATTTGATGGTTCATATAAGCCTGAGAATGATGAGAGTTTAGTAATAAAAAATTTTGATCTGCCAAATGAAATAACGGAAGCTATAAATAATCCTCTGGGAGTGACTCAAGTTTCTGTTAACTCCGATAATGAGCTAGATCTTAAAGCTATCTTTGTGCCTATTTCAGATTATGATGATTGCGAAAAAATAATCTTTCAAAGGTTGCCTAACAGACAAATACTGAAGAGCCATAATTTTACACTTTTTTTTAATAAACATACATTTTCATGTGAAAATAAACCAGGTATTGTTATAACTGATTGTATAGACGCATACTACGAATATGGTAATCTATATTTTAAATCGTATTATTGGGCGAATCAAATATTTAACCTAAACAAATATTATAGAGAAGCAACAACCGATGATATAAAAAAATTTTGCTCTAACGAGTGCTTCTCTATAGATGATATAGATTCTGTAGCTGAGTCTTGTAATAACTGGACTAGAAGAAAAATTGCATATATATTAGATTCTGGAGTTCTTGAGAATAATTCTGTAGATGAAATCATTAAGTCTGCAAAAAAATTAAACTTAAAAATTGATATTAATGAAGAAAATAAAATAATTTTTCCTGACGACAAGGATTCACAAAAAGAACTACTATCTTATTTAGCGGAAGAAATATATAGAGGAAACTTGACAGACGGCGTTTATTTAACCAACTCCAAGAGACCTTTATAGAAAATATTCGAAGGTTTTATTAAGTTCTTTCCACTTCCTTCCCATAATAATTTTCATAGTTTTTCCTATACTGAACAAGGTCAGAAAATTGTTCTTTATTCAAAGAATACTCTTGCATAAGGGTGTTCTTTTTTTCTTGTAGTTTATCGAGTCTCGTTAATATTTCTTTTGTATTGGGTAGTTTTTTATAGTTCTTCAAGATTTCCTTTGCGGCTATTTTATAGACGGAAAGTTCACTATAATATTCATCTGCAAATTGCTTATCTTCAGGATTTTTCTTGTGGTATTTATAGATTTCACGATACTTATTTATAGTATTTATATTTTCCATATCTTGATATAAACTCTTCATTTCAGTTTCAATCTTCTTTATTTTATCTAACAAGTCTTGTCTATCATCAGCAGATTTTTTGATTAGATCATCGAGCTGTGTAATTGAATTAATTCCTTGGTCTCTAAGTTTAATTATTGAATCAGCCATTGTTTTGATATTATGTTTTCTTGCCCAGACTTCGTAACCTTTAGAGGATTGAGCTTTTTTAGTAGTAGATATATCAATAACATTTCCTACACGTTTTTTAATAGTATTAGCTTTGTTTTTAATAGCTAAATCTATTCTTTCTTTAATTTTTTCTTCGGTATAATCTTCTCCGATAGTCTTCGATCTTGTAAATCTTTGCTTATCTTTATGACGAAAAGCAATGTGTTTACCAAATTTAATTTCATAATCAATAGATTTCATATTATCTAAAAACTCTTCCCACGATTTAGACTTATTAATCATTCTGTCTATATCAAATTGAAGTTTAGATTTCCAAGAATTTCCTTTCTTGTTTTGGTCATATTCGTACCAAGATTTACCAGCAGTTTTATATTTTCTCTTGTAAGCTTCATAGTATTTATCAATTACTGAAAGCTTATTTTCTTTACATAATTCATCACTTTGATACCTAATTTTGTGGTAAGATTTTTTGTTAGATTGGTAGCATTTACCAGTCTTGTAATTAACATTATTAAAAATAATATGGTTGTGGATATGTCCTCTATCTACATGAGTTGTAAGAACAAATTCATAATCTTCCTTTAAAATTTTCTTACATAATTCCATTCCAATTTCGTGAGCTTTTATAGGATCAACCTCTCCTGGTAGAAAAGATTGGATTAAATGTCTAGCCAAAACTGTACCCTTAGTATCATTATCTTCTCGTGTTTTCATAAATTGAATATGGGCAGTAGATGGATGACATTTGAAGGAAGATACCAAGATTTTTTCATCAGTTTTTTCACTCTTAGTTATATAGTCTATTGCCAAATTTAGAGTTGATTTTATAGGATGTATTTTTGTAATTGCCATACTAATCACCAGAACTTTCTTTTGATTTATTAAGAAGTAGGGAATGGATCTGCCATATTTCTTTTGCCAATTTTTCTATTTTTTCTCGCATATAATCAATGTCTTTCTTGTAAATTACTCCCGTTGTATTAGTAGCTTTTGCAATCTGGTTTATATTATTTGTTGCATTTGAAAGTAGCCATTGTAGGTTTCTAAATGGTTCTAAATCTACAACATAAATTTCTTTTTCTAATACGCATTTTCTAAGAAAGTGGGACATAGTTTTGCAATTAGCAAGTTTCATTTTCTTTTCAAAAACTTCTTTTTCTTCTTTGGTTAGTTTTATTTCTATTCTTTCATTTCTAAATCTATTTGCCATTTTATTCTCCTTTATAAAATATATTTCGGGGTATTAGGGCTCTCCCTAACAAGGTAAAAAATAAAAAAATGGAGCATTCCGTAAAGGGCTGCTCCATTAATTTTTTCGTAAGTGTCCGTACACTTACTGTGCTTGCTATTAAAGTTATAAGCGTTAAGCGTTTATTCAGTTCTATTAATTATACCGCACTTATCGAAGCTAATAAACAACATAGAATAGATTTCAAGGAATATTTCAATATTAACAATATATTCTAAAAATGACAATTGTTTATTCTGCTAATCAGTAATGGAATCAGATAAGTTGTATAAATCTAAAATAGTTGTTTTAGACAATGTGTGTCATGATTGTATGGTTGATCTAGAAAGGAGATTAGTAGCAGACCTAACAAGATAATTTATAGAGAATTAAATAAAATGTTATCATAAAAAAATATATTTGATAGCGATTATTGACTTCATTAGTTTCTTTATGCTAAAATAAAGTAAACGGTGTTATCTTAATTTGGGAGGTGAAACTTACTGAGAGACAAAGATGTTACAATAGAGAAAATATTAAAAAGTGCAAAAAGCGAGTTTACAGAGCATGGATTCGAAGAGGCTTCTATTCGCACTATTGCTAAAAATGCAGGAATTACACCTGGTGCAATATATAAGCATTTTAAATCTAAAGAAGATATTTTTAAGGTACTTGTAAATCCTATACTTAATCACTTATACAGAAGAAGTAAAGAATTGACAAATCAAGCGATTGAAGAAATTAAAGTAAATGGTTTACAAGCTTTTGGAGAAAAATCTGATGATAGTAATAGGGAATTATTGGAATTTATTTACCAAAACGATCCTATAGTTAATCTTCTGTTTAATTGTTCTCAGGGTACGGAATTTGAATCAATTCGTCATGATTTAGTGAATCTTGAAGTGCAGGGTGCTAAGAAATTGATCGAGGTTCTTAAAGAAAAAAAAATAGAAGTAAATGATTTGAATGATGATGAACTTCATGTTCTTTATACAATGGCATGTACGCCTTTATTTGAGGTAATCACACATAGGTATCCATATAATGAAGCCTTAAATTTTATCGATATGATGGAGGCAGCAATGAATTTTGGTTGGAGGAGGATTATTAAATGAAAACATAATATAAAATTAAAAAATAATAAATTTTGAAATCGGGTTAATCCCGATTTTCTGCGTTTTATGGAAAGTAAACAAAAATAAGAAAAATTTACCAGCAAAGATTATTTTGAATCAATCATATTGTAACTGGTAAATAAATATAAAAATTTAAATGGAGGTATTCAAATGAATGAATCAAAATTAAAAACAAAAGATTTAGTTAACATCGGCATTTTTTCAGTGATTTATATGGCGTTATCCATGGCGGTAATGTTTATTCCTGTGTTTTCTCCGATACTTTGGTTATTATGGCCAGCAATGACAGGCATAATATGTAATTTTATTTACATGTTGTTGGTCTCTAAGGTGCCAAAACCAGGAACGGCTTTACTTTTGATAGCAATTACAGGGATTATATATTTTGCTATAGGAGAATGCACTTTTACAATTGTCATAACTTGCGTTATTGCAGGGGTTTTAGCAGAAATTACTAGAAAAATTTTGGGATATAAAAGTCAAAAAAGCGTAATAGTATCTTCAGGATTGATTTGCATTGGGTTGATTGGCTCACCATTGCCTATGTGGTTGTTCCAAGAATCTTATATGAAGTCTATTATTAAAATGGGAATGAGTCCAGAATATGTAAATAAATTACAAACTTTAATTTCAATTCCAACACTTATCGGGATGATCATTACTGCATTTATTGGAGGAGTCATTGGTGCATATATAGGTAAAGCAATGTTCAAAAAACGTTTTGAGAAAGCTGGAATTATGTAAATGGAGGGTATTGTAAGAGGCATTATAAAGCTAAATCCACTAACTGAAATCATTTTTTTGATTTCAGTTAGTATTATTAGCTTTGCAAATAATAGCTTAAAATTAGATTTTTTTATTCTTTTAATTGTTGCTATTATAGCGTTATTTATGGGACTTGTTAAAATATCTTTAAAGGCATTATCTATGTTTGTATTATTACAGGGATTGAAATATTTTGTTTTGCCGATTCTACCAGATGTCATATCAGCACATTTTGGATTATTGGTGATTCATGCTCCTAAGTTAATACCGATTTTTTTAGTTGGTCAAATTCTTGTAAAAACTAATCCTATACGAAATATTATGTATGCCTTAAAAATGATGCATTTTCCAAAAAGCCTAATTATTTCTCTAGCAATAGGCATCAGATATTTTCCATCTTTAAGAGAAGAAAAAATATTAATCTCAGATGCAATAAAAATAAGAGGCGTGACTGGATTTAAAAAGATACAATTAGGACTAATATCATTAATAGTTACAGCTTCTAATACCGCAGATGAATTAGCTCAGGCTATTACAGTAAGAGGGATAGAAAATCCTGCAAGAAAGACTTTTATGGATGATGCAGGATTTAACATTTGGGATCTAATAATTATTCTATTATGCATTCTGATGTTCTTTAATTTAAAGTTCAAGTTATTTTTATAAGAGGTACGAAACATGATTAATATAAATGAAGCTTCATATTCCTATAAGAGAAGCTTAGAAGAACAGTTAAAGAAAATTTCAATAAAGATTAATCAAGGAGAAGTTATCTTATTATGCGGAAAATCTGGTTCTGGGAAAACAACTATAACAAAATTAATCAATGGATTGATTCCTCATTTTTTAGAGGGAAATTTATTAGGAAATATTTTTATAAATGGGATAAACACAAAACAAATGAAGATATATGAAATTTCTGAAAAAGTGGGAACAATTTTTCAAAACCCCAAAACACAGTTTTTTAATTTAGATTCAGATAGTGAACTAACATTTGGATTAGAAAATTTAGGTGAAAACCCTGATAAAATAAAAAGACAAGTTTTTAAAGTGGTACGTGATTTGGGAATTGAAAGATTAAAAAACAGAAATGTTTTTATGATGTCAGGTGGAGAAAAGCAATTACTTGCTATTGCATCTATTTATGCTACCAATCCAGATGTATATGTGTTTGATGAACCTTCTGCAAATATTGATGAGTATGGCATTGAAAGAATAAGAGAGATGCTTATAAATCTTAAAACTCAGGGCAAGACAATTATTATTTCTGAACATAGACTCTATTATTTAATGGATTTAATTGATAGAGCTATTTATTTACAAGACGGAAAAATAAAATATGTTTTTTCAAATGTGGAATTTTCTTCAATTAGTGATGACTCACGAAAGAAACTAGGACTTAGAACTTTTGTAAGAAAGAAAAATGATGATTTTGCAAATCCTGTCACATTTTGTGAATCTGATGACTTTGTAGTTTCAAATTTAGAATATGAAAATAAGAAACAAAAAATTTTAGATAAGATAAATATTTCCGGAAACAAGGGAGATATTATTGCAATAACAGGTAAAAATGGTCAAGGAAAAACAACATTAATGAGAATTTTGTGTGGACTGTTGAAAGAAAACGAAGGAAAAATAAGCTATAAAGGAAGTCCCATAAAATATAAAAAACGAAGAAAACTTTGTTATATGGTTATGCAAGATGTAATTCATCAGTTTTTTTCGGAATCTGTAAGAGATGAATTTAGTTTATTTGATTCTAAAATAGATGAAAAGCAAATAGATAATATTCTAGAAAAATTAGATCTTAAAAAATTAGATAATCGTCATCCTATGTGCTTATCAGGAGGTCAAATGCAGAGACTTTCTGTAGCATTGGGGATGTTAATGAATAGAGAAATTATTATTTTGGACGAACCAACAAGTGGACTTGATTATACAAATATGCTCGAAATAAGCAAAGTCATTAAAGAATTTTCAAATAATAAAATTATATTTATTGTTACGCATGATAATGAATTGATTGATAGTACATGTAATAAATTATTGGAAATTTGCGATGGCAGAATAAAAAGATTTTATGAAAGAAGGTAAAAGATGGATATCTTAAAGGGACATAAAAGCAAGATTTTCGCAGCTGTATTCATTGCGATAATAGGAGTAGGATTTGGTGTAATACCTTATTTTTCTGTAGCAGCCATTATTAATAACTTGGTTGCAAAAAATGCAAATTTAAATAATTATTATCCATATATTTTTGCTGTATTTTTGGGATTTTTGGCAAGTATATTATTTCATGAAATATCTACTATTATTTCTCATAATCTTGCCTACAGGATTATTGAAGATAAAAGAAAGTTATTAGCTGACAAATTAAGTAAAATTTCTATGGGAGAAGTTGAAAGAAAAAGTAGCGGACAGTGGTCTCAATTTATGGTGGAAACACTTGATAAAATGGAAAAACCGATTGCTCATGTGATTCCAGAAGTTATTGCTAATATATTCATTCCTATAGTATTGATCATAACAATTTTTATAATGGACTGGAGAATAGGAATTGCAAATTTGCTTACAATTCCATTAGGATTATTGTTCTCAATGTTAATGATGCGAGGTTATGAAGAAAAATCTAAAAGATACCAAGAAGCAGCTAAAGCTATGAATACGACAATGGTTGAATATGTAAATGGTATTAAAGTTATAAAAGCATTTAATAAATCAGCATCATCATTTGGGAAATTTAGAAAGACTGTTGAAGAGAATAAGAACGCAATGCTTGATTGGTATTTGAGTGTTTGTTTTTCAATGACAGCAACTATGGAAACTATCCCGTCAACTATGGTATTCGTTTTACCAGCTTCATTGTATTTCTTTATGAAGGGTAGTGTTGAAGTAGGAACTCTTATCACGTGTATATTGCTATCATATGCTTCATATAAACCATTAATAAAAGCTATGAGTCATATGGAAACAATAGCAAATATAAAAGTTGTATTTGAAGAAATAAAAAAAATAATGGAAATTCCTAACTTAAAAAGAGGAGAAGAAGTAAGAGATATAAAATCTTATGATGTAGAGTTTAAAGATGTTACATTTGCATATGAAGAGTCAAAGAATGTATTAAATAATATTTCGTTTAAAGCAAATGAAAATGAGTTAACTGCAATCGTTGGAAATTCAGGTAGTGGAAAGTCTACTATTACAAAACTAATCGCAGGATTTTGGAATGTTTCTAATGGAGAAATTTTAATTGGAAAAACAAATTTGAACGAATTGCCTTTAAAACAGAATATGGAGCTTGTTAGCTATGTATCGCAAGAAAACTTTCTTTTTAATAAAACAATATTAGAAAATTTAAAGATGGCGAAAGAAGATGCGAGTATGGATGAAATTAAAGAAGCTTGTGAAAAAGCGAGTTGCTATAATTTTATAAAGGGCCTACCAAATGGATATGAAACTATTGTAGGGAAGGGAGGAGCAAATCTTTCTGGAGGAGAAAAGCAAAGAATTGCAATAGCTAGGTGTTTTTTAAAGAATAGTCCTATTGTACTACTTGATGAAGCAACAGCATATTCTGATCCTGACAATGAATCAGTTATTCAACAGTCTATTGATAAGTTAATTAAAGATAAAACAGTGATTATGGTAGCTCACAGGTTATCTACAATTGTAAATGCAAATAAAATAATTGTGGTGGATAATGGAGAAGTAATTGAAGAAGGCACTCATAAACAATTACTAGAGTTAAATGGGAGATACAAAAAAATGTGGGATGTATATACAGAATCTAAAGAAATCGAGGTGATATAAAGTGAGAGAATTGATAAAAACTTTATATGAGGTGTCAGGGTCATATTCAAATAAAATAACAAAAATGCTTATTTTTGATGTATTTAAGGGAGTATTTGAAGGAGTTTCTTTAGGTGCAATTCTATTATGTTTGACCAAAATTTGTGAAAATATATTTACGAACCAAAGCATTTTAATGAAAGATGTGTATATTGTTTTTATTATTGCAGCTATAAGTTTGGTGGGGAAAATTATATTTGGATATCTGGCTGATAAAAACAAATATATTGCTTCGTACAATTTAGGAGCAGAAAATAGATTATATATTGGTGATCGTTTAAAAAATGTAAACATGGGATATTTCAGCACAAATTCTTTAGGGAATATAGCAGGAGCATTGTCAACTGTTATAGGTGAACTTGAAACAATAGGAGTTTTTATTATTGAGCAAATGCTTGTAGGTACAATACAGACACTAATTATGGTTATTTTCATACTACCTTATGATTTTGCAACAGCTATAATTATATTGTTGACTTTGATTGTTGGAACCTTAGTAAACTTATTCACACAAAAAAGCACAGATCAACTAACAGAGAGATTGTTAGGACTTAAATTGGATTTAAGTGAAAAAATGCTTGAGTATGTAAATGGGATAGGAATAACTAAAGCATTTGGAAAAGATAAAAATACAGTCAAGGAACTAAACGAAAGTATTACAAAAAGTCGCAAAGGCTTTCTTGCTGTAGAAAAAATTTTAGTTCCAACACAGTTTTTATTCTTGTTAGTATTTAAACTTGGTATTTGTGTGATAATTTTTAGTTCTATAATAAGATATTTATCAGGGGATATTGAAGTTACTAAAGCTATTATATTAATTGTTATGAGTTTTGTTGTTTTTTCTGGATTTGAATTAGCAGGAAGTATGCAGAGTATTAAGGGTGTTGCTGTACGAAATCTTAATACTGTTATAAATTTAAGAAATTTGCCTGTAATTGAAGAAGGTGAAATGACAGAAGTAGATAAAGCAGAAATATCAATGAACAATATTTCATTTTCTTATGGAAAAGAAAATCTTTTCAATAATCTAAGTATGCTTGTTCCAGATGGAAAAACTACTGCTCTTGTTGGATTTTCAGGAAGTGGTAAAACAACACTTTGCAATTTAATGGCGAGGTTTTGGGATGTAAATTCTGGCGAAGTAAAAGTTGGAAATCTAAATATTAAACAGTACAAGTATGATGAATTGCTTTCAAATTTTAGCTTTGTTTTTCAAGACGTGTATCTTTTTGATGATACCATAAAAAACAATATTAAGTTTGGTAATCCAAATGCAACAGATGAAGAAATGATAGATATTGCCAAAAAAGCTCAGTGCCATGATTTTATTATGAAATTGCCACAAGCTTATGAAACTGTTTTGCAAGAAGGGGGTTCAAATCTATCGGGTGGTGAGCGTCAACGAATTTCTATTGCAAGAGCCATGTTAAAACCGAGTAGGTTTGTAGTTCTTGATGAGGCAACTTCAAGCGTAGATCCAGAAAATGAAAAAGAATTATTGATTGCTTTGAAAAACTTATTAAAAGGCAAAACCGTTATTGTAATTGCACACAAGCTTTCTACTGTAAAAAATGCAGATCAGATAGTTGTTTTAAAAGATGGTGTTATAAAACAAGTAGGAACACATAGTGAACTTGCATCTAAACATGGAATATATAAGGATTTTATTGAAATCAGAAAACAATCTGAAAAGTGGAAGATTTAAATTTGAGTAATAGATCAATCTTAATTTTTGACGAACCTACAAGTGGTTTGGATTTTAAGAATATGAAAAAAGGAGGATGATTTTATGAAACAAGATATGAAAGAACAATTATTAACAAAAAGACCTATAGATTTACTTTTTCAATTATCTATCCCTGCTGTAATAGGAATGATAGTAATAGGTCTTTATCCACTAATGGATGGAATTTTTGCAGGAAATATTATAGGACAAACAGCAATGACAGCTTGTGGTGTAGCTATGCCACTTACCTTTTTCAATAGTGGTGTATCTACACTTATTGGTGTAGGTTCAGCATCGGTTTTATCAAGAGCTATAGGAAAGGGCGACAAAAAAACAGTTGATAAAATTATGGGGAATTTAATCTTTTGGGTTATTCTATTCTCATCAATTATTACAATAGGCGGAATTTTACTTGCACCACATTTTTTAGATATGGTTGGAGCAAGTGGAGAAATTAAAGAATATGGTATCAGATATTTACGAGTAATTTTTATTGGTTCTTTATTTGTAAACTTTACTCAATCAGCAAACATGGTTATGCGTGGAGAAGGATTAATGAAAAAAGCCATGATGATAATGGGACTTGGAGCTTTACTGAATATCATTCTTGATCCCATTCTAATGAAATTAATGGGAAAATACGCAATAGAAGGGGCTGCACTTGCAACTATTACAGCACAATTTGTTCAAGCGATAATAACACTCCATTACTTCAAATATAAAAGTAAAGCAGTAAAAATAAATAAAATCAAACCTGATCAGGAAATAAAAAAAGAAATGTTTGGCGTAGGGTCATCTGCTATGATGATGCAAATTTTATTTATGATTCAACAAACAATGCTATATAAAATGTCATTTAAATATGGCGGAGATACAAATGCTATCTTGATGGCAGCAACACTTAGAATATATGCCTTTTCATTCATTCCACTTTGGGGAATGAGTCAAGGTTTACAACCTGTAGTTGGTACAAATTTTGGAGCGAAAAAATACGACAGAGTAAAAGAAGCTATGAAAGTATTTTCTATCGGAGGATTAATTCTTGCATCAATATTTTGGATACCAGCATTAGCATTTTCAAAGAATATACTTTCCTTATTTGGAGTAGAAGAAAGTATTATAACTCAGGGAATAGGAAACTTTAGACTATTTTATTCTATCTTTATTCTATATGGAGTAATGGTAATGACTATAACATTCTTTCAATCAATAGGAAATGCTAAAAAAGCTGGCATAATAGTAATGCTAAGACAGTTATTTTTGTTCGTACCTGCCATGATTGTTTTGCCAATGATATTTGGAGTAAAAGCAGTATGGTTTGCTGAACCCCTTGTAGATTTAATTATGATAATAGCTGGTGTAGTAATGATGTTTGGGGAATTAAATAGGATGGATAAAATTGGTTTGAAAAATTCAAGTAATGAATAATGAGTGGATTGATTTAAAAGAATGGAGGTAAAATATGCAAAAAAATATAATTAAAGTAAATTTACCTTTTTTCTTTGGTTTACGCTGTTTACAAGTTAGATAACTCAGTTAAAAAATTAAATAAAATTACTATTAGAAAGAGTTTCTTTCATTCTAGAGGACTAACCATGCCCAAAAGCAGGAGTCCTCCTTTTTTTGTCTGAAAACATAAAGACAAAAAAAGAATGGAGGAAACATAAATGACAAAAGAATATTACCTTTATGTCGGTGGGCAAAAAATCAAAGTAAGTGAGCAGATATACAAAGTCTACTGGCAAGAAAGAGAACACGAAAAATATTTAGAGCAGGTGGACAAGAAAAACCACTTGCTATTTTTTTCGTCTCTAAATCACGATGGGAATTTTGAAGATAATCTAGAGGATAAAAATGTTGATGTTGAAAAAGTTGTAGCTACACAAATGATGATTGAAGCACTAAGAAATGCAATGTCAAAGTTAAATAAAGATGAACGGGAAATAATTGAAAGATTATATTTCAATGATGAAACACTTCGTGCAGTAGCAAAGACTCAAAATATATCACATCCTGCTTTAATAAAAAGACGAGATAAGATTTTAGAAAAACTAAAGAAATTTATAGAAGAAATATAATTTCTGGTTACCAAAGAGGGCAAATTTTCCTTTATAAAGTGAGGGGAGTTTTGTCCTCTTTCTATTTTAAAAGAAATTTAAACAATATTTGAACCTTAACAATTGAATAGACCAAGACAAGACATTAATCATTTTTGGAGCGTAATAACCTATCCGTCAAGATCTTTCTGCTGAAAAATTCGGCAAAACAAGTACTGCTAAGCTAAAAGCAAGGGAAGAAGAAAGGGAGCGATAAGTAAGAGTTTGAATATAGGGAGGGATACCCTATTCGCTACGAAGAAAATGAGGATAATGATACTTCTAAGGTTGAAGCCGGCTCATCCTGAACAGAGGCGGAGGTGAGATTCCTATGTTGCTAATCCAAGGCACTTGTCAATGTCAAAAAACTTTAAAAATTTTAAAATAAATATTTTAAATATATTATTTGGAGGATTTATGATTAACGAAAATATAAAAGGTGTTCGTGTTTCTGAGAAAGCATTTCTAACATTAAAAGAAGCATCTGAATATTTTAATATTGGTCAAGATAAAGTTAGACAATTAACGGATGAAGATGATTGCGATTTTGTATTATTTAATGGTAGTAAGCGTCTTATTAAGAAAAAGTTAATGGAAGAATATTTAAATAGACAGTTCTCTATTTAATCTAAAACTATATATAAAACACGCTTAATGCGGTATAATAATTATAGCGTGTCTTTTATCAAAAAAGGAGAATTTTTATGGTAAAAAGACGCAAAGATAGTAAAGGGGTTGTTTTAAAAGACGGTGAATATCAAAGGTCAAATGGCACTTATGAATTTAAGTGGCAAGACAAAATAGGTCGTAGAAAATCTATCTATGCGAAAACTCTAAAAGAATTAAGAGAAAAAGAATTAGATATTTTACGCAATACTATAGATGGAATCAACAACGAAGGAAGTAGCTTGTCTGTAAATGATACTTTTAAGCTATGGACAAAGGTAAAAAGAGGTTTAAAGGATAATACCTTTAAAAATTACATCTATATGTATCAACAATTTGTAGAACCGACTTTTGGTCGCATTAAACTATCTGATATTAAAAGATCTGATGTTAGAAGTTTTTATAACAGATTAAAGGAAGATCAGGGATTGATGGTTTCTACCATAGATTGTGTTCATACTGTCTTACATCAGGTTTTAGAATTAGCAGTGGATGACGAATATATAAGGTTTAATCCGTCTGACAATGCTTTAAAGGAACTGAAAGTAGCTTATCGAAATGAATCTCCGAAGAAAAAAGCCATGACAATAGAAGAACAGGTGCTATTTGAAGAATATTTATCTAATAGTGATGAATATAAAAAATGGTATCCAATATTCATTGTTATGCTTTGGACAGGCATGAGAGTTGGAGAAGTCACAGGATTGCAATGGGACGATCTAGATTTTGATAATGGTCTTATAAATGTAAATAGGACTTTGGTATATTATAGTAAAGGTAAAGGATTAAACAATAGATATGCTATTAATACACCGAAGACAGAATCAGGTAAGCGAAGTATTCCTATGGTTCAAAAAGTAAAAGATGCTTTTCTTATGGAAAGAGAGTTACAAAAAACTTTTGGAATCGAATGTTGTGATTCAATCGATGGATTTAAAGACTTTGTATTTTTAAATAGATTCGGAAAGGTTCACAATAATGGAACACTTAATAAAGCTTTAAGAAGAATTGTTAGAGATTGCAATTTAAGTATAATGGATAAAAATAAATCGAACTCTAATGATATTCTATTAGTTCCACATTTAAGCAATCACATTTTCAGACACACCTTTACTACAAGGCTTAATGAACAAAATATAAATACAAAAGCAATGCAGTCTATTCTAGGTCATTCTGATATTAGTACAACAATGGATATATATGTAGATGCTACAGAGGACTTTAAGATAGAACAGATGGGAGAATTTGAAAAAGCAATGAAATTTATATTTTAGAATTTACGACAGCTTACGACAAATTTACGACAATTTGCTAGAAATCTATAGGCACTTATAGAGAGTTAGCAAATTGTCGTAAATGGAGAAGTACCATAAAATAGACTTTTATAGAGATTTAGACAATTATCTAAAGTAAAGGGGATTTTCCCAACAATGAAGCCACTTGGACTTGAGAAAAAAGAAAGCGAAAAGCAAAAAGTCGCAAGCATTGATGAAGACGAAGTTGTTGATTTTTCAAAGGTAGTAGTAGAAGATATATATGAAGATGTAGACTTTGAAACATTTTCTAAATCAGACTTTAGAGCTGTAAAAGTTCTAAACTGTGAAGAAGTTCCAAAATCTAAAAAACTACTAAAATTCACACTAAACGATGGATCAGGCGAAGAAAGAACCATCCTATCAGGCATCAAAGAACACTATGACGCAGAAGACCTAGTAGGTAAGACCCTTCTAGCCATTGTAAACCTCCCTCCAAGAAAAATGATGGGAATTGACTCAGAAGGAATGATAATCTCAGCCATCCACGAAGAAGAAGGCGAAGAAAAATTAAACCTAGTAATCCTATCAAACAGGATTCCTGCAGGGGCAAAAATGTATTAAAGAACACGCTAATTATGAAACTGGGATTTGTAATGAATCCCAGTTTAATTTTTATAATTGGATTAATGGAATTATTAACCTATACAATAAAATCAATTTAAAGAAAATAAATATTAGATAATCACCGGCGATAGAAATTAAAAACTTTATCGTCTTTTTTATTTGGAAGAACAACAAATGGTAGAAATGTCAATAAATTTACTGCCATGCAGATAATAGCAGCTTATTCATGTGTGAGAGTTTTGGCTGAAACCTTAGTAGGACTTCCCGTTTATTTATATAAAACAGGTTTATCATTTGAAGTAGATAGGATACCAAAAGATAGAAATCTTCAAGGATAAAAGTCTAGGAAAAAGAACCTAATTCAATATAGAGACTTGTTTGTTATACAGCTAAAAATATCATTTGAGTTTAAAATGAAATCCGTATTCTCTTAGGCTGATTTTTTGTAAATTTTGTTTATATTTAATTAGTCCTATGAGTAATACTTTTATATTAATCCCTCTTTTTTCATAAGAGATAACTCTCTTGAAAGAGCAGGCCTATTACAAGCTAAAAATTTAGCTAAGTCCTCTCTGGATAATTTATCTGAAAATAGGTAATCTTTTCCATACCTATCTATATACATATTAATTTTTTCCCTAATCTTAGGCTTAGAATATATATCTAATTTGTAAGTTAAGTATGAAATTTGTTCATCATACAATTTTATAATATTTTCCATAAAAATCGCTCTGCTTGAACAAGACCTTTTATTTTCTTCAAAGATTTTGCTAACATCAAGTGCCAAAACTTCAGAATCTTTTTTTGCGATTATGAATCTATCAGCTAGGGAGGAAAAATTCAAAGAAAAAGAGTCTGAAGCCTCATAAATTCTATCTATAATTTCTTTATCATCATCTATTGTAGATAGATCAATTCTTCCCTTCAAAACTATACCTGCCTTAAATCCCTTAGAAAAATCATATAGGTATCCGCCTTTACTAAAAACTAAGATTTTATGATCAATACAAGAAAGTATGTGGTGGATAGTATTTTCGTCTAAACCATAAAATAATTTACTTTTCACAATAATTTTTTCCATAAAATCCTTTCTTGTTGCTTTAGCAACTGCAATAAAAATCACCTATGTTATAATTATATATGTAACGATTATCATTATCAAGGAGGGAAAAACAAATGAATAAAAACAAAATTATATTTGGACATGATTTTTTAAAGATGCTTGGAAGAACAAGACTCAGACCAGGCGGCGGTCTTATGACCGATTGGTTATTTGATCAGGTACAGATTGATAAAGATATGCAAGTTTTGGAAGTTGCTTGTAATAGAGGTGATAATCTTATAAGGGTCTATACTAAATATAAATGCAAAATAATAGGTATAGATATTGACCAAGTTGCCATAGACCAAGCTTTGGAGAATATAGATCTCTTGAGTTTAGATAAGGAAATACAAGTAAAGAACATGAATGCCTTGAATTTAGATTTTGAGGATGAAACATTTGATGTAATAATTAATGAGGCTATGCTTACCATGCTAACAAATGAAGACAAAGCAAAGGCCCTTAAAAATTATCACAGGGTCTTAAAAAAGGGTGGATATTTACTAACTCATGATGTGGCAGTTGAAAACGAAAGCGAAGATATAAGAAGGCAACTTTCGAAATTTACAAATATGGATGTATATCCTCTAACAGTAGAAAATTGGAATAAATTATTCTTAGAAAATTCTTTTAGACCTTTTTCACAAAGAACTGGTAGGATGATTCTTTTAGATAGGGATACAATCATAAAAGATGAGGGACCAGTTGGAGCAGCAAATTTTTATAGAAATGCTTATGCCGAAGAAAATAGGGCAAGGTTTACAAAAATGCTAGAAAGGTCTAAAAGTTCAAATAATTCATATATAGTTTTAGCGAGTAAAAAGGAGAATTAGATGAAAACTATTAAAAAAATACTATTAATTTTATGTTTGCAAGTCTTTGCTTTAACAAGCATGACAGCTTGTGGCAAGGCAAAAACTGAAGATAAGTCAGAAAGCAAGGAAGTAGTTCAAAACGAGAATAACGAAGAGAAAGAAGATACAAAGGCAGATAAGAAAGAAGAAAAGCCTGAGGAAAGCAAGGATGAAAGTAAAAAAACAAGGACAATAACAGACCATGCAGGCAATAAAGTTGAAGTTCCAGAAAAAATTGAAAAAATAGTTATAGACCAGATTCCAATTTTATCTACCTATATGGCTTACCATCATGGAAAGGCTCCATATATCGTAGGTTATGCTGGCTCACTTAAGCAAGTAATTTCAAATACAGTTTTAAAGGACATAGCTCCAGAGCTTCTTGATAGTCAAAATACAGTTCAAGCTCAATCTGATATTAATATTGAGGAAATAATGAAGCTTAAACCAGATGTTATTTTTTACAATGCTTCGAATAAAGAACACTATGAAACTCTAAAAAAGACAGGGATTCCATGTGTAGGCTTTGCTACAGTTGGTACAAATGGACCGGCTGACCCAATAGATAGGTACACACAATGGTTAAAGCTCTTAGAAGATGTATTTGGCGAAAGCGGAAAGACAGATGATTTCATAAAAGCTGGTCAAGATATTGTAAAAGATGTTGAAGAAAGAATTTCAAAAATAGATGATAGTAAAAAACCAACTGGTGTGATTTTATGGAAGTATGTTGAAGGAGTACCAATGGTTGCTGGTAAAGGTGTTTTTGGAGATTTCTGGCTAAAGAGAATTGGTGTTAAAAATTTAGCTGATGAAACAAAAGGCTTTGCCAAAGTTTCTATTGAACAATTTTATCAATGGAATCCAGATATACTTTATCTTGATGGACCTGGTCTTCTTGATATTACAACAAAAGATGTATATGAAAATTCAGTAGAAGGTATCAATTTTTCAAATATGAAAGCTGTTAAGGATAAAAAAGTTTATAACACTAAGCTTGGTATGTGGAATTGGTTTACACCAAATCCAGACGGACCGCTTGTCCTAGCTTGGCTTGCAAAATCGACCTACCCAGAAGAATTTAAAGACTATGACCTACAAAAAATGATTAAAGATTATTATAAAACATGGTATGGATACGAATTAAATGATGAACAAATTGAGGATATGTTTGATATATGATTAAAGAAATCTTTATCAAAGATAAAAAAATAAAATTAAGCTCATATATAATCCTCATAAGTCTACCCATTTTAATTAGTATTTTGGCACTAGCCATAGGTAGAATGCCCCTTAGCATAGGACAGATTGTAGATTTTTTCAATGCTTATCTAGGAGGAGGAGACTTTGATCCTATGCTTGAATCAGTAATAATAAATGTAAGATTACCAAGAATTATTACTGGCATAGTAGTAGGAGCTGGTCTTTCCACAGCAGGTCTTGCCTTTCAAGGGGTATTTTCAAACCCCTTGGCAACTCCTGATATACTAGGTGTAAGCTCGGCTGCAAGTCTTGGAGCTGTAATCGGAATACTTTTATCACTTTCAACCCTATCTATTCAAGTCTTTGCTTTAGCTTTTGGATTAATTGGAGTAGTTTTAACCCTTTATATTGGCAAGAGTAGAACTAGGTCATCAACGATAATGCTAATACTGGCAGGTCTTGTAGTTTCATCATTATCAAATGCACTAGCGTCTCTTTTAAAATATACAGCAGACCCGACAGATAAGTTGCCAGCCATCAGTTATTGGCTTATGGGTTCTTTTGCAAGATCATCTTATAAAAACTTGATGCTTTCAGCACCCCTAATAATTATGGGAGTAATCATAATAAGACTCTTGATATTTAGACTAAATATTATGAGCTTATCAGAAGATGAAGCAAAAAGTCTTGGAGTAAATGTTAAAAAAACCAGACTTATTTTCATATTCGCATCAACACTTATTACAGCCTCATCTATATCAATGTGTGGGCAAGTCGGATGGATTGGTTTGATAATTCCTCACATGGCAAGGATGATGGTTGGAGCTAATAATACTCATACTCTACCTTTTAGTATATCTTTAGGCGCAAGTCTTATGGTACTAATAGAAGCTTTATCAAGAACGGTTTCTGTAATAGAACTACCTATTTCAGTTCTTACGGCAATAATTGGAGCTCCAATTTTTATAAGCCTAATTAGAAAAACTGGGGGTGGTTTCAATTAAACTAGAAGTAAAAAATGCAGGATTTTATTATGATAAAAATCATGAATTATTTAAGAATTTATCTTTTAGTCTGGCTCAAGGTCAGGTTTTATCTATCTTAGGGCCCAATGGTGTTGGTAAGACAAGCCTTATAAGATGTATATGTGATTTTGAAAAATGGAAACTAGGAAATAGTTTTATGGATGGAAAAGATATTGCAAGCTTTAGCCGAAGGGAATTATGGTCTAATATATCATACGTTCCTCAAAAAAGATCATTTTCTTTTGAATATTCTGGTATAGATATGGTAGTTCTAGGCCTTGCTAGCAAGCTTGGGCCTTTTGCAAAACCAGGTGAAAGAGATTATGAGAAAGCAAATAATATTATGAAAAGCTTAGCTATAGAGAAGCTTAAGGATAAGTCTTGCTCAGTAATGAGTGGGGGAGAACTTCAGATGGTTCTAATAGCCAGAGCCTTAATATCAGATCCAAGCTTAATCATATTAGATGAGCCAGAAAGTGGTCTTGATTTTAAAAATCAACTTAAAATAATTTCATTAATCAAAAAACTATCCAAGGTAGACAATATTAGTGTTATTATAAATACTCATTACCCAGCCCACGCTCTTGAAATAGCGGATAAATGCTTGATATTAATGGAAAATGCTAGACATAAAATAGGCAAAACATCTGATATTATCTGCAAGGAAAATATGAAAGACGCCTTTGGGGTAGAAGTTATACTTGAAAAAATAAAAAATGAAGAAAAAGACTATAATACAATCATTCCGATTAGTATAGTGGGAGATTAAAATGAAAAATATTAGTAAGGGAATAATCTTAAAGGCAGAAGAGATGATACCTGTAAGAGAAAACCAAACTATAAGCAAGAAACTTGTAGATTTATATGATCTTCACATCTTACTTATGAGTCTTGATCAAAACACCAGCATTTCCCCTGAATTTTATGCTGAAGAAAGAATATATTTTGCTTTAAAAGGCGAGCTTAAATTTAATAATGAAAGACTTATAAATAACGAACTAATACTTTTTGAAAAAAATAAACTTTTTAATATAGAGGCAAGGGAAAAAAGTATATTTTTAGAAATCGCAATTAACTTAAAGGAGGAAGAGATGAAAAATATTGATAAGGGACAAAAAATAAAATTAGTTGACTATTTGGATTATATTGATGGAGCCATAGCCAATATTGACCTTGTTTCAAAAGATGATTTTAGGGTGGTGATGATGGCTTTTGATGCGGGAGAGGGGCTAAAACCACACAAGGCTCCTGGAGACGCTCTTGTCCTAGCACTTGAGGGCAAGGCAAAGCTTCTTGTTGGAGATAAGGAAGTTGAGATTGAATCTGGAGAACAAATAGTATTTCCGGCAAATGTAATGCATAATGTAACTGCAATTACAAGATTTAAAATGTTATTAATATTATCTGTAGATAAATAAAAAAAGATTGAATGATTTTCAATCATAAATCTGAACACAAAAAATTGGAACTAATACCAGAGTTAGCATTAAAGCTTGCTCTGGTGTTTATTTGTTATAAAAATGATTTTTTTTGTACATTAAATTATTAAAACTATTTGAAAATGCAACTTGTAAGTACAACTTTTGATTTTAATAAAGAGAACAATATTTATTCCTGAGATGCAGACAGAGGTTATGGCCCATATGCTTATATAGGGCTATACAAACAAAAGAGATTAAGATTAATGGGCAAGGTGTGTTATAATTATTGTCGAAAAGAAGCTGGAGTTGGAGTTTTAAAGACACTTGTAACTGCGATTGGTGCAGGTTTAGGATCATGGGGAGTTATAACTTAATGGAAGGTTATGGTAATGATAAGCCTGGTGCTAAATCTCAAGGTATTAAGCAATTTATGGCAAAATAAGGACGGAATTACACAACAAATTCTCTAAAACAAATCACTAAATCAATGTAAGATTGAATGAAATCAATATCTATGCTATAATTAAATAAACTAATAAAGAGAAGGTGAAGCTGCTAACGCGGCAGGTGCAGCCATTGTTGAAGTTACTGCATTAAACCTTGAAATAGATAATTGTCAGAGTGTTTGGAGGCTTTATGATGCGTAAAAGTAGATTAGAAAAGTTCAGAAATATGCTATTGATAATAGCTAGATTTTCGGCGCTTTTGTCCTCATTGTACTTCTTTTTTAGAATAAGAGATTATATAATAGCACTTATTTTTTTTATTATGTTTCTTCAATTGATGTTGTTAAGGCAGTCTAATGGGTAAAATAGTGTCTCTAATAATTCAAATTATAGTCATTACATGTATTTTTGCGATTGCTATAACTGCCAGTTATTTTGGACTTCCAAATCCAATTGGAGTAATAATAGGAGTTATACTATTTATAGTTTATGATGTTTTATTTATGACTTTAATAGATAAATTCAAAAAAAGAAGACGCAAATAAGGCGAATTATTTGTATAAAAGTGCTTGAATTATTTACCTTTTATATGGCATTGTACAAGAATACTGGAAAATAAATTATCAGCATGTAAAAAACAGTAAATCAAATCGGTTTACTGTTATTTTATTGCTCAAATTTTAAAAGAAAGAGAGGAATACGACCAATGAAAATATAGAAGAAAAAATCTTAATGAACAAGAAAGAAAAGCAAGAACTTATAGTCTCATAACAATAAGACCAATTTTAGAAAGCCTTATAGAAAATTCAGAAAAACTAACAGATGAAGAAATAAAAATCCTACTAAAAAACCAACAAAAACAAAAGAATTTAAAAAAATACTATGACGCAGAAGACCTAGTAGGGAAAACCCTCCTTGCTATTATAAACCTCCAACAAGAAAAATGATGGGAATCTACTCAGAAGGTATGATTATATCTGCAATTTGCGAGTACGACGGAGAAGATAAACTTAACTTAATAATGTTGGATAATAATATTCCAGCAGGATAAAAACTATATTAAAGAACACGCTAATTATAAAACTGGGGTTTGTAATGAATGCCAGTTTAATTTTTATGATTGGATTAATAGAAATATTAAACTATACAATAAAACCAATTTAAAGAAAAATAAATATTAGATAATCTCAGACGATAGAAATTAATACCTATATCGTCATTTTTTTACACTAAAAATAAGGGCGGAATAAAGCAACAAATTCTCTAAAATAAAACACTAAACCAATGTAAGATAGAATGAAATCAATATTTATGCTTTAATTAAATAAATCTAATAAAGAGAAAAAGAGGGATATTATGGCACTTAATTATAAACCATTATGGATACAGTTAGCAAAAAAAGGATTAAACAAAACAGATGTAATAGCTATGGCAGGACTAACAACAAATGTTATGGCACAAATGGGTAAGGATAAACCAATTACATTTAAGAATTTAGAAAAAATATGTAATGCATTAGATTGCACTCCTAATGATATCATTAGTTTTGAAGATAATTTTAGTGACGAGGAATAGAAAATGAGTTTAAGGACAGAAGATCAAGTTAGGGATTATGCGAAATTAGTATTAGGCTTTGATGAAACTGAAGAAAATGTTGTTCAAGGGACTGGTCAAATAACAACTTTTAATCAATTAAGCTTCAAGGGATATTCAGATAAGCCAGATGGTTGGTGTTTACCTAAAAATATGAATGATGTAGCAATAATCAGGGGCTTGAATATTAGAAATCTCTTGGAAAATACACCAACTAAAACAACAGCTCCTACATACATAAAGAAAAAGCAGTAAATTCCTTATTTACTACTTTAATTATAGTTTCTAATTTCATTATTTGAAGCTATTTACTATCATTAGTTGTACTTGTCCTAATGGAATATTAAATATTATTCCATAAATAGACATTCCAAGTAATAATATTGCAATAAGAACTCCAATTCCGTAAAGGTAGCCGTTGCTAACCTTAGCTTTTTTAACTTTAATATTTATAAAACTATATATTAGGAATACTGTAAATATAAAAGCCAAAATATAATTTGGTAACATATTCACAATAAATTACCTTTTATTTACAAAATTTATTCCAAAAATCCACCCAGCTGCCATGTACTTCTCTTTGGTCAATGTAGGTAAAAGTATCTTCATCATACCAATCATGGTTAACTAAATCATCAATAGTCTCAGGAACAAAAAAGTTGAAAAACTCTTTCTTGAATGAACTACCATACTGTAAATAATATGCACCTACCATCTTTGTAAAATTGGTTTTCTTTACGTCATGTGGTTTATAGATAAGTGTTTCTCCAACCTGATTTAAATCAGGGCTTACTTCAAGAAAAACTAAACTTAGATTATCTTCCTTATAGCCAAGTATAAAACTTCTATATTTATAGGAAACAGTACGAAGCACTACGAAATTCGCACCACCAATATCTTCCGAATAAGCATAAACTATTTTATATTCCGAACCATTATCTACTTGTCTATCAAAGATTTCTCTCATGCGATTTTTGTTTTCATCGCTTTTTACTTTATCTAACTCAACTGTTTTTTTGCCACCAAATAGATTAAACAAGCCCATTTTATTATCTCCTATCATAATTTTAAATTCTTTATATTGATTATAGTTTTTTTGTACAATTTTTACAAACACAAAATATTGACTAAAAATTTCTTAAAATTTTTTTAACTCAGATACTTTAAAAATGCAAAATTAAATAAGGTTAATACTTCAAAACGGAGAGAGTTTATATTTGGTGATTTATTTGAAAATATTAAAAAGCCTGACGTGCTTCATGCAAGTGAAGTCGTTGAAGATGAGAACGGTATTCCTTATGTAGTAAGAACAAAATTTAATAATGGTATAAAATATAGAGTTACTGAAACTAAAAAATGATTCCTAGCCTTAAGGGAGTTATATTATTTGGTGCAGAGAATGCATCATTCTTTTATCAAAAAGAAAACTTTGTATTTGGAAGAGATATTTATTATATTGATACAAGACATTTGAGTGAGAAAGCATGTCTATTTTTAGTATCGTGTTTAGACACATTGACTGATAAATATTCTTATAGTTATGGACTATTTCCCGATTTGTTAAAGAAAGAAAAGATAAAACTACCAGTAGATGTTCATGGTAATCCCGATTGGGATTATATGGAAAAATATATTGAAAAAATAAAAGAAAATTGCAATAGAGAAATTCATTGTGTTTGAATTAAAAACGATTAGAAATAAAAATCTAGTCATTTTTTTATTTTAAGAAAGGATACAAATGGCAAGTAAAAGAATAAAGTTAAGTATTGAAGAACAGATCGAAAAGAAATAAGAAAGCATTAAGCGATTACAAAATCAAAAAAGACAGTTGAAGAAAAAATCTTAATGAATAAGAAAGAAAAGCAAGAACTCATAGACTCATAACAAGAAGACCAATCTTAGAAAGTCTTATAGAAAATGCAGAAGAACTAACAGATGAAGAAATAAAAATCCTACTAAAAAAATAACAAAAACAAAAGAAGTTAAAGAAACACTTAGAGTAATAATGAAAATATAAAATATTAGCATAGATATTATATAATGATAAATTAGGAAAAGGTAATCAAAAATATTAAAAAGTATTGATATTCAAACGAAATTATGTTAAACTTTAGTTAACCAAAGAAAGGTGATATAATGGAAAGTAAAATCGAGAAATACCGTAAACCTTTAGGGTTATCGCAACATAGATTTGGGAAAAAGTAGGTATATCAAGGACGAGTATAAACAAAATAGAAACTAGGAAAACAATTCCGAGTCTTAAAACTGCTAACGATATAGCAAATGCTTTAGGGGTTTGTATGTATCAGATTTTTGATTTGGACGGAGAAGGAACATATAAATGTCATAGTCGTAATTGTTGTTAGGAATTATATGACTATATTTAGTAAAATGGAGGAGGATGCTATATGAACTTAAAAGTTGTAGCAAAAGTTTTCGGTTCTTTAATTCCTGCTATTATTGGGACATATTTGTTAGTTAAAGATTATATAGCAGCGGCAAATCATCCTGAATGGAGTGTTTCGCCAATGGTAATGTGGGTGAAATTTGGCGTATGTTTGATTGTTAGCATCATCCTGCTTCTTGTCGTTTTTAGACAAAAGAGTTGAAAGGTTTTTGTGATCTTAAAACAATATAAACAGAAAAATTAAAGTTAAAATCAATACTATAGCGTAGCGACTAAGATTTCATTCTTAGTCGCTTTTTATGGCAAAAATTTTAAATGAACAAATGAAAACTTTTCGTATTTGTAGATATTTACAAGCTGTGCTATATAATATTTATAAGAAACTTGTAAAGGAGTCGTTAAGATGAAGCTTTTTAAAAAAACAATTAGTAAATCCTTAGCAATATTGATTACGTTTTCAATTATATTGACCTACCTATCACCTCTCGTCTATGCCTTGGATGAGTGCAATGATAAGGCGGGAGTTGAGACTGGAGTAGTCGAAAGCAAGGAAGGCATGGTAAAGGAGCCAGAAAAAGAGGAAAAATCTTCAGAAGAAGGTAATTTTACGAAAGATAATAAGAAAAAAGAAGAACCTAAACAAGATTCAAAAAGAGATGAATCTTCAAAAGAGGATGCAAAAAAAGATAATGCCAAAAAAGAAGAAAAAAAAGATTCGAATAAGGAAGAAAACTCCGAGGATAAAAAGGAAGATTCTGATGAATTAAACCTAGGAGAAGAAAAAGTCCCAAATCCTGTAGGAAATCCAGAAGAATCGAAAACTTTCACTGTAACTAAAAGACCTCTCGGTAGTACTGAAGATGGTGAACTCGTCGGAAATTATGATACCTTATATGATGCAATGGGTAATGTCATGCAAAACGATTTAAGCAATGAATATGTTGTTACTTTGAATAGTGATTATGATATTCCTGTTGATGAGAGTGTTTGGGATAGAAACTACGCAAATATCCTTCTTAGATCAGCTAATAACAAAAAATATACTCTTAAAAGACTAGGGACAAGATTAATTTTTTATGTTTCTAAGGATTGTAAATTTAGAACTGAAAATATAATTTTAGACGGAAACAATGATGGAGAACTTACATTTTTATCGGAAAATGGGGTACTAACTTTTGGTAGAGGTACAATAGTACAGAATTTTATTGATGTCCCTTTAGCAGATGGTCCTGCTATTTTTATGTATTCAGGTTCTACTCTAAATATAGAGGAAGGAACAGTTATACAAAATAATAACTCTAAATCACAAGGAGGAATAATTCAAGGTAGACATGGTGCAACTATAAATATTTCTGGGGGAACCTTTTCAAATAATAAATCCAATACAAGCGACGGTGGTTTCCTAGCAGCTTATGGTAATTTGAATATAACTGGGGGAATTTTCAAAGGAAATGTTGCTAAGAAAACAGGTGGAGCTATTATAGTTGGCTCAAGAGCAACTGCTAAAATCGAAAATGCCAGTTTTGAAAATAACCATGCCAGTACAGCTGGTGCGGTTTACTCATCAAGTCCTTTAACAATAAGGAACTCTACATTTGAAAAAAATGAAGCTAATTGGGGAGGAGCGATTTTCACATCAAAAAAACTCGAATTGGAAAACTGTAATTTCTCAGAAAATATATCACAAAAAGCCGGTGGTTCTGTATATTTATCAGGCGCAGATATAAAAAATACTGAGTTTATTGGTAATAAATCAGGAAGTCAAGGTGGAGGAATTTATCTAAAAAGTGGAGAAGTGAAAATAGAAAATTCGACTTTTTCTGGAAATTTTTCTAGAAGCGGCGGCGGTGGAATTTTTGTAAACCAAGACAATTCCCATCCTGTTAGTATAACAAACTCTACTTTTACTGAAAATACTTCGTATGGTTTTGGTGGCGGAATTTATTTAGGCCTTAATTCCATCTTGGATGTCAAAAATTCTGAATTTTCAAAAAACGCAGCAGCTTATGGTGCAGGAATATCCACTGCAGGTGAAGTTAGAAATTCCAAAACCGCAAGGTTGAGTGTTGATAACACAAGTTTTAGTGAAAATGAATCACTTATGGGAGCAGGGATATATACATCATTCCCAACAACTGTCAATACTTGTACCTTTACTAAAAATATTGCTCAAGTTCATCCTCAAGATGAACAAAGCAATCCA
This sequence comes from Anaerococcus sp. C0059F3, assembly GCF_056590475.1. Classification (NCBI taxonomy): domain Bacteria; kingdom Bacillati; phylum Bacillota; class Tissierellia; order Tissierellales; family Peptoniphilaceae; genus Anaerococcus; species Anaerococcus sp. C0059F3. The sequence continues at coordinate 88,476 of NZ_JBWPWE010000002.1, forward strand.
CATTTATCTGGAGTTGGTGGAGCAATGGAGATTGCTGATAGCAAAACAGAAATAAAAAATTCTAGATTTGAATCTAACAGTGCTTTTGGTTCTGGAGGAGCAATTGGTATAAATGGAGTTAACAGAGATGAAAACAATAATATTAAAGGAATTAAGCCTAATATAAAATTAGAAATTTCTGAAAATAGTAAATTCATTGGCAATACTTGTGAAGTAGGTCAAGGTGGTGCGATTTATACAAATCCTTATGAATATAAAGACCCTATTGAAGATGAAAATGCTTATAAAAATCTTACAATAGATAAGACTACCATATTTAATGACAATATTGCAAAAGCGGGCTTATATGATCCGCCTAGTAATTATGAAGAGTTTACTAATTTGCAATTCGACCCTGATTCTGATGTAAAACATAAGTCATTAGAAGTATCTAGTTTGTTAAATAACTATGATGTTAATTATAAAAATGATAAATATCTAATTGTATACGATGCTAATGGTGGAAAATTTGCTGATGGTACTAGTGTTAAGCAAAAAAGACATAGCAAAGATAAACAAATAACAATTATGTCAGCTCCAACTAGAGAGGGATATAAATTCCTATATTGGAAGGGCTCAAAGTACTATCCTGGAGAAACATACAAAGTTACAGAAGATCATTCCTTCATCGCTCAATGGAATAAAATTCCAGAGCTTGAAGTCAAGGATGCTGTTATTGAAAAAGGTCAGTCCATAGAGTTAAGAAGTCTTATAACAAAGGCGGCTGATGAAGAAGATGGTCCTGATTTAAAAGCGACTGTTGTAATTGATAATAGCGGATTTGATTCCAATACGCCTGGTGTATATAAGATAAAATATACATTAACAGATAAGAACGGGGCGAGTGTTGAAAAAATAGCCACAATAACTGTCAAAGAAAAGAAGAAGCCTGATAATCCTCCAATTATTATCCCAGATTACACACCAGATAAGCCAAGCGAAGAAAAGCCAGAAGAAAAACCAGAGGAAAAATCTAAAGAAAAACCTGAAGATAAGCCTCTAGTAATTCCAGAAGAAAATACTCCTCCAATCCTAGAAGTTAAAGATACTGAAATAAATGAGGGGGAAAAGCTTGATCTTAAGAGTTTGATTATTAAGGCTTCTGATAAGGAAGATGGGGATAATTTGATAGATAAGGTTGTGATAGAAAAGGGAAATTTTGATTGTAATGTTCCTGGTATTTATAAAATACAATATAGCTTAACTGATAGCATGGGCGTTAAAATCTCAAAGACAGCTACTGTCAAAGTTTTATCCAAAATAAAAAAATTAGTCGAAACAAATCCAAAAAAATCACCAAAAACTGGAGTGGAAGCAAGTTTTGCTGTTTATTCTAGTCTTCTTGCTTTATCAACAGGAGTTTATTACTCTTTAAGAAAAAAATAAGCTTGTTTAATTAGTCAGATTAAAAATATTATAATATTTTTAAAAGGAAGTTTAAGTACCAACTCTATTTTAAATAAGATAGGGTTGGTATTTTTATTAAGGAATATAAGCTTAGGTTTGACTTAAAAGTTTTATTTCTTGACAAGGAGGCAATTCAAGATAAAATAATACTAATCTAGTTATTAAAACTAGATAAAAAATGAAAGGATTTTTAATTGATATAAAATATAAGATAAGATTTCATATTTGAATTTAATATAAAAATGAGATAAAGGGAATAGTTATGGAAAAGATTGCTATTTTAACAGATTCGGCTTCTAATATAGAAGAAAATATAAGCGAGGGGATTTTTGTTGTACCCTTGTATGTGAACTTTGATACTGAGTCTAAAAAAGACTTGGTGGAAATAAGTCCTGTGGAACTTTTTGAAAGAATGGATAAAGAGAATGCTTCTACTTCAGCTCCATCTATAGATGATTTTGATGAAAAAATCAAGTTTATTAAAGAACTAGGCTACACAAAGATACTTGCCATAGGTGTTTCCCAGGCCTTGTCTGGGACTTATAATGCTATGAGGATTGCGCTGGAAGATGGTGACATGGAATATGTCCTTATTGATAGCAAAAATATTACTATGACCGAGGGTCTTTTGGTTATGTATGCCAAAAGCTTAGTCACAAAAGGACTTGGCATAGATGAAATAAGTAAGAATGTGAAAGGAAAAATCAAAGACCTAAGACTTTTTGCCACTGTTAGTGATTTAAAATACATGATTAGGGGTGGGAGATTAAGTGCTGTTGAAGGTCTTCTCGGTGGGACTTTGAGGATTAACCCGGTTCTTACCATTGAAGAGAAGGGAACTATAGGAAATTACAAATCTGTAATGGGAAGAAAAAGGGCAGTCAATTTTATAGCTAGGGAAACCCAAAAGGCCCTAGCTGAGGCTGATGGATATTACCTAGCCCTTGCCTATGGCAAAGATGTCAAGGATATTGCTGATATTAAGGAAAAATTAGGGGATTTAATTAAGGGAGCTGACCTCTATATTGAATCTTCCGTTACTGCGGTTTTGGGTTGCCACTCAGGTCCTAGCACCTATGTTGTAAGTTTCCTAAAATTATAAGTAAAAAACTGACCCTAAATTTTGTTTTAAAATAAGAGGGTCAGCTTTTTTTATCTCTATAATTTTATTCAAAGACCACCCAATTTAAGGCTTGGGGCAAGACTTGGAACTTTATTTCGTCTGTCTCAAAGATTTCTCCATCGGCGTTGGCAATGAATTTGTTTTTGGACCTGATAGTTCCAGATTTTACAAGGATTTCGTTGATATACTTGCTTTCCTTATGGCGACCTTCCTTGTATTTTTTTATAAGTGGGATAAATCGTATAAAGGGAATCTTATCTGCCAAAAGTAGGTTTAGGACTCCGTCGTCAATTTTTGCCTCAGGGGCAGGGTTAAAACCAGACCCGTAAAAGCCACCGTTACATAGGGCAGAGATTAGGTAATTCCCCTTGATTTCAAAATTTGATCCGTCAACTAATTCTAATTTTAATTCCAAATTTTCACAATTAATCTTATTTAAGGACTTAAGAACGGCGAGGCCATAGGCTTTTTTGCCGAGCTTTGGATTTTTATCAAGGTAATCGTAGGCCCTTTTTAAAACCTGGGTGTCAAAGCCAAGGCTTGTCACGTTTATAGAATAAAAGTCGTTGACCTTTATTAGGTCAATTTTTTTTGTCTTAAAATTCAAAAGGGAATTTAGGGTGAAAGACTCATAGTCAAAGTTTTTGGCAAAGTCATTTCCTGTTCCTGTTGGTATAAGGCCAAGGGTCATATCTTTGCCATAAGCCACGTTCACCAGCTCATTTAAGGATCCATCTCCACCGCAAATTATAACGATTTTTTCGTCATATTTAAGGGAGTCAAAGGCGTCGATTAGGTACTTGGTGTGGTTTTTATACCTAGTATTGACGACTTCTATCTCAGAAAGTTTGCCAGCCTTCCTAAAAGTTTCTTCTATATCTTCTTTTTTTATGTCAAATTCTGTCTTACCAGCTTTTGAGTTAATAATAAATAAAATCTTTCTCATGATAATCCTATTTATCCTTTATTTGTCCTACAATTATATTTGTTAAAATCAAAATGTTTTGTACTTTCCTTTTGAATAAGCCATGTTGCCAGTTGTTGATTTTTCAAGCTTGTCATTAATAATGGCAAATTCTGTTCTTGTTATGGCGGTTGTTTTTTCATCGTCCCCGTAGACTTCGCAATCAACAGTGATTATCCTTGATCCCCTTTTGATGACCTTGGCTTTGGCGTAAATGTAGTCTGTCGCCATAAGAGGCCTTAGGAAGTGGGTAGTCATGGATAGGGTTGGGGCTGTGTATTTTTTGGCTGAAGCAATGTAGCCTGAAGCATTGTCAGCAAGGGTCATTAAAACTCCGCCATGAACGACATTTAATTCATTTAGGAAATTTTTTTCCATTTTACACCTTAAAATAAGGTTGTCTTCGTCTATTTCTCTTATTTCTATATCAAATTGATCACTAAAACTCATATAAACTCCTTTTATCGTTATAATTATATGATTTTTGGAAAATCTTTCATTCTTTTAATAAGAAAAGATGAATAATTTCCCTAAATAGTATAAAATATATAGGTAAGGAGCGTTTATGAAGAAAAAAATTTTTAGAATATTCTTAAGCCTAACCATGGCCTTTGGCCTAGTGGCTTGTTCAAATAATAAAGATATGGAAGAAATTTCAATTAAGTCTGTTACAGATTTAATAACTAGGCTTGATAATTACCAAAAACACAAGGAAGAAGAACAAAGACTTGCTGAAGAAAAGGAAAAGGCAAAAAGCCAAGAGGTAAGCAAAAAAGAAGCCAGCAAGGAAGATATAGAGGAAAAGGCAAGAAAGGAAATTGCCGAGGAGATTAAGAAAAAACCTGAAATTAAAAAGGTGAAATTAAAGGCTTTTGGCGATATTATGGCCCACATGGCACAAATTCAGTATGCCTATAATAAGGGCGGTGGGGAATATGATTTTTCAGATCAATTCACCTATTTAAAAGATTTTGTAAAAGATTCTGATATTTCCATTGGAAACTATGAAACAACCACCAATCCAGACTTGCCAGTAGCAGGTTTTCCAAGATTTAATGTGCCAGCAGCCTACTTAAAAGACCTTAAGGAAACTGGTTTTGACATAGTTTCCACAGCCAACAACCACTCTATGGATACAGAGCTTGAGGGCGTTTTCTCAACTATGGAAGCTGCCAAGGAAGCAGGCCTTGATTATGTTGGATCATTTAAAGACAAGTCCGATAGGATTTTATTTAAGGAAGTAAAGGGGGTCAAACTTGCATTTTTGGCCTATACTTACGGTTGTAATGGTAGGGAAAATTTGATTGTACCAAGAGAAGAAGTTGAAAATCTCGGCTACCTATCAGACGAAGACCAAATCAAAAAAGACATTGGTAGGGCCAAGGCCCAGGGAGCGGACTTTGTAATTGTCTATCCGCACTGGGGAATTGAGTATCAATCCATGCCAAACGAGGCTCAAATTACCCTGGGAAGAAAAATGATAGATTGGGGAGCAGACCTAGTAATTGGAAACCATCCACACGTGGTCGAACCAGTGGAGGTTTACCAAGCAGAAGATGGGAGAAAAGGCCTAATTGCTTATGCTCTTGGTAATTTTATATCTTACCAAAATTATGAAAATAGCAAGGATATTAGGGTAGAACACTCCTTAGCCCTTGAAATTGACCTAGAAAAAGATATGACAAGTGGCAACAAAAAAATTGCTGATGTAAAGCTTCATCCAATCTGGGTAGGAACTTATTATAATGAATACGGAATTTTAATCAAAAATCACCTAACAGAGGACTTTTTAGAAGGCGGCAAGTATTATGACCTGGTAAATGAAAATCAAAGGAAAAGAATCCAGCAGGCCCACGACATGACCCTTGAAATCGCAAACACAGGAGTTCAATGATGGTGAATTTTGAATTAGATATCCTAAATGCCATTCAAAATATGAGATCAACGCCCCTGGATAAGTTTATTGTGACAATCTCAGCAGCAGGCAACCTGTCCCTAATTTGGATAGCTTTTATCTTTATATTTTTAGCAGCCAAAGAATTAAAAAACCAGGGGAAAATAATGGTTATTGCTTTTATCTTAAATATTATCTTGGTAAATATTTTGGTAAAAAACCTAGTAGCAAGGCCTAGACCTTACGATGTGGCGAACTTCACTGATCTTTTGGTCCACAAATTATCGGACAACTCCTTCCCATCAGGTCACACTTCATACGCCTTCACTTTTGCGACAATTGTGACCCTGCTAAATAAAAACAAGGCCCTAAAAATATTTACAGATGTCTTGGCAGTCTTTATGGCATTTTCAAGGTTGTATTTATATGTCCACTTCCCAACAGACGTCCTAGCAGGGGCTATTTTTGGAATTTTGATAGGGATTTTGTCGATAAAAATATATAATTCTAAAAAATATAGGAAAATAAAAACAAAATATAATTTACACTGGGCATAAATTGTTGTATAATGTACTGGTAAGCAATTTACGCCGGTGTGTCGGAACTGGCAGACGAGATAGACTCAAAATCTGTTGTCCTCCGGGGCGTGTGGGTTCGAGTCCCACCACCGGCACCAAATACCTAACAAGCGTTGGAATATCCAGCGCTTTTTTTGTTGCCTAATTTCAAGATACAATTTTTTTCATACTAAATCAGCTTTTAAAATTCCCATAATCATCGTAAATTTTATAAAAATTTCAAATGAAGTTTTGTAACATTTTTATTTTTCATTCGTTATTATAGTAGGAAGGCCATAAAAGAAGTAGTTCTATCTAAGCGGAAGAATACTTTTAAAAACAAAACTTTTCTAATTAATAATGTTATATTTTAAAGAATTTAAAGGTTGCACTTTGATAGATGGAGGAATATATGTCTTATAGGTTAAATGTAATTTCAAAAGTAATGAGAAGTAGAAAGTTTTTCTTATCCATACTCATTATTTTATTATCTATGATTTTTTCCTTAACTGCCTTTGTAGAAGAGGGCATGGAATATTTTTTTAAACACGACTATGTCATGGCATTTTTACAAGGATATAACGGGGATAGGTCCTTGCTTGTAATTTTAGGGCCTCTAATCGCTACCTTTCCTTTTTCCGCCAAACATGTTGAAAATAGTAAGAGTGGAACAATGAAATATCTTGTTGCAAGAATGGGATATAAAAAATATTTCAATTCTAATTTCATAATAAATTTTCTTATATCTTTTATAACTTTCGCTTTTGGTATGGTCATATTTTTTATAGGATGCTTTGTGTTTTTTTCCAAAGACCTCAATATAGATGCTTATATGGGAATGACAGGAGTATCCGCATATAAAATGCTTGCAGATAAATCTGCCTTACTTTATATATTGGCAATAATTCTACATTGTGGGTTTGTAGGTGCTTGTTATAGCAGCCTGGGACTTTCTTTATCTTATTTTATTAAAAATAAGTTCATCGCTTGGATAGGACCTTTTATTATAGCCACAATAGGATCTTTGTTTGCGATGTTTGTTGGACTTACAAAGCTTGAGCCAATGGCAATATTTGATGTGTCAAGAGTACAAGGAATAACGCCTGTATTTGTTATTTCCTATTTGCTTATAAGTCTCTTACTATCCTATGTTTTATCTTTATTGAAATTTAAAAAGGATATAGAAAACGATGAAGAAATATAAAGATTTAAAAAATAAAAGTGAAATCTATATTATCTTTTTATATCTATTAGTGACAGGGTCAATACTTGCAAGTTTTAGCCAGCTTATTAGCTTTAAATATAGGTCTGGGAATTTTAACTTTGGGGAAATAATTCTAATAATGTTTAATGACTCCTATACCGGATATTTTACTTTTCCCTTTTTATTAGGATTTATATTGATGCTTCAAAGCCCAGTTGAACAAAATATATTCTTCACCCTAACAAGGTACACAAATAGGAAAGAATTTTATAAAGTGAAACATACCAAAGTTATTAAAAGCCTTTTAGCTTATGTGGCTTGTATTTGTTTATTTTGCCTATTAGTAGGGATAGGATCTTCAAACTTTGGATTTAGTATTTCTCAAGCGGGTAAAGAGTTTGCAAATCTTTATTTGTTGGGGAATTTTGAAACAAACAACTTAATTTTGGAAATATTTAAGCTAGTAATTTTAGAGACTCTACTCCTATATTTCTTTGCCCTAGTCCATGCCTTTTTAATACAATTTAGGATTTCACAATCCCTTGTATTTGTCATATATACAGGCATCCTAATCATTGCGGCAGGAATGAGTTTGGGATTTTTTGGTGATGTGATTAAGGATTTTTCCCTTTTTTCATTAGCAAGTTCAATTAATGGACGTGGGATAAAATTTATTTATAGGTTAGGAGTTTTGACTGGTATAGATTTGATTTTGCTTATATTGAATTTTAAAATATTTGAAAATAAGGACATTAACCTTCCAAAGGGAAGTAAAGAGTATCAAAATGAGTAAGGAGGGGAGAATATGGACCTAATAAAGTTAGAAAATGTATCCAAAGCTTTTGGAAATAAGAAAGTAATAGATAATATTTCCTATAATTTTGAAGCTGGTAAAATATATGGGATTGTCGGAACAAACGGGTGTGGAAAGAGTGTTTTATTTAAGTTGCTTTCAGGATTGATGAAAGCATCTTCTGGTAAAATTATAATTAATAATGTAGTTGTTGGAAAAAATGGAGCTATGCCATCTGACTTGGGTTTACTAATTGAACATCCAGGTTTTTTACCAAACATAACAGGCTTTGAAAACCTAGACCTCTTAGCTTCGATTAAAAACAAAATCACCAAGGCAGATATTGAAGAGATTTTAAAAGAGGTATCTTTGTATCAAGATAAGGATGTCAGAGTAAAGAACTACTCCCTAGGCATGCTTCAAAGACTAGGCATAGCCCAAGCTCTTATGGAGAAACCAAAACTCCTGCTCTTAGATGAGCCCTTTAATAGTATGGATCACGAAGGAGTAGTAGAACTTAGGGGAATAATTAAGTCTTACGTTAGAAATAAGGGGGTAACGATGCTTATCACATCCCACAACAAGGAAGATATCGACATCTTATCTGATCACGTTCTTGTTTTGAAGAATGGAAAGTTTAATGAATTAAAAGATTGAGAAAAATACTCAATCTTTTTTTTGCTGAAAATTATAAATAATTTGTGTGAGGTCCTATTAACTTTATATTATTCATATTTATATTATTATCTTTAAAGCCTGCTTTGATACCCCTCACAAAGCCTGCTTTATGACCCTCTTAAAGCCTGCTTTAATATGTATTAAAGTAGGCTTTTATATGGTTTGAGGGATTTTAAATTTTGGTAAATAAAAAGCAAGGCTCGTTCCCTTGCTTTTTTTGTGAACCTCATGGATTCTGTATACCTTTTACTCAAGTTTATTATACTACTAATGTTATATATTTCCAATATTTCTCACTTTTTATAATAATTTGAAAGAAAAATTCTTTCTAGTATTATTTTTTTAAGGAGGTATTTATGAAAAATTCTAATAAATGTCCAAAGTGTGGGTCAAGTGATATTATCAAAATACCTGGCCATGCTGGAGCCTATGGTTCTGGTAATAATATTATGGTTGGTATGACTATAAAGTCCGCAGTTCCTGTTGATAGGTATCTTTGTGCGGATTGCGGATATTCTGAAGAATGGGTAGATACTGATTATATTGATAAGATAAAGAAAAAGTTTAAAGATTAATATTTTTTTTAGGGAACATTCGTAGATGTTTCCTTTTTTTCTTTAAAAATTTTCCAATATAAGTTATACTATAAGGTAGGACAGAGTTTTAAAACTATTTTTTATAGTTAAGGAGATATAATGAAAAAAACTGTTATGTTGATTGATGGGTCGAGTTTGATCTTTAGGGCTTTTTTTGCCCTGCCAAACCTTTCCAACAATGACGGAGTTATGACTAATGGCGTTTATGGTTTTTTGACCATGTATAGGAACGCCTTTGATAAATACAAACCAGATTATGTTCTCGTGGCTTTTGACAGGTCGTCTAAGACTTTTAGGAATGACGAGTACAAGGATTATAAGGCAAATAGGGACAAGACTCCAAACGAGCTTTCCTACCAGTTTGGGATTTTAAAGGACATCCTCGATTCGATGGGGGTCAAGTATACTGACCTTGATGGTTTTGAGGCCGATGATATAGTTGGCACTTATGCGGAAATGGCCAAGGAAGCTGGAGATAAGGCGGTTCTTATCACAGGTGATAGGGATTATTTGCAGCTTGTTGATGATGATATTTTGGTTTATCTTACCAAAAAAGGCGTGTCAGATACTGTAGAATACACAGTTGATAAAATAAAGGAAGAATACGGCATTACTCCTAAGCAGCTTATTGATGTAAAGGGTTTGATGGGAGATAAGTCGGATAATATTCCTGGAGTTGATGGGATTGGCGAAAAGCGTGCCCTAGATTTTATCAGAAAATATGGGTCTATAGAAAATCTTTATGACAACCTCGATGATATTTCTGGCAAAAAAACCAAGGAAAATCTCGAAAATAATGAGGCTGTTGCCTATATGTCCAAAAAAATAGGTACAATCGTGACCCACGCACCTGTCGAATTTGAATACGATGACCTAGCCCTTGGAGAACCTGATATAGCAGGACTTAGGGAGAAATTTTCCAAACTTAATTTCAACAAATTTTTGGAAGAACTTGACGGAGGTGGTCCGGAGACTGCTAGTAAGGAATTCAAATTTAAGACTAGCAAGGATTTAAAAGACCTAATCGATTCTAGCAAAAAAACTAAGGAAATTTTCTTTAAATCGGTTAATGATGGGGAAAATTATATCCATTCTGAAATCTATAAACTTGCTATAAAGAGTAAGGATACTGACGTTTATATAATCGAGCCTGAAAAAATCAAAGATTTAAAAGAGGTTTTTGAAGATAAATCAATAAACAAAGTTTCCTTTGATATTAAGGAAGAAATGGTACTTTTGGATAAGCTAGGCATTGACCTAATCGGTCCTTATGATGACATCATGCTCATGCACTATCTAATTGATCCATCCAGGTCTTCTTACGATTTGAAACTTTTAAGCCAGTCTTATTTGACCTATGAGCTTGATAGCGACGAGACTTTAATTGGCAAGGGAGCCAAGATAAAAAAATACGCTGATGTCAACCAAGACGACTTAAGTCTACTTCTAGCAGCCAAGGTTAACGCAATAGAGGACGCAAAGGATAAGGTCTTTAAAAACCTAGCTGAATATGAAATGGTTGACCTTTATGAAAATATAGAGAAAAAACTTGCAAAAGTTCTCGCTTCCATGGAAATAATAGGATTTGGCACTGATAGGAAAATCCTTGAAGAAATCAAGGCCCAACTTGATCAGCAAATCGAAGAGCTAACCCAGGATATTTATGACCTGGCTGGTAGCGAATTTAACATAAATTCTACCAAGCAATTGGGAGAAGTTTTATTTAAGGACTTGGAACTACCTGTAATAAAGAAAACTAAGACAGGTTTTTCTACAGATGCTAGTGTCTTGGATAAGCTTAGGGATAAGCACCCAATTATAGAAAAAATTGAAAGATATAGGGAAACTTACAAACTTCGTTCAACCTATATAGAAGGCCTCGAAAATGCTATAGACGAAGACGGCAGGATTAGGTCTACCTTTAGGCAAAACATTGCTTCAACTGGTAGGTTATCAAGCCAAGAGCCAAACCTTCAAAACCTTCCAATCAAAACTGACGAAGGCAGGGCCATCAGAAAGGCCTTTAAGGCAGGTGAGGGCAAGGTTTTAATTGATGCTGACTATTCACAAATAGAATTGAGAATTTTGGCTAGTTTGTCAGATGATAAAAATATGCAAGATGCCTTTAACCACGGCATAGACATCCACACCCAGACAGCTTCTGAGGTTTTCCACACTCCACTTGATGAGGTTACAAAACTTCAAAGATCAGAAGCTAAGGCGGTAAATTTCGGTATAATCTATGGTATAAGTGACTATGGCCTATCACAAAACCTAAATATTCCAAGAGCAAGGGCCAAGGATTATATAGATAAGTATAAAAAATCCTACCCACAAATCAAGGAATACATGGACAATGTTGTAAAACTTGCCAAGGACCAAGGCTATATAGAAACTTTATTTAAAAGACGTAGGTATGTACCAGAAATATCTTCGAGAAATTTTAATGTCAGAAGTTTTGGTGAAAGGATTGCCCTAAATACACCAATCCAAGGCACAGCTGCTGATATTATAAAGATTGCAATGATAAAAACCTACGAAAAACTCAAGGAAGAAGGCCTTGATGCCAAAATCATCCTCCAGATCCACGACGAAATAATCATTGAATCTAGCGAGGAGGATAAGGAGAAGGCACGTGAAATCCTTAGGGAATGTATGGAAAATGCAGCAGATCTCAAGGTAGATTTGCTAGTAGATATTGGTTTTGGAGAAAGTATGTATGAATCCAAATAAAATTGTAATTACAGGCACAATAGGCTCTGGCAAATCAGCTGTAAGCGAGATTGTAAAAGACCTTGGTTTTAAGGTCATAAGTGCCGATGAAGTTAATAAAAAACTTTTAGAAGAAGGTGGGGAAAATTATGAGACTATCAAGGCCGACCCCTTCTTTAGAAAGGCCTTTGACGGTCATATCCTAGATAAAAAACACCTGGCAAAAATGATTTTTTCTGCACCTGATTTGATGAAAAGGCTCAATTCTATAACTCACCCAATAATTGTGAGGGAAATAGAAAGGGAAATTGAAGAGTCAGATGAAAAAAATATCTTTATAGAAATTCCACTTTTCTATCAAATGTCAGTGAGATTTCCAGCTGATTTGGTTCTATTTGTTGAAACTGATAAAAATATCCAGGCCCAAAGACTTGCCAAAAGAGATGATATTGGCGGATTTTATGCAGAATCAAAAATCAGAAACCAAGAAGCTCTTATGGGTCCTAGGGATGGCAGGGAAATTGTAATAAAAAACAATACCAGCCTTGAAGACCTGAGGGAAAATGTAGAAAATATCCTAAGAAGGGAGAAAATTTATGAAAGTAATTAAATGGTTTGGAAAACTTATAGGTTTTATCCTCCTTGCCATCCTAATTTTATTTGTTGTTTGCTATGGAACAATAGCCTACCAAACATCAAGGAGTAGGATAAGCTATCAAGATGAGATCTATAAATCTTCTGAAAAATATAATGTAGACCCACTCTTAACAGCTGCTATAATCAAGGTAGAATCAGACTTTGATAAGGATGCCCAAAGTCACCAAGGTGCCCAAGGTCTAATGCAACTCTTAGACGAAACTGCATCCCATGCAGCAGAGTTAACTGGTAAAGAATTTTACCCAGACAAGCTATCTGATGTTGAATACAATCTTGACTTAGGTGTTGCTTATTACGATTACCTTTATAGGTACTACAACAACAGAGACTTGGCTCTTGCAGCCTATAATGGTGGGGTAGGAAATGTTGACAAATGGATAAAGGAAGGAATTCTCGACCCTAATAATCCGGATGTTTTGAAGATTCCTTTTGAAGAAACTAGGCAATATGTGACCAAAATCGACGCAAATTATGATGTCTATAAGAAATTTTATAAAAATGCTTTGCCTAGCGAAAAGAGAATGGCTGATCTAAAGCAATTAGCCTTTGACAACTTTATGGTATTTATAGAAGATATTTTTGCAAATCTTAAATAAACCATTGAGAAATTTCCCGATATAATTTATAATAGAAGTATCGGGAAGAAATTTTTTTAAAAAGGAGAAATTTATGGCAGCTAATACTGTGACATTTGCTCATGGTGTTAAGATGGAAGAATACAAAGAACTTTCAGAAAACAGCAGTCTTCATACTGCTGCTATTCCAAAGCTTGTAACAATTCCACTAACCCAACACATAGGTGCACCAAGCAAATGCAATGTAAAGAAAAATGACGAAGTTGCTGTAGGAGATCTTTTAGGATCTGCAGTAGGTAACTTCTCAGCAAATATCCACTCCTCAGTAGCAGGAGTTGTAAAAGATGTAATCGATATTCAAAGTGCCTCAGGCAAAAACTGTAAGGCAGTAGTAATCGATACAGAAGGTTTCGACCAAGAAGTTCAATATACTGAGCTTGAAAACGTAAACTTAAGCCCAGAAGAAATTGTAGCCAAGGTAAAAGAAGCAGGAATCGTTGGTATGGGTGGTGCAGCTTTCCCAGCTCACATCAAATATTCACCAAATAAACCAATCGATACTGTAATAGTAAACGGGGCAGAATGTGAACCTTACATAACTTGTGATGACTACATAATGAAAAATTATCCTTTACATATAATAAAAGGACTCATCCAAGTAATGAAGGCTGTAAATGCTAAAGACGGCGTAATCGCTATAGAAAATAATAAGCCAGAGGCTTATAAAACTATGACCCAAGCCCTAGCTGAATTTGCTAATTCAAATAAATTTGACGGCACAATCAAAGTTGTAAGCCTTGAAACCAAATACCCACAAGGTGATGAAAAAAGACTTATAAATGCAATCCTCAAAAGAGAAGTCCCATCAGGTGGTCTTCCAATGGACGTAGGAGCAGTTGTATCTAACGTTTCAACTGTAAATGCTATTTATGAAGCACTTTTCATGGGAAAACCACTTTATGAAAGAATTCTTACAGTAACAGGTAGGACTGTTAAAAATCCTCAAAATATGCGTGTAAGAATCGGCACAAGCTTTAACGACCTTATCGAAGAAGCTGGCGGTGCAGAAGAAATCGCCAAGGTTATAAACGGCGGACCTATGTGTGGTATAGCCCAACCTGACCTAAATAAACCAGTAGAAAAAGCTACAAACTGTATCCTAGTATTTGATAGCAAGGATGCCTTCATAGAAGATCCAACACCATGTATCAGATGTGGTAGGTGTGTAAGCGTATGTCCAGTATTCTTACTTCCAAACTACATCCACAAACATGCCCTAGATGGTAGGTTCGAAAAGGCAGACGAAGAAGGCGCACTAGATTGTATAGAGTGTGGTTCTTGCTCATTTGTTTGCCCAGCCAGAAGACCATTAGTTGAGGCTATCAAGTTTGCTAAGAGACAAATAAGACAGGCAGGAAAATAGGGGGAAATATGGAAAATAATAAACAATTATTAGTAACAGCTTCTCCACATATTAGGAGTAAAAGAACAGTCGCAAATGACATGCTCGATGTTATCATTGCACTTTTACCTGCTGGCGCTGTTTCTGTTTACTACTTTGGTTATAGGGCTTTAGTTCTTATCTTAGCATCTGTGATCACTTGTGTATTAGCTGAGACAATCTTTAATAAATGTATCAAAAAAGAAAACACAATCAAAGACCTATCAGCAGTTGTAACAGGTATCTTACTTGCCTACAACGTGCCATTTACTCTTCCAGTATGGCAACTTGTAATAGGAGCAGTATTCGCAATAGTAATTTGTAAGATGCTCTATGGTGGTATAGGTCAAAACATTGTAAACCCAGCACTTGGTGCAAGAGCATTCTTGATGGCATCTTGGTCATCAACCATGACAAACTTTGTGCCAACAGAAAGAGTTGCAACCTTAAAAACAGTTAGCGACGTATCAATGCTAAGTGCGGCAACACCACTATCTGATCCAAAAGCCTACACAATTATGGACTTATTTATTGGTCACATTCCAGGCTGTCTTGGTGAAATAAGTGCCCTAGCCCTTTTACTTGGTGCTTGCTACCTATTAATTAGAAAAGTAATTCACATAAGAATTCCACTAGTATACATACTAACAACTACCATATTCCTTGCAATTTTTGGAGATAAGGTAAATCTAGATTATATACTTAAAAATATCCTATCAGGCGGTCTAATTCTTGGTGCCTTCTTTATGGCAACAGATTATACTACAGCCCCAATCACTCCTAAGGGACAAATCGTATTTGCCTTTGGTTGCGGATTCCTAACAGCAGTAATAAGACTTTGGGGTGGATATCCAGAAGGTGTTTCTTATTCAATCTTACTAATGAACCTCTTAGTGCCAATTATAGAAAAACACACTAGGGACAGGATTTTTGGTAAGGCCAAGGCAAAAAAAGGAGCTAAAAATGAATAATAGTTTAAAATTAGGTTTTAAATTACTTTTAATCACATCAGTTACAGCCCTAGCCCTTGCCTTTACAAACAATATGACTAAGCCAATTATCGAAGCTCGTCAACAAGAAGAGCTTAAGGAGAGCTTGGCAGTAGTATATAAGGCAGATAGCTATGAAGAGCTAGATGTTGAAAAACCAGACGTTATAGAAGCAGTTTACAAGGCAAGCGGTGCCGAAGGTGACGGATATGTTTTCCAAATCAACTCACCAGGTGGTTATGGTGGTGACATTGAATTTTTAATCGGTGTTGACAAAGACCACAACATAACAGGTTTTGCTCCTCTAAACCAATCAGAATCAGCAGGTTTTGGTGCTGAAATGGAACAAGATTATTTCAAACAGGGAATGGTCGGAGTAAACATGGACAAAGAAGTTAAGGCAAGTGCAGCAGGCGGAGAAAATGAAATAGTTGGCATCTCAGGTGCTACAATTTCAACATCTACTATCTTAAGAGGTATCAACGCTGCAAGAGAAGTACTTACTAGCTTAGAATAGGAGATATCATGGAAAAACAAAAAGATAAAAAACCAAAGGTAAATTACGGCAAAATATTTACCGACGGTATTATTAAAAACAACCCTGTCCTTGTACAGATGGTTGGTATGTGTTCAGTACTAGCTATATCTTCATCATTAATCAATGCTGTTGGTATGGGTGTATCTGTAACATTCGTACTTGTAATGAGTAACTTAGTTATATCATTACTTCGTAATTTCATCTCAGATGAAATCAGAATCCCATCATTTATCGTAGTAATAGCAGGTTTCGTAACTATAGTTCAAATGCTAATAAAGGCTTATGCCCCAGCTCTTGATAAGAGTCTAGGTATCTTTATTCCACTTATAGTTGTAAACTGTATCATCCTTGCCCGTGCTGAAGGTTTTGCTAGCCAAAACGGTCCAATCCCATCAATTGTAGATGGTATCAGCCAAGGTCTTGGTTATACAATAGCTATATCAATCCTAGCTTTCTTTAGAGAATTATTAGGATCAGGAACACTTTTTGGCATGCCAGTTATCCCAGAAGAATACACCATAGGATTTATGCTTCAACCAGCATCATCATTTATAGTCCTAGGTCTTATCTTCGGAGCCTTCCATGCTATAATGAATAGAAAAAAGAAAGTTAATTAGGAGTTATTATGGCAGAATTATTTAAAATTATAATAGCAACTATATTTGTATCAAACTATGTATTAGGACAATTCTTGGGTATCTGTCCAACCCTCGGTGTAACCAGCAAGGTTGAAACCGCAAGAGGTATGGGCTATGCAGTAATCTTCGTAATAGTACTTGCAACAGTTATTACTTGGTTTATCCAACACTACATACTAGAAGTTTTTAATGTTCAATACCTACAGACAGTTGTCTTTATCTTGGTAATAGCAACCCTCGTTCAATCAGTAGAAACAGTAATGAAGAAATCTATGCCAGCCCTTTACGGTGCACTTGGTGTATATCTTCCACTTATTACAACAAACTGCGTTGTACTAGGTGTAGCTATAAAAGCAATCGACCTATCATATAACCTTGTAGAATCAACAGTTTATGCCTTTGCAGCATCAATTGGTTTTATGATAGCAATCATGATCTTAGCTTATCTAAGAGAAAAAATCGAATATAACAAAATACCTGAGTCATTTAAGGGAGCTCCAATGTCTCTTATAACCCTAGGTCTAATGGCTATAGCCTTCATGGGCTTTGCAGGTTTAGCATAGGAGGTAAGAATGGAAAATTTATTATTGCCGGTAGCGATACTTGCTATAATGGGCTTTATCTTTGCGATAGCCCTAGGCTTTATTTCACAAAAATTTCACGTAGAAAAATCAGTAAAAGAAGCAGCTGTCAGAGACGCCCTACCAGGCGCTAACTGCGGTGCTTGTGGATATCCTGGTTGCGATGGTCTTGCAGAAGCAATCGCTAAGGGAGAAGCTCCTGTAAATGCTTGTGCCATCGGTGGTGCTAGTGTAACAGCAGCTGTAGCAAAAGCTATGGGTGTTGAAGCGACAGGTGCAGATGATAGAAAAGTAGCCCTAGTTTACTGCAATGGTACTTGCGAAGCAGCCAAGGACCAATACAAATACCAAGGTCTTGAAGACTGTAGGGCACAAATCGCACTCTTTGGTGGTAAAAAAGCCTGCGATTATGGTTGTATCGGTTGTGGTACATGCGAAAAAGCTTGTCCATTTGATGCAATCCACATCATAAACGGTGTTGCCAAGGTAAATAGAGATAAGTGCGTGGCTTGTAAAAAATGTGTGGAAGTATGTCCAAAACACATTATCGAGCTTGTACCATTCAAACAAAAACAAGCTGTTCTTTGCTCATCACATGATAAGGGCAAGGACGCAAGGGCAAAATGCTCTAATTCTTGTATAGGTTGTACAATCTGTGCTAAGACTTATCCAGAAGCCTTTGAAATGGACAATTTCTTATCAAAAGCTGTTAATATCGACGAAATCGATCCAGAATTACTAAAGACAGCCGCAGAAAAATGTCCAAACAAATGTATAACAATATTTGAATAAAATTTAAAGAAGACTCTACGGGGTCTTTTTTTATTGGCCAAAAACCATATAATATAACCATGATTATTTTATAAAATATTAAGATAGATATAGAGGTAATTATGAAGATTAGAAAAGGAGATATAATTGTAATTGTTGGCCTGATTTTTTTGAGTTTTGGCCTGAATTTTGCAATTGATAAGATGACTACGGGACACACGGGAGATATGCTTGTAGTCGAACAAGACGGAAAAGTAATTAAAAAACTACCTATGGATAAGGATACAGAATACGTGGTAAACTACGGTGGCCACTACAATAAAATTGTTATTAAAAACAAGAAAGCATTTATAAGCGAGGCTGATTGTCAAGATCAGATTTGTGCCCACATGCACCCTATAGAAAGGGAAGGCCAAACAATAATTTGCCTGCCACATAGGTTGTTTCTGGAACTTGAAAGCCATGGAGATAAGAAAAAAGATGACGATGCTATAGATAAGGTGGTGAACTAATGGGTAAAAATATCAAAGATTTAACTAATATGGCCCTCTTGGTGGCCCTTGCCCTAATAATTTCACTTATTGAACTACAAATCCCTGTTCCTGTGCCAATACCAGGTGCAAAACTCGGACTTTCAAATATAATAATACTAGTAAGTCTTTATTTTTATGGATTTAAGGCAAGTCTTACCATAGCGCTTTTAAAAAGCTTTATGCTGGTCTTGATAACAGGGGCTGTGACTTCGTTTTTCTACTCAGCAGCAGGAGCCATTCTTTCATCAATCGCAATGGCAATCGCCTTAAGATACCACGACCGCTTATTTTCTTTTATCGGTGTAAGCGAAATAGGAGCCTTTGCCCACAACCTAGGACAAATCATAGTTTCAGCTATTATCATGGAAAATATCAAGATGTTTACTTATTTTCCAGCCCTAGTTTTGGTTGGCACTTTTAGTGGATTTTTTGTAGGACTTTCTTCAAACTTTATTATAAAGCATATGAAAAAAATAAACATCGGAGAAAATGTTTAAATGAAACAAACTATCAAGGATATGAAGCTTATAGATAGGCCAAGGGAGAAACTTATAAAGTTGGGCCACGACAGCCTGAGTGAAAAAGAGCTTCTTGCCATAATTATATCAACTGGTACAGATAAGAAAAATGCCATTGACCTTGCTGAAGAAATACTTGAGACCTTTAGCGAAGAGGCTCTTTTAGAAATAGAAGTCGAAGAGCTTACAAAAATAAATGGAATCAAAGAGGCCAAGGCTTCAAAGATTATAGCAAGCCTTCAACTAGGTAAGAGGATTAAGGAAAATATCCTAAATAAGGAAAAATATAAGATTAGCTCAAATGAAGATGCCTATGAATATATCAAAGATACAATAAGCCTTAGAGACAGGGAATATTTTTACACAATCCTTCTTAACAACAAAAATGAAGTTATTTCCAAGGAACTCATTTCGATTGGGGACTTGTCTTCTTCCATAGTTAATCCTAGGGAAGTCTTTAAGTCAGCCATAAAAAAATCTGCCAAGTCAATGATTTTGGCCCACAACCATCCTTCGGGCAATCCTAGCCCATCAAAGGCAGATTTGTTAATCACCCACAGACTAATAGATGCAGGGGAAATCCTTGATATCAACGTCCTTGACCACTTGATTATTGGCCACGGATCTTATGTAAGTTTAAAAAAAGATAATTATATATAGGAGTTTAGGATGAAATTTAAAATGATTGCTACAGACTTTGCCATAGACCTTGGCACTAGCAATATTTCAGTATATAAAAAAGGCGAAGGCCTTATTATAAATGAGCCTTCAAGCCTGGTTCTTGATGAAAATCACACTAAGGTAGAAGCTATAGGTCAAGAAGCTAAGGATATGCTTGGTAAAACCCACGAGGATATCCAAGTTGTAAAACCAATTAAAAATGGAGTTATAACTGACTTTAACCTCACAGAAGCCATGCTAAATTACTTTTTTGACAAGGTAAATCCGAACTTTAGCCTAATCCAACCAAGAGTTGTGATTGTTGTCCCATCTGGTATCACAGATATACAAAAAAGAGCAGTAGAAGATGCTGCCCTTCACGCAGGCAGCAGGGATATTATCCTTGTTGATGAATCACTTGCAGCAGCTTACGGGATGAACCTTTCCCCAGATGAGCCTAGGGGAATTTTAATGATAAATATGGGCGCTGGCACAAGCCAAGTTGCGGTTATATCCCTAAATGGAATCGTAGTTTCTGCCACAATGAACAAGGGTGGTGACTACCTAGATGAAAAAATTGTTGATTATTTTAGGGAAGAAAAGAATCTTGAAATCGGCAAAAATACAGCAGAAGAAGTGAAGATTAAACTTGCTTCACTAAAGATAAAAGACGGCAATAACCAGATGGAAGTAAACGGCAGGGACATTCTAGATGCTAGACCAAAGACTGTAAGTGTAAGTTCTAGCGAGTTAGTTTCTTGTATTCTTCCTTTCGCAGACGAAGTTTGTGAAATGGTTCTAGAGGCTCTTGAAAAGACACCACCAGAAATTTCTTCAGATATTAGAAAAGATGGCTTTGCCCTTTCTGGATCCTTGTCAAAGCTTGCGGGGATGTCTGAATATATAGAAAAGAAAATTGGCCTAAAATCCTATTGTTCAGATGACCCAGGCACAGATGCAATCCTAGGAGCGGGATTAATTCTAGAAAATCCAGACAAGTATTTAAAATATCGTAAGTAGGTAAATATGGCATATAAGAGAGTAAAAAAAGATAAGAAACCTTTCATATTTACAGTTGTAGGCCTAAGTCTGCTTATACTTATTTCTAGCCAAAGTGAAACTCTTTCGCAAACAGGTTCAAACCTTGCAAATACAATCCTAAGACCAATTGAGAAAGTGACTTATTCTATTTCATCAGCTATGATAGAGCAACTTGAAAGAACAATTGGCTCTAAGGAAACCCGTGAGCAAGTGCTAAAGCTTGAGGCAGATAATAGGTCTTTGGTAATGGAAAATGCAAGGCTTTTAGCAACAATAAATAGGGAAGAGTTTTTAAAAGATGAAGCCATTGCCACCAATGGCACAGAAAATAAGTACATTAAGGCCAAGCTTATAAACACAGATGTAAATTCAATGACAACCCATTTCACAATCGATAAGGGAGCTGTAGACGGGATAGAAAAAAATGACATCATTCTTCAAGCTATTGGGGATAGCAAGTTTTATACAGGTCTTGTCGGCAAGGTCACAGAAGTTTATAAGACTACAGCAAGGGTTGAAACTATAAATTCAAATGAAAATGACGTTTCCTTTGTAAATGCGAACTCAGGAGACTATGGTGTAATTGATATTTTCAATAAAAACACTATACAAGGTTTTATGATAGACCTTGAAAGCAAGATTAATGAAAAGGACATCCTCCTAACAAGTGGTCTAGGTGGAATTTACCCTTACGGCATCTACATAGGTAGGGTTGCCACAGTGACCATGAGTGAGGATTCCCTAAGGAAAAA
The DNA here is from genome assembly GCF_056590475.1 of Anaerococcus sp. C0059F3. Classification (NCBI taxonomy): domain Bacteria; kingdom Bacillati; phylum Bacillota; class Tissierellia; order Tissierellales; family Peptoniphilaceae; genus Anaerococcus; species Anaerococcus sp. C0059F3. Next base: position 110,137 of record NZ_JBWPWE010000002.1, read on the forward strand.
TATTACAATCAAGTCACCAGTCGATTTCACCCACTTGTATAGGGTCCTAGTATTAAAGCACGACGCGACTTATTCAATTGATAAAAAACCAGTAACTAAGGAGAAAAAGCAAAAGGAGGGGGAAATTTATGAATAAATTTAAAAGCTTTTTGATTTTATTACTAAGTTTTATTTTACAAACCTCAATTTTTGCTAAAATAGATATCCTAGGGGCAAATATAAATATACTAATCCCAGCAACTATAGCCCTTTCCCAAATTCTACCAAATAAAACTGGCAGAATTGGAGGTCTTGTGGTTGGTCTTTTTGAAGATTTTCTATTTTCAAGCCTAGTAGGGGTGAGGGCCTTATCATATTATCTAATAGGCGTTGTTTCCTCAGGAGAATTTATAAAGGTCTCAAAGGACAAGCAGACAGGTCTAATAGTTTGTCTTATAGCTAGTGTTTTTAACTTCTTACTGGTAAATGGTATCTACTATATTTTTGGAAAGAGTTTAAACTCAATTACAGGCTACTTTGGCCTTGAAATCCTAGTAGAAGCTATCTTAAATTCAGCTATCTACCTAGTTTATTACATGCTTATCAAAAAGATAATGTATATACCAACCTATAGAATTTAGGGGATTTTATGAAAAATAAAAAAGAAAATAGGTTTATTTTCATCCAAGTAGTTGTAGTACTTGCTATAATTGCTATAGTTTTTAGACTTTTTAATGTAATGGTCACCAAGGGTGATTATTACAGGGACTTATCCGATAATAGGAAAGTAAAGGAAGTTGACGAACTTGCAAGTAGGGGCAATATCTACGATAGAAACGGCAAAATCTTGGCTACATCTATACCTTCCTTTGCAGTTAAGCTCTACAAGGATGAGTTGATGAGCCTTGATGAAGATAAAAGAATAGAATTAATCTCAAACCTAGTTGATATTCTTGAAGAAGATGGGGTCAACTATACTGAAGATTTCAATATAAAACTAAATACCTTTAAGTACAAAAAAGATATTGACTATTTCAAGAAAAAAGAAATGCCGATTGAAGATGTGGTTCATAAGTTAATTGAAAATGACCTCATAGAAGAATTTTTACTTTCCACTTATGACCAAGATGGTATCAAGTATGAAACTTTAAATACAGCCATCCTTGCCCTCAAAAAAAGGGGTATAGATGTGCCAGCTCACATTAGCCAGAAAGATGGCAAACTCAAGGTTGAATATAAGAAAAATTACGAGAAAAAACTTGCCAATATAGGCCACAAGAAAGACGACGATCCAATAGACGTAATCCTAGAATCTGTTGGTGAAGATAGGTCTGTTTTATTATCAATCCTTCAAAACTCACACGCAAGATTACTTGCCTATAGGATTTTAGACAGTCACAAGCTTTTGGGAAGTCTCTCTATGGAACCTTACTCAATTAAGAGTGACCAAGACCTAATTGAAAAAAAGGCGAGACTTCATAAAGTTTTCAAGAAAATCACCCTTGATTCAAAGCCAAGTGACGATTTTTATGAAATAGTAAAAAATTCTACAATTAAAGACGTGTTGGCGCAAGCCATGGTAGATGATAAGGGTGCCTATATAATTCCTGCAAATATGCTTATAGAAGAGCTTGAAAACAAGGGGATTTATGCCAACTTTGAAACAGAAGTTATAACAGAAACCAAGGATGATAAGAACCAATATTCTGTAGACGTTAGGTTTAAAAATCCGCAGGCAGGTTCCGCCATAGATGAACTAGCAAGACTTGCTGAGGAGCATGACCTAATAAAGCCCTTAATTTTGTCAGAATATGTAAAATATATGGCCCAAAATGCCAATACAAGAAATAATATTTATCCAAATATAGATATTACAGAAGATGATCCGGACGACTGGAAATACACCTTCACCATAGATAAGAAAGATTTTTATACCCATTATGCTAACAAAGATAGGGCAAATTCTACAAAGGAAACTGTAGATATCCTTATGAATGAAAATGATGGACAAAAAATCCTAGAATACCTAAAGAAGGTTAGTGGACTTGATGCCTATAATGATGTTGAAGCTGTTGGAATATTAACTATTGACAATACTTTAAACAGACAAGGATCATTTGGTTATAGGCCAATAAATATAGTTTATAACCTTGATGAGTCCACAGTTTTAAAAATTGAGGAAAAGATTGATTCTGGATCGGGAATTGTTGTTGAGACTATCCCAATCAGGTCTTATCCAAATAGAAACTTAGCAAGTCACGTTCTTGGCTATATGGGACCAATTGCCACAAGCCAGGAAGTAGATAAGTATGTTAAGGAAAGAGCCTATCTGAGAGACGAAATCATTGGTAAAACAGGTATAGAAGAATCCTACCAAGATAACCTAAAGGGTAAAAACGGTAGGTCCCTTGTAACAGTTGACTCTTCTGGAAATAGGAGAGAGACCATTTCCCAAACCAAGTCAGAGCCAGGTGATGATGTCTATTTATCAATAGATGCCAAGCTTCAAAAACAGGCAGAAGATTCACTCGAAGGTGTTCTTAGGGCCCTAAGAGAATCAGGCTTTTATGAATCAGAATATGGATCGTTTAGACCATTCAAGATGGCACCACACGCAGAAAGTGGGGCTGTAGTTGTTTCTGATGTTAAGACAGGGGAAGTCTTAGCCCTTGCATCTTATCCAAACTACGATCCAAACTTATTTTCAACTGGTATTTCAACTTCCGACTGGGAAGCCCTCCAGGTAGAAGATAGCGAAGGCCCACTTGCCCCAAGACCAATGTTAAATATAGCAACCCAAACAGCAGTAATGCCAGGTTCAACCTTTAAGCTAGTAACAGCTCTTGCTGCCCTTGAAAAGGGCCTAGACCCGCTTGCTATAAATAATTGTCATGGCTTTATGGAAATAGGTAACAGGAGATTTTCTTGCTTGATCTATACTGAAAGTGGAATGACCCACGGCGAGGAAAACCTCTATGGAGCAATCAGAGATTCTTGTAACTATTATTTCTACACCCTAGCCCTTGGAGAAAATCCGGAAGATGGTGATACTCTAACAACCAAGCTTGAATTAAATGATATTAGGCTTGCTTGCGAAATGCTAGGACTTGACCAAGAAACAGGTATAGAAATCAATATACCAAAAGAAGCCAGGGGTAATGTCCCATCAATAGGTAAGAAAGTTGAAGTTACAAAGCTAATGCTCAAAGACTACCTAGAAAAAAACCTAACCCTCTTTATCAAAGAAGGAGTCAAGAAAGCTAGGGATGAATATGAGCAAGATATTACAGATATAGTCAAATTTACAGATAATCCTAGTGAATGGTCAAGAAAAGCCATAGTTGATTTCTTCGATGAAAGAGGCTACGATCCACTAATGGTGCCAGAAGGACAAAGAGACGGGCTTGCTGATACAATCAAGTATACCTACCTAAACCAAGCAGTTTGGGATATTACAGATATGCTAAATATCGTAATCGGTCAGGGCCAAAACTCCTACACACCTATCCAGATGAACAGGGCCATAGCTACCCTAACTAATGGTGGTTATCTAAATAAATTCACCCTTATAAATAAGGTTAAAAACCACGATTCTGGTGAAGTTTTATTTGAAAATGTGCCAGAAAACGAGAGAATAGATATTAAGGATAAAAAATATCTTGAAGATATCAAATACGGTACCCTACTCGTTGCTCAGAAAAATGCTGTATTAAGCCAACTTCCAATGGACATTGGTATAAAAACTGGTACAGCAGAGGTAGAAGGTAAAAACCCTGACGGAACAGACTATGATACCTATGCATGGATGGTAGGCTTTGCACCTTATGATAATCCAGAAATAGCAATTTCTATTGTCTTAACCCAAGGTGATACTTCCTACAATGCCTCTCCAATTATGAGAGATATTGTTGCTAGGTACTTTGATTTGAATGTTGAGATGATAAACGCAGAGCCAACCGCCAAAGATATCCAAGACCTTGGCGAATCAGCCAATGGTGGGGACCACAACCACGGACATTAGTAAGAGGAAATTATGCAAATATATCTAATAAATGGGAAAAATAGTATAGGTAAGACCGATTTTGCGGTAAATCTAGCAGAAAGACTTTCTGAAAATAAGATGGTCTTACTTACATCTCTTTTTAGGAGTGACCAATCAAATATTGAAGATTATTACAAGAAGGACGGGATGATAAGCTATGATATATCAGACTATTTTCTAGGTCTTTGTAGCTTGGATAAGGTAATTGTTGAAGAAAATCCAAACTTAAAATTTATTATAGCCCCTCTTGTTGAAGGTAAATACGATATTAGAGTCCAAGATGTTTACAATCTTATAGACGAAGTAGATGCTGATATTATCATTCTAGATAATCTATATCTTCCAATTAAGGATGCAATAAAAATAGAAATTCTTGATAAGGATGAAATAGAAAAAGATATTCACGCAGACTATTTCTTCATTAATCGTTGCGATGAAGGCTTTGATCCAAGAACTATCAAAGAAAAACTTCAAGGAAAATCCGCAACCTATCTAGGTTTTGTAAAGGAAAATGAATATTTCAAAGATGTTATAGATAATCTTATGAAAGGCGAAGCAGAGCCAATAGGAGACCTTGGATTTTTTGAAAAAGTAAAGAGGATTTTTAAGAAGTGAAAGTAATCTTTGACGATAAAAAAGAAAAAATCTTAATGAGACAAGTAGATGGGAGAGTCATGGAAGTCATATTCTATGACTCTCTTCTTCATAATATTTATAGGGGGAAGGTCCTTGACAAGATTGATAGCCTGGGAGCATATTTTGTAGAAATATCCGAAAAAGAAACTATATTCTTAAAATCAACTCTTAATTATAAAATAGGGGATAATGTCATAGCCCAATATGTTAGAGAGCCTGCCAATGGTAAGTTAGGCCTAGGAAGCGAAAATTTTTCTATAGAAAATGAGGCCTACACTCTAACTAGATATCCGCTTAGGAAAAGACCAAAGCTTAAAAAAACTATGGAAAAAAATAATGACTTGTATAAGGAAATCTTAGCGGAAAAAGATAGGCTAATTAATGAGGAGAAATTCCTACCAAGTCCAAAACTTTTGAGGGAAAATTCAATAAAGGAAAAATACCTAGAAAATTTCAAGGATTATGAGTTAAAAGACTTTGATATTAATAATTCTTTAGATTTTGCTAAGCTCATTAGAGAGATAAAAAAATCGTAAATTTCCTACAAGGATATGTCGATTATTGTTGATGAACTTAAGACTCTAACTGTAATTGACGTTAATACAGGCAGCAGAAAATCAAAACAGGGAAAAAAAGACTTTCTTTTGAATGTAAATTTAGACCTAGTTGACTTTATTGCTTATAATCTGAAATTAAGGAATATCGGAGGAATGGTTGTTATTGACTTTTTAAGGTCAGACGGGCAAGATTTGATAAAAGACACATTTAAAAAATTAGCAGAAGCTTACGGTCTAGAGGCAGAAATATTTGGGTTTTCTCCCATGGGACTTTTTGAATTATCAATAAAAAGAAGAGGCGATAGTTTAAAAGCTAACCTTGCGAAAAGATCTTTACTTTTCTAGGTTAAATGCTTTTACTAAAGCCTCTTTTTCTTTTTTTGTAAGTTTTTTTATCCTTGCCTCAAGCTTAAGGCCAATGGATTTGCTGTCGACTCTTTTGTAATAAACTAGACTTACAGGAAGCCTTGACCTGGTGTACTTAGCACCTTTGCCTGAATTGTGGGCCTTAACTCTCTCTGTGACATCATTGGTATAACCAGTATAGAGGGAATTATCCCCACACCTTAAGATATAAACAAAGTGCATCAGGAAAATCTCTCGTTTAGGACTTGGTTGATGATGTCAACATCGAATCCCTTGCTTGCAAGGTGCCTAAAAACCTTGGCCCTGTTTTCATAAGAAAAGTCGTTTTTGATCTTCTTATCAGCAAAAAATCCTGCTTTCTCAGCTTCTCTTTCGTCAGAAATCATATAGATATAATCTTCGATTAAATTATCATCGATGTGTTTTCTTTTGAGCATAAAGCGAATCTTGCCCCTAGACCAGTTTGAAATCTCATCCTTATCCCTTATGTAGGCCTTGACATAGGACTCATCATCGAGAAATCCATAGTAATCAAGATAGGCAATGATTTTTTCTATTACATCTTCTGAAAACTTTTGTTCTTTTAGTTTTTGCCTTATTTCATAGGTTGATTTTTGCGAATAAGAAATCTTATTTAAGGCGTAATTTTTGGCCCTATTAAATTCATCATTGGCTAAAATCAACTTGTAGGTAGGAAAGTCAATTTCCTTATCAATTTCAAAGGCATTTTCGTAGTAGAGATCGTAGTCTACATAAAATTTCTCATTTGATATTGTAAGTCTAATTAAATTGTATTTGTCTGAATATTCAATATTTTCGATAATCATTTCATAGAAAGAATTGCATTATAAACTAAGGGAGCAACCATGGCTATAGAAATGACAATTGCAAATATTTTTAAAATTAATTTCCTTGTAGTTTTCATAATTCACCTCTGTAGATATTTTACTACAAAGAATAGAAAAAGAAAATTTTTAAAAAATTTGCATTATTTTTAAATCCATGGTATTATATTATTTGTCAGTAGGAAAGACCTGGGCTAATTACTTTGGAAATACTAAAGAAATAATAAAAAATATTTGACAAAAGTAAATAAAAGTTGTATACTTATATAGTCAGTATGAATAGTGAAGATACAAACGTGGTGGGTATAGTCCAGTTGGTTACGACACCTGGTTGTGGCCCAGGAGAGCGTGAGTTCGAATCTCACTACTCACCCCATGCGGGATTGGCGGAATTGGCAGACGCGCTAGACTTAGGATCTAGTGAGAATTTCTCGTGAAGGTTCGACTCCTTTATCCCGCACCAATTAATAAGCTTTAATAGCTTGATTTCAACGATTATAATTTTACGGTTACCAGTAAGTTACCAGTAGAATTATAATCGTTGTTTTTTTATGCTTTTTTCTATTTCTGTCCCTGCTTCTTATCCTGCTTTTAGTGCAGTTTTAAAATTATAGGTTTGGAACTGGTTATATAGATATATATCTACTACTTGGATATAAGATTTCTTTGTGGTTTCTATGGATTCGTGTCCCATTAAGTCCATGAGATCTATATCACTTATGCCTGACATATGAGCTATTGTGGCGAAGGTATACCTACATTGTATAGGGGTTGTTTCTTCTAGTCCTGCCTTTTTGAGTGCTCCTTTAAAGATTGTGTTTCTAAAGGTGGTATCACTTGGATGAGATGGCTTTGGGTTTTGTGGGTTTATTCTTGTGTTTTCTACTATATAGCCTGTGGTTGATTCTTGAGCTAATTCTTTTAATATATCGTAGATTCTATCGTGTATAAACATTATCCTTCTTTTGCCTTTATTGGTTTTCATACCAAAATCTCTAATGATTCTTTTTTTGAAGTCAATGTTCATAGTTTTTAATTTCCTATATTCCGATGTCCTCATCCCTGTAAATATCATGCAGAGTATGTGGCGAGCGTCGGGGTTGTATGGGATAGATTTGAAAAGTTTGTCTATATCTTGGGTGTAGAATATAGTTTTTTCTTTGGTGTTTTCTTTACCTTTTACATCCAGTAGTTTTGCTCTATCTTTATCTACTAATTCATGTTTTTCTGCAAATTGGTAGATTTTACTTGCTACGTGTTTTAACCTTGAGATTGAGTCTTTGGAGTAATCTTTTCTTATTTTTTGGCCGTTGATGGTTTCATAGTATCCTTCTTTTACTTTCTGATCTATACATCTTTGCATCTCCATAGTTTTTATTTCCATTATGTTTTTATTCCAGATAGGGTGGAAGGATAGGAAGGCGTCCTCGTATCTGTTTTTTGTTTTATAACTTAGTTTTAAAAAATCATCTGTCTTTTTATATGCTTCGTAAATTTCCCTGAATGTTTTTATGTCGTCTACACATACATAATTGTCTAGGGCGGCTTTTGCTTCTTTCCTTGATTTATAAAATCCAACTGTGGGTCTATATTCTTTACCATTTATGTCATAGGTGGCGGGGAGTCTTGCCCACCATGGTGATTTTCTGCCTTTGACGTAGGTGATTGAGCCTTCACCATTGGCGAATTTTCTATCTCTTTTCATTGTTTTGTCCTTTCTTTTTTATGTTTTACCCGGGTTTTACCGTTGGTTGTGGTATGGTAATTGTGTACGATTCCTGCCCTTTATTGGGCGGGGATTTTTTATTGTCTTTTAGTGTCTGTTTGTTTAATTTTACAGACTTTGAGTGTCTATTGCCAGGGTTTTTTTTAGCCTCAGGGAGGGTAATCCTGAGGCTGTGGGTTGATTAAAATCCACTTACTTCGTAGTCGTCTAGGTCGATGACTTGACCTTCGTCGGTGCTGAAGCTCATGGCTTCGAATTTCCATGTTTCTCCTGCTTTTAGGTTGTTTATGTTTGCCATGGCTGTGCCTAGTTTGTTGCCATCTTTATCTTTTACTGCGAAAGTAATTTGAATATAAGATTTGTCTGAGTCGGTGTTATTTTTTAAGATTCCTGTTGCTTTTGGCGTAAATCCTGATTCATCAACTTTAAGGTCGGTGATTTCGTATGCGACTTTTTCTTCTGGTTTTGCTTCTTCTTTTGTTTCCTCTTTTGCTGCCTCTTGTGAAGTTTCTGATGTTGGTTTATCAACCACTTTTGCCTTTTCTTCTTTTGGAGAAAAAATTACCCCTAATACAATAATTACTACAATTGCGATGAACCATTTTCTTTTATAGATTGGTTTCTTTTGTTTTTCTGCCATAATTTACCTCCTATATAGCATTTTTTATATAAAGCCTTTCGGCTAAATATCAGATTTTTCTTCTTATCTCTTTTACTATTCCTAAGATCCTGACGGGGTCGTCGCCTTTTCCGTAGGTTGTGGGTGAGTAGTTGGGATTAATTGGTTGTAGGGTTATTGTGCCGTTTTCATTTTTTATTACTGTTTTTAGGGTCGCTTCATACCCATTGACGTAGACTGCAGCATCGGTGCCGCTTTCGCAGTCGGGACATTTTTCTATTATCACGGTGTCGCCATTTAGGTATTTTGGGTACATGGAGTCGCCTTCGACTTTTAGACCTAAGTATTCTTTGTTTTTGTCGTATTCTTTTAGGGATAGGTCTTCGGTGTCGGTGATATCTTCTATTGCTTCTATTGGGATGCCTGCTGGTATGCTGCCGTAGACGTTGATTGTTATGTAGTCTTGGCCTTCTACTGGGCGTTCGTTACTTAGAATGTAGTCTAGGGTTACATCGAATGTTTGGGCGTACTTTTTAAGTATGTCTGCCCCTGGCTCTCTTTGATTTCTCTCGTACATGCTAACTGTAGACTTTGCTACATTTAAAATCTTTGCCATATCTGTTTGGGTTTTATCATTTTGTAGCCTTAAGTTTTTTAATTTTAAACCAATATTCATACAAGTCCTCCTTTGTTAACATATGGTGTATTTATTATATATTATATACACTTATAGTGTACTTGTAAATAGTGTAAAGTAGACGATTTGAAAACTTTTTGTTAAATATCTAATAAAACGCTTGACAAGTACACGAATTGTGTATATAATATGATTAACAGTTTAGAAAAGGAGGTTGTATGAAAGCGGAAGATATTAAAAAATTCCTTGAATTTAGAATGAAATTTACAAGAAGAGAATGGTTTGAGATTAATAAGGCTGTTGCTGACCAAGAGAACAAAAGAGCCGACCAAATAATGTTGGACGACTCTGATGTTAATGAGATTCAAAACAGTTTAAAAAATAATTCTTTTTTAGAAATCTGTTAACTGTATGAATATTGGATTAATTCTATAAGAACGTCCCTTGTAGATTAATTCAACATAATCCATCTGATAATATGAATGTTCTTGTTTTTTCTTGTTAGGTGCCCAAAGTTCAGCGTTTTCTTCAAACCACATAGCTGGAGATCTCATGCTGGCCCCTACCTTGCAATCAGGGTCATCATTTAGGCAAACCCATTCTCCTAATAAACAGGCATGTATTCTTGGCATATCAACACCTCCTTTCTTGCTATTATAATAATATTATACCATATATAGGGGGTAAATAAATATGAATACAATATGTAGTGGTTTAAGAGAATTAAGGATAAAAAATAAGAAGACTCAAAAGGAGATGGGAGAGATTTTAGGAACTAGTGCTAATATGTATCAAAAGTATGAGTATAGGCAGGTTGAATTACCTGTAAGGCATGCCAAGAGGTTAGGTGAATACTTTAAATTTGATTGGTGGTTACTTTATGAAGATTAGAGGGGGTGGTTGTTATTGAAAAGGTAAATACTAAAATTGCTAGGAAGTTAAGGAGTTTAAGAGAAAAAAGTGGTAAGACTCAGAAAGAGTTAGCTGATATAATGGATATTTCGATAAGTGCTATTAGTATGTACGAGAATGGTGAGAGAATACCTTCTGATAAAGTTAAGAAACAATATGCTTTACTTTTTGATGTTTCTATAGAGGATATATTTTTTTAACTTAAAAGTACACGTAACGTGCACAAAATGAAGAAGAAGTACACGAATGGAGGAATTATGAAAGAATTAAAAATATTTGATAATGAAGAGTTTGGGCAAGTTAGAACATCGATTATTGATGATGAACCATATTTTAGTTTGAATGACGTTTGTAGGATTTTAGAGATAAACAATCCTAGTCAAGCAAAGTCAAGACTTAATAAAGATGGGGTCATTAGTAATGAGGTCATCGATAGTATGGGAAGAACTCAATTAGCTAATTTTATAAATGAGTCGAACTTATACAAGCTAGTTTTCCAAAGTAGAAAACCAGAGGCTGAAAGATTTGCGGATTGGGTTACATCGGAAGTGCTTCCAGCTATCAGAAAGCACGGGGCTTATATGACTGACGGTGTAATTGCAAGAACTTTATCTGATCCCGATTATTTGATTATGCTTGCTACTAATCTCAAAGAAGAAAAAGCTAAAAGAGCCTTGGCAGAGGCACAAAACGAACGTAACAAACCTAAAGTCTTGTTTGCTGATGCGGTTTCTGCTTCTAATAAGTCTTGTTTGGTGGGTGAGCTTGCCAAGATGATTAGCCAAGAGGCTATAAGGACAGGAAAGGCACAAAAGAAGATTGGACAAAATAATCTCTTTGCATGGTTGAGAAATAACGGCTATTTGTGCAAGGCTGGAGAGAGAAAGAACCAGCCTAAGCAAGTCTACATCGAGCAAGGACTCTTTGAGATGAAAAAAGGATCTTATGTTGATAGCAGCGGGGCAAATGTTGTGACTACAACTACAAAGGTTACAGGCAAGGGGCAGATATATTTTGTTAATAAGTTTTTAGGTTAGGAGGTGCTTATAGGTGGAGAAAAGATTAGTTAAGAATGAAGGAGTTAAGGAAGCGGCAAAGATACTTGGTGTTACTGAGTATGCGATTGTTTGCGGTCTTAAGGCTGATAAATATAGCTTTGGTGCTACTTTTGTTGGCAAGGGTAGTGATCAGATGATTTATGTTGATATGTTTAGTTTGAAGTTAGTTGAAGAAGGAAAGATTTCACCTTTTAAAGGTGGATGGGTTTTATAAGAAGGATTAGATGCAAGTTTTTAAGATACCAAGAAAAGAGAGAATTGAGCTGATGAATAGCAGGAAGAAAGACCTTGATTTTATGGATAAGATTAAGCGTAGGGAGTTAGAGGGGGCGATTAAATTTCGCTTGACTGAGAAAATCCTGGTTACCCTTATAAGTCTGATGTGGCTAGGTTTAGGGATTGGAGGTTTTACTCCTATGTGCGAGATATTGTGCATACCTTTTGCGATTATCACACTTTTTGGTGGGTTGTGGATTATATAAAGAAAAAAGGCCTAGCCGAAGCTAAGCCAATTTAAAAAATAACTATAAGAATATTATACCAATTTTGGAAGAAAAGAAAAGGTGGAATATGAAAACTAGGGAATTTATGCAGCTTGAGGACAAAGAGAAAGAGAAGAAGTTTTATTTGGAGCATAAGTATCGAAGGTCTGTCGGTGGCAAATCGCTATATTTTACTATATACATTTCCCACGATTTGCTGCTTGTAAAATCTCGAATTGTTAGCGAAAATCTCAAACAAAAATTTACTCTTAAAGAAATTGAAGAGATCAAAGAAAAATACGATACTGATTTAACTGACTTTGAGTTAGTGGAGGTTGAAAATGAAGGCTAAAGATCAAGTGAATTTCTATGATGCGGTTTGGAGCATGGAGGTAGAAAGTTTAGAAAAGGTTAGAAAGATTCTTCTTAAAAAGAAGATGACTAACGATAACATCACTAAGCTTAATTTGGTTGATGTTGCGATTGCGGAAAAGCACAGAAGAAAAGGATATATGGAGAAGTTATGAAAATAAAATTTATACAAGAAAAAGAGTTTGAAGTTGATATTGATTTAGAGGTAGTTTACAAAAAGTTTGATGGGGATGTGCAGAAGGCGGTTGAAAGTGGCGATTATGAACCAGTTTATGTTGGAAATAAAGATTTGGTAGTTTTTGATAGTGATTTATCACATAAAGATGTGCTTTTTAGAGATTGCCTTATAGAAGAAAAGCGTAGAGAGATGGAGAGGGCAAGAGCATGAGGATTAGTTTTGCACTTACTAAAGAGTATGACGTTTGGATTGATATGGAAGAGATTGATAAAAAATACCTCGGTGATACTAAAGCAGCGGTTAAGGATAAGCTTAAGGAGGCGGAAGAGACCGACATTTATTTAGATGATATTGAGATTTTAGAGGAGGAAAAGCACTTCCCGGATTTGATGTATCAAGCAAGTCAGGAAGCAGCGTATCAGGCAGAGAGAGACCTGCAAGAGAGCCAGTATTTGAGGGATTTGATATGAAGAAGATTGCTAATGTTGCTAAGTTAAGCCGTGAAGAATGGCTTGAGATGAGGACTAAGGGCCTTGGCGGGTCGGATGCAGCGGCCGCCTGTGGTCTTAATCCATGGAAAAGTCGAGCTAGCCTTTACCTTGAAAAGACGGGTCAGGTTGTAAAAGACTTTGATAATGAAGTCATGAGGCAGGGTCGAGACCTTGAGGATTATGTTGCTAAAAGATTTACCGAGGCGACTGGCAAGAAAGTTAGAAGAAATAACTTTATGATGGCATCCAAAGAACATCCTTTCTTACTTGCTGATATTGATAGGGAAGTGGTCGGGGAGAATTCCATCCTTGAGTGTAAGACTACTAGCCCTTTTGCAAAAGATAAGTGGGCAGATGGGGCTATTCCTATCAATTATGAGCTGCAATGCCACCATTACATGATGGTTACGGGGGCTGAAAAATGCTATATTGCTTGCCTTATCTTTTCTACTGATTTTATTATCAGGGAGATTGAGAGGGACGAAGAAGTGATTGGGATGCTGAAAGCCCAAGAGGTTGATTTTTGGGAAAATTATGTCTTGGCTGGTCAGATGCCTGCACCTGATGGGTCGGCTGAATATGATACAGCTCTTAAAGATAGGTTTAAGGGCGGTCTTGAAGATTCTATTGATCTAGATGTTGATGAGTTAGATTTCAAGTCCTATCTTGAGACCAAAGACCTTATAAAGGACTTGGAGACTTCTACAAAGGAGTTTGAGCAAAAGATTAAGCTACAGTTAGGAGACCACGATTTTGGAGCGACAAACTTTTTACAGGTTAGCTATAAGCCTTTTACTACTACTAGGATTGATACTGCAAGAATAAAGAAAGAAAGACCAGAGATTTTTGAGGAGTTTTCAAAGACAAGCGAGTCTAGGAGATTTAATTTGAAGGAAGTTGTGAATGAATAAAAAGAATTATAGGGATATTAACGCGTTGTTGGAAGAGCTGATAAAGATATCAATGCATGGAACGATAGATACTATGTGGGAAAGTAGCGAAGAAGAATTGATGAAACATTTCGAAAGGGTAATGACTACGCCAGACGATGAAAATCGTCCTACATTATTTTCTTTAATGCAAATGGCAGGATTAATAGGAACTGTTTTAGTAACGAGACACAAGAAAGATGAAAATGAGCTAATGAAGATGTTGAAAGATAGCGACGCTTTATTTGTGAAGGAGATTATAAGTGAATAAGAGAAACAAAAATTATGCAGATGTTTTAAGCGATGTGACAAAAGATTATATCGAGACTTTAAAAACTGAAATCACTAGGTTGAGAGTTGAAAAGGCTCAGCTTATAAATAAACAACATGAGATTCTAGGACAGTTAGATTTAGCTAGAGATCAAAGGAATAAATATTATCAAATGACGGAAAAACTCGAGAAAAGAATATCAGAATTAGAAAAACAAGAAGAGGGATTTTAGGAGGATAAAACATGACTAATGCAAAACAAGCACTACAAAAAAAGAATGATTCTAGGACACCAGCACAAAGGAAGCAAGACACAGTTAGGGGACTGCTTAAGTCTATGGAGGGGGAGATTAAGAACGCTTTACCTTCTTACTTACCTGTTGAAAAGTTTATCAGGACTGCCCTTACTGCTATTAATTCTAATCCTAAGCTTGCATCTTGTAGTCAAGAGAGCTTACTTGCTGCCATTATGAACTCAGCACAATTAGGCCTTGAGTTTAATACACCACTTGGGGAGGCTTACCTCATCCCTTATGGTAATAAGGTTAATTTCCAGCTTGGCTACCAAGGACTTTTAAAACTTGCCTATAATACTGGGCAATTTAAGAGGATTACAGCCCGTGAGGTTAGGGAAAACGAAAAATTTGATTTCGATTATGGGACTGGTGAGATTACTCATAAGCCTTGCTTGACTGGCGATAGTGGGGATGTTATCGGCTACTATGCAATTTACCAGACCAAGGACGGCGGGCAGGATGTCTTTTATATGTCAAAGGACGATGCAAGAAATTATGGGATAAAGTTTTCAAAATCTTTTAATTATAGTGATAGCCCTTGGCAGACTAATTTTGATGCTATGGCTAAGAAGTCGGCTCTGATCCAAGTCCTTAAGTATGCACCTAAGGCTATTGAAAGTCAGGCTCTAGTACAGGCGACTAACTTTGATAATGCTAACTTTGAAAAGTCTAGGACTGTTGAAAGCGGTGAGAGGGTTTATCAGGTTGATTATGATCTTGAGCCTACTGAGGTGGTCGAGGTCGAGGAGAAAGAGGCTCCAGCTAATGTCGATAAGGAGACTGGCGAAGTTATCGAGGTGGATAAGCAATCTGGATTATTTGATGATGATTTTGAGCCTGTCAAGGAGGTCTAATTGGGTGATAATAAGAGGTATTATTGGCTAAAATTAAAGGATGATTTTTTTGATAGCCGAAAGATGAAGAAGCTTAGAAAGGTGGCTGGTGGTGATACTTACACCATCATCTACCTTAAGCTCCAGCTTTTAAGCATAAATAATGAAGGGGTTATTGAATTTGAAGGGACTGACGAAGATATTTATCACCAGTTGGCCCTTGACATTGATGAAGAAATTGACGATATAAAAATGACCTTGGCTTTTTGTAATGCCAACGATCTTATCGACTATGTGGATGATGATGTTTTTCTAAGTGAAGTGCCAGCCTTGATTGGGTCGGAAACGGCTTCAACAAGACGTTCAAGGAAGCATAGGAGAAAACAAAAAGCGTTGCAATCGAACGGTCGAGCGTTGCAATGCAACACCAATGCAACAAAATGCAACACAGAGCAAGAGCAAGATATAGAGCAAGAGCAAGAGAGAAGAGAAAAGAGTAAGAGCAGCAGAGAAGAAGAGCTGACTTATCGCTGCTACTGCCAATTTATTAAAAACAACTCAAATATTGATGATAGGGACTTGTTTGATAAGGCTATCGAGCAATATGGTTGGAGAAATGTCTTATATACCCTAGTTGTGATTAGGGATGAAAGAAAGGTTAAGGTCTCTAGTTTTAAGTATGTGCTTGAGATGTTAAGGGACGTAGAAAAATATGATGACTTTACTGTTAGCTATGTGGCTAATAGGGAGATTAACGAAATGGAGAAAAAGAATGAAGATTGATTTTAACAAGGAGGAGCTGGCGGTTTTGTCGGCTCTAGCCCATGATGCTACAAAAAAAGCGATGGCAACTGTACTAGAAAATCCAAGAGTTGTGATCGAGTCAGATTTTTATTTGAGTTTAGCCACTATAAACTTTAAAATAATGCACGCTGTAGAGGATATGAAGGAGAAAGTCGATGAATAAGGTTATTTTAATCGGTCGCTTGGTGCGTGATCCAGAGCTAAGATATACCCAATCAAACCAGGCGGTTTGCACTTTTACCCTTGCGGTGGATAAAAAGTTAAGCAGGGAGAAAAGAGAGGAAGCGGAGGCGGCGGGGAGACCTACTGCTGACTTCCCTAGGATTATTGTTTGGGGAAAAATGGGTGAGAATGCATCTAGATACCTTTTTAAGGGCAGTCAATGTGCTGTCGAGGGCAGGATTCAGACTGGGTCATATAAGGACCAGGACGGAAAGACAATTTACACTACTGACATCATAGCAGAAAATGTCGAATTCCTTTCCAGACCGACTCAGGACGAGCGAAAAAGCAATTCAGGTGTAAATACCCACCAAGGAAATAAAAATCAATCTGACGGCTTTTTTGAGGACGATTTTAGCGAGATTCAGGATGATGGAAGGATACCATTTTGATGATAGGAGGATTGTATGAATTTAGTTGTAGGATTTGTGAGTGGAACAGAAAGAAAAATTGCTATTGATAGTTTTGAAGTGAGTGAAGAATTAGGATGCATAAAAGCCTATAAAAGCAACTTACAGATTGGGATGTTTTCTTTTAATCAAGTTTGTTACTGGTTTGTGGAGGATTGATGGCTTATAACAAGTATAAAAACAGGAAAGTCACTGTTGATGGTATCACATTTGATAGCATGAAGGAGGCTAGGAGATATAAAGAATTAAAGCTTTTGGAGAGGGGCGGGGCTATTAGTGGCCTTGTCCTCCAGCCTAAGTTTGAACTGATCCCCACGATTAAAAGAGAGGGGCAGAAGACGGAGAGAGTAACATATTACATCGCTGATTTTGCCTATACTGAAAAGAAGACGGGCAAGGAAGTAGTGGAGGATGTAAAAGGCTTTAAGACGGATGTTTATAAGCTTAAGAAGAAGATGTTTTTGTTTAAGTATCCTGAGTTGCATTTTAGGGAGATATAGGAGATAAAAGTATGAAAACTACAAAAAGAAAAGAATTTACAAAATGGCTTATTGATAAAGGGCTTGAAATCAATACTCAACACAGAACAATTGATTGTAATTATGAGGGGATGTGTGCTTTTTCAATTAGTGATATGAACAGATATAACTTAACCTTGACTGGTATTTTCAATAAATTGCCAGATGTAGATATCACAGAATTGTATATAAAAATCGTTAATTATGCTTATTTGGATATAGATGAAAGATTTAAGGAATATGAAACTGAAACAATCCCTTTCAATTTGAAATTAAAAATTAGTCACGATGATTACGTTAAGAATAAAAAGTTGAGTAAAGTTGACAAAAGTTGAGTAAAACGGAGAAGAGTTGAGAAGATGAATAAAAAAGTTTATTTAGTTGAAGGATTTCATTATGACAAACCTGAAGGCTGTCTCGATTATATTTCGTTCGATGGTGTGTATTCTGATTTGGACGATGCAAAAAAAAGAATGCTTGAGCTTATGAAAGAGGCTGATGACACCAGAGAAATATACGGGATTAAAGAAATTGAGTTTGACAAGGAAAAGTATGAACGCTTTGGAGGTTATGCTGAATGACAGAAATCAGACCAGATTATTATAAGAGTGGAGGCTTAGAGGCCTTTGACGTTATAGATGCCTTTAACCTTGATTTTAACCTTGGCAATGCTTTTAAGTATATAGCTAGGGCTGGAAAGAAAGATAGCAAGGTTGAGGACTTGAGGAAGGCTGTTACTTATCTTAATAGGGAGATTGAGAAAGAGGAGAAAAACCGACCTGATTGGATGACTAGATGTCTTGGGGAACCAGTTAGGGGTTGTGAGAGAGAAAAATAGGAGAACAAGAAATGATAAAAGAATTAGAAAAGAGAAATTTAACATTGGAAAACTTTAAAGAATTAGTGGAAAAATCAGATAACAAGAAAGCTAAAAAGTTACTACCTTACATGTTAAGTGACGATTGTTCAGAAGAACAACTTAATAGGTTGGTAGAGTCATTTTTCAAATTAGAAGAAAAATCAAATTAAAGCTATCGAAAGCGATTACGAAGCTGGGAGGCAGGAGAATTTATGAGGATTGACGAGCTAAAAAGGATTGCAGAAGAAAATGGATATGAGTTTCACGATGAGCATGGACTAATTACAATTAGCAGAATAAGTCTCGACTATGAAAATATTGTGAAAATATCCAAGGGTAGATTAAATTGTTTATGGATTCACAATACCCGTTGTGATGATAAAGATTTAAACGTGATTAAGGCAGCGATTGATTTTGCAGAAACACCTCCAGAGGATAGGGAGGAACAGAAGAAGTTTTACTTGAGGCATAGAAGGATTTGCAGCAAAGGTTTTTACTTATACTTGCAAAAATTGTCTGATGTTGCCGATATGATGAGTGTTAGAGTTTTTGACTTTAGCGGTAATGATGATATAAAGTTTAGCGAAAAAGAGATTGAAGAAATCAAGAAAAAGTTTGATACGGATTTGAAAGATTTTGAGTTGGTGGAGGTGGAAGAATGACCTTAAAACCAACTAAAGATGTTAAAGAATATGAAAAGTACGGGTTTAAAAAGTGTAAAGGTATTTATGGTAAAAATGGTTGTTATTACTTATGTGTAGCTAAAGGTTGCAAAATGATTTTTCTAAGCCAAGCAATGATTGATATTATAGATTGGTCTGATAGCGACCCAAGAATCCACAAAAGACCTAATTGTAGATATAGCGATACGAGGACAGCCTTAGATATCGTTACAGGTCTTGCAATTAATGGAATGATTATCACGGAATAATTGATTATAGAACGGAAGGTTGAAGAATGAAAGTAAAAGATTTAATTAAAGAATTATCTTTATATGACGGTGAAGATGATGTTTTAGCTTATTTTTATGAGAAAGAAAGCGATGTAGAGTACGAGTGCGATTTTAAGGTTGACGGCGATGTAATCCCTTTATTGAATCTGGAAGAAATTAGGAGGTATTGAAAATGACTAGAAAAAGGGATATTAACGACTGGCTATTGTGGCTGATGGTTTTTAGGATTTTTGTGGATTTTCATGATTTGCAGGTTGCGATTTTGTATTTTGTTATGGCAGTAGTTTTGTTTTTAGCAGAAAGAGGATTGGAGAGATACTTTGAGAGGAGCAAGGCATGAAAGTAAAAGATTTTTTAGATTGGTTTTCTGACTATGACCCAGAAAGCGAATTGAAATTTGAATTGTTTGAATTAAAAGACGAGTTAAGGCGATGTGGAGTAGTTGAGACCCCTTTAGATGCTATAGATGTTAATTATTCTGATAAAACTGATAGTGTTTTTGTAACCATGAAATGGGGAGATTAAGATGAAAAAATGTAAGCTTGAATTAAACGATAAAGAAGTGACGGCTGATTTTTATGGTATATATCAGTATTCTAAAATCGTTGATTTGCAACCTATAAGAGGAAGGTTAGAAGAGGGAATTATTACACTTCCAGTAGCTGTGGTTGATTATGGTCGTGGTTTAGAATTGGTAGATGTAAGAGAAATTAAGGCGGTTAGTGGTAGAAGTTTAAGGGATTTTTTTAGGAGTGAATGGAATGAATTTTGAGGATTTAAAAGATAAGGTTTTAAAATGGGCAGATGATAAGGATTTGCTCCATTCAGAAAATGCGGATAAACAGTTTATGAAGTTTATCGAGGAGGTTTTTGAGTTTAAGACGGAGATGGACTTCGACATGAAATTTTTTAAACCACAGTTTAAAATATGGCTAACAGATGATGATATAAAAACTGAAATGGGAGATATTTTCGTTACTTTGATTATCCTTTGTGAGCAGATTGGGATTGACCCTGAGGAGTGTTTGTCTATGGCTTATGAAAAGATTAAAAATAGGCGTGGTAGGACTCTACATGGGACTTTTGTGAAGGAGGAGGATCTTGATGAGTAGGATTATATATTTAATTTCTATTTTAGATAAAATAAGTAGTTTTGCTTTACTTTTTTTAATTTTATCGATTGCAGCTTTACTCATAGGGGGATTGCCCTATCTTGATACTGTTGGCATACTAGATGATGCTGAGAAAAAAATGGTTAAAAGGTTTTTAAAGGGTGCTGGGATATTTTTTGTAGTGTCAACCCTAGCTACTGTGCTTATACCTGCCAAGGAGGAGATGTATATGATGGCTTTGACTAAGGATTATGAGGTTGAAGATGTTTACAGGATGACCAAGGATGAGATTAAGGGAAGTATTGATTATGTTTTTGATAAGATTGAGGAGTTAAAAAATGAGTAGATTTAAGGATAAAATCAATCGTGCTAGGGACCGTGAGAGGTGCGGTCGTGTGAAGGAGAGGCTTAGGAGGTATGAGCTTGACCTTGATACTATGGCGGAGGTTTTGGATGAAATCGAAGTTAAAAGGGATAGGCTTGATTGTCTTAAGTCGGGGATGGGTAATTCTAATCCTACGAAAGGGGGTGGTTCTAGTCAGGAAGATAAGATTGTTAAGATTCTGGATGATTTGAGGGAGCTTGAGGAAGGGCTTGGTCACTTGAGTGCTGAGACTAAGGAGGTTAGGGAGGCTATTAAGGCTTTGCCTGATCCTCAGATGGCGACTATTGTTTATTCGGTTTGGATTTATAGGTCTGAGTCGATGAGGTCGCTTGGGGAAAAGTATAAATTGAGTCATTCAGCTATTTGGAAGAAGTCGGATGTTGCTTTACTTTTCTTGTATAAAAAGCTTTTTAATTAGGCTTTAGGTTGACAAAAACAGCCTTTTATATTACAATTAAGGTAGAATGTTAAAGTGTAACTAATTTTAGATGTTCTGTATTAACTCGAAATCAATAGACGGCGATTGTGCCGTCTTTTTTTATGCTTTTTTAAGTCTATGAGTCAGGCTATCCACTTTTAGCACCTCCTTTTTAAATAGATTTTTCGCGGTACTCGGGAAGTGGGTTTTTATTGTTCTTTCCCCACTTATAAGAGAGTGACTTCTCTTAAATGTTTTTCAAATGCTAATTGTTATTGGTGGATGGTCTGGCTGATAGGCTTAAATTATGGGAAATATAAAGATAAAGAAAGTAAAAAAAGGTTATATTTTGTATGATGCTTGTGGGGGGTGGTAGACATTCCCACTTTTTTAATAGAAGGGCTGCGAGGAGGTGTTTGACTTATATAAATAAGGGCATTTTACCTAGTCAGCCTTATTTTGTTGAGTCTTGTAGGAGGTTGTTATCTAAGAAGGAGTTCGAGAGGTTGAGACCTCAGAAGAAGAAGGATAGGTATTTTAATTCTCAAAAGGGTGTTAGGAGATAGAAAGGGGTGATGCTCATTGGCGAGGGATGAATATGGTCTTACGTCTAATCAGAGAGCCTTTGCTGATGAGTATATCAGGAACAAGGGCAATGCGACGCAAGCTTATTTGTTTGCTTATCCTCATATTAAAAAAGAAAATACTGCTTGGACAAATGCTTCAAGATTGCTAAGGAATGCTAAGGTTTCTAAATACATTGCTGATAGGACTAAAGAGATTCTAGACAAGCAAAAGATGGGGCAGGATGAAATAATCACTACCCTTACTTCGATTGCTAGAAGAGATGTTCAAAAGTCTTATTTTAAGTCTTATAACCATCTTACAGGTGAGGTTGAAAAAGAATATACTAATGAGTTTCAACCAAGTATGAAGGATGCTACAGATGCTTTAGATGTATTAGTTAAGTTTCTTGGTGGTCCTACTAATAATAAAAAGACTGAAATGCAAATTAAGAAGATGGAGGCTGAAATTGAGTCTTTGTCGGCTAGAGATGATAGGGAGCTTAAGATTGATAAGTTTTTGGATCTAGTAGAAGGTGAACTTGATGAGTAGGCTTAAAGAAATTTACACTGATAAGCAAATAGAAATATTAAGAAAAACACGGTCTCAAGACTGGTTTATGTTAATTAATCACGGGGCTAAGCGAAGTGGTAAGACTGTTTTAAATAATGATTTGTTTCTTATGGAATTAAGGCGTGTTAGAGATATTGCAAAAGCTGAAGGTGTTGATGAGCCTATGTATATTTTGGCTGGTGTATCTTCTAAAACTATTCAGAATAACATCTTGACTGAACTTACTAATAAGTATGACATTGATTTTAAGTTTGATAAGCATGGTTCTTTTAAGATGTTTGGAGTCAAGATTATACAAGCTTTTACAGGGACTATTGGAGGATTGGGAGGTATCAGAGGTATGACAGCCTATGGGGCATATATCAACGAGGCCTCACTTGCAAGACGTGAAGTTTTTGACGAGATTGTTTCGAGGTGTTCGGGTAAAGGTGCTAGGATATTATGTGATACTAACCCTGACAATCCTGAGCATTGGCTTAAGAAAGAATATATCGATAATCCGACTGATAGGATTTTGTCTTATAAATTTACTATTTTTGATAATACTTTTTTGGATAAAAGATATTTGCAAGATACCATCGAGACCACGCCTGCTGGGATGTTTACGGAGCGTAACATTTACGGGAACTGGGTGTCTGGTGATGGAATGGTGTATAAGGATTTTGATGGAGAAAAACATTTCATCGATGATATTTCTGATTATAAATTTAAAAGATATATAGCTGGTGTTGACTGGGGATACGGTCACTATGGAGCTATTGTGGTGTTTGGTGTGACTGATGATGATAGATATGTTATGATTGAGGAACACGCCGAGACAGGAAAAGAAATAGATTATTGGGTGGATATTGCTAAAGGTATCAAGAAAAGATACGGCAATATCCCTTTTTATTGCGATTCTGCGAGGGTCGAGCATATAGATAGGTTTATCCATGAGGGATTAAAGGCTTATCTAGCTAATAAGGCGGTTATACCTGGTATTGAGTATGTGGCTACCCTTTATAAGACTAATAAGCTTTATATTTATAAGCCTGTGGCTAAAAGATTTTGTCAAGAAATATATTCTTATGTTTGGTCTGATAGAGCAGGGGCTGATAAGGTCAAGGAAGAATTTGACGATGTGCAGGACGCTATTAGGTATGCCCTTTATACTGATAAGGCTGATGGTGGTATCAAGACCATGAGTAGAAAAGCACTAGGAATTTAAAGGAGTTAAAATATGAAGGTTTATTTGGTATTAGAGACTAACTTTGGAACGGTAGGGGACTATGGTTCTTCTTCTGGTTTGATTTGGGCATCTTTGAATAAAAAAAAGGCTAAAGATTTCATTGATGAGAAGAAAGAAAAATTAAACGAAGATGGAACAATAAGATTTGATTGTGATATTGATGAAGAAGATCGTGACTATTCAAGACGTGGCTATTCAAGATATGATTATCGATTATTAGAGTATGAATTGGAAAAAGAAGAATATCAATACATAGACGGACTAATTGAGTAGGAGATAGGATTTGAAAGTTGAAAGTTATATAACAGAAAAGATGGAGTTGCCAGAAAGGATTTGCTTACCAGCAGATACCGAGGTGACTCCTTCTTTGATTAAAACATTAATTGAGATTAAAAACGAAGATAACAAGAGGTATTTGACTCTACAAGGATATTATGAGGGTAGGGCAAAGATTGACGAGAGGAAGAAAGAACCGCATAAATCTAATAATAAGATGAGTCTTGATTATGCTTCTTATATAGTGGATATCCTCCAAGGTATGGCGGTTGGTAGACCTGTTATATATGGGGTTAGTGTTGAAGATAGAGAAAAGTTTTCTGTTGTTCAAGATATATTAGATTTAAACGTAGAGCAAGATGAAAATACAGCACTGGCAAAGATGAGTGGTATTAATGGATTGGGTTATGAAATAAATTATGTAGATGAAGAGGGAAATTATAAATTCAATGAGGTTAAGCCTCAAAATATAATCTATATTTATGATGATAAGATTAATCCTAAACCATGGTTAGCCCTTTATGTGAGGGATGAGATTAGCCTTGAAAACCTAACTGCAGATGAAAAGAGTCAGGCGGTTACGGCTTATATGGTGGATAGTATCCAAGAGTATAAGACGGGAAAAGATGGTTATATTCTAGTAGATGAGTATGAGAATATCCTGCATAAATTCCCTGTTATAGAGTGGGCAAATAACGATGAATTTATAGGTGATTTTGAAAGAGTTTTATCTTTAATCGATGCTATAAATTTGATTTACTCTGACAATGTCAATAATTTTGAGGAGCAGGTCAACGCCTTACTTATTTTATGGGGAATGGTAAATACTGATTCTGAAGATTTTAAAAAGCTAAAAGAAGATGGTGTGTTACTTGCTACTAGTCAATCGGCAGGCAAGCAAGATGCCAAATTTATTACAAGAGATATAAACGATGATTCTATACAAAACCTTATAAAGAATTTAGATGAGGCAATCCACAAGTTTTCTAAGGCTCCTAATGTATCAGATGAAAAGTTTTCTGGTGTTGCATCTGGAGAAAGTCAAAAATACAAAGTCTTTGCAACGGATCAAGTGATTGAGTTAAAACAAAGAAAATACCATACAGCCCTAACTCAAAGGTTAGACCTTATATGTGAGTATATAAGACTTAAGCATGGTATAGACCTTGATTATAGGTCCATAGCCATTAATTTCCAAGATAATAAGCCTTATGATGAACTTAAAAATGCACAAACTGTAAAACAATTATTAGATGCAGGTACTTCTAAACAATTTGCTTTTTCTAAATTAAAAGGAATTGATGATGTCGGTGAAGAATTAGAAAGACAAAGGCAGGAAAAAGAAGAAGCCTATCAAGATTATGCGGATTCTTTTCTAGCTGATACAAAAGAAGAATGGGTAGAAGATGAAGGCGGAATTCGAGCGTATTTCACTCGCGATTGAGAAGTTAATCAAGAAAAGGTGTAAGGGTATCAATCAGAATTACAACCGCTCCTATAAGCGAATAAGACGTGAATTAAGGAGACTCTATGATGAGTGCGAAGTAGAAGGACAATTGTCGATTGACGACTTAAGGAGATTTAAGGAGTTGGAAAGACTTGATGCCTTGACTAGTCAGATTGTAGTGTCGATGTTTAAGGATAACGAGGCCCTGATTGAAAAAATCCTTTATGATATAGCGGATAAGACTTATAAAGAGTCTGTAAAGCTGACGGATTCGGGGATTGTTGCCATCAACAAGCCTATAAATGCTAAGGACATAGTAAGAAAGAGGGTAGGAGGTCGTGTTTGGGTCGAGAGGGTCGAGCATAGGGCTTCCAATACTAATTATGATGTTAATTCTCTTATTCGTGCTGGTATGGAGCGAGGGGATTCTTATACTCAGATTGCTAGAGACCTTAAGGGTAAGCTTGCCAAGGATAATGCTAGCCTTAATCGATTAGTAAGGACTGAGGGGTCTAGGGTGGTTGAGGATAGTAAGTTCTCCACTTTTGAAGAGATTGCGAAAAATCCTAAAATCGAGGTCTACAAGATTTGGCACACTATGAGCGATGAAAGGGTCAGGTCAAGCCATCAAGCTATGGAGGGTGTCAAGGTCAAGATGGATGAAGAATTTACCCTGCCTAGTGGGGCGACTTGCCTATATCCTAAGACTACTGGATACCCTGAGGAGGATATCAATTGCAGGTGCTATGTTGAATATGTGACGGAGATTAACAAAGATGAATGATTTTGATGAGGATTTTAAGGCTGATTTATCTAAAATTCTTTTTGCTTTGATAATAGTAATCTTAGAATTAATGATTCCTACAGAATCTTCTGGAAATGAATTTGTGGATATGTTATTAAATTTTGGAATATTTTGGTTAATCGCGGAAATAGTTGGTTTGTAAATTTAATCGTGAATTAATCGTGTGAAAAATCACACAAAACAAGTAAATATCAAAGAATTAATCGTGCGGAAATCGTGCGATTTTTTATTGTCTTTGACTGGTTAGACGTTAAAGAAGCTAGGGATTATATGGTTGACGAACCTTAAACGGGAGGATGTATGGAAAAATTATTGATTAGTGATATTGACTTGCAAAGATTTGCTGAGGAAGGCGAGGGTGCAGGTCAAGACCAAGACCAAGATGTCAATCAAGGTCAAGAAGGGCAGGAAGAAGCAAAGACTTATAGCCAAGAAGATTTAGATAAGGCTGTAAGCGAGGCGACTAAGGGCTATGTGAGTCAAGAAAAGGTTGAAGAAATCATTGCTAAGACCATAGCCAAGGAGAGGAAGAAAGCAGAAGATGCCGAGAGGTTATCAAAACTTTCTGAAAAAGAAAGAGCTGAGGAACAGGCTAAGTTAGATAAACAAGAGATTGAGGAATTAAAAGCTAAGTTAGCTATGAAAGACCTTGAAGACGATACGATCAAGGAGCTAAAAGAGCAGGAATTGGATTCTGATTTTCTTGAGTTTGTTATAGCAGATGATGCGGAAAAAACTTTAGAAAAGATAAAAAGGTTTAAACCGTTATTTGATAGGGCTGTTAATCAAGCTGTAGACGAGAGAGTAAGAGGGAAAAGTCCACAGGGGACTAACAACTTAAGAACTAAGAAAGATGTGCTAAGTGCTGAAGATATAAGCGAGTATGCACAAAAACAAAGAATTATTTAAGGAGAAATAAATTATGGCAAAATTACAAACTAATGCAAAATTCAATCCAGATAATGTTTTATTATCAGATATGAAGACTGGAGATGTACCAGCAGAACAAGCGGAGTTAATACTTAAAAAAGTAGTAGACCAATCACTAGTGACTAAATTAGCTAAATATGAGCCTATGAATGCTTTAAGGAAGAAATTTAATTATCTAGCTGAGGGTCCAGGTGCTTATTGGGTAAATGAGGGTGAAGTTATTCAAACTTCTAAATCTAAATGGTTACAAATTGAGATGGAGGCTCACAAACTAGGTGTTATTATTCCTGTTTCTAAAGAGTCTTTAAAGTATTCTGTAACTGATTTCTTTAATCTACACAAAAAAGAAATTCAAGATGCTTTCCAAATAAAATTTGATAAGTCAGTTTTATTTGGTGGAACTGATTCACCATTCCCTAAAGGTATATCAGTATTTGAAAGAGCTACCACTGAAGGTAATATTGTTGAACAAACTGCAAGCCCTTATCAAGATGTCAACAATTTGATGGCTTTAATAGAGGATGCGGACCTTGAACCACAAGCTGTGGCTACTACTAGAAGATATAACAAAGACTTAAGAGGTGCTGTTGATACTAGAGGTCTACCAATCTTTAATGGTCCTAGGGATGGTGTTACTCCTGATGTTTTAGGTTTACCAATTGTATATGGTAATGGCAAGTCTTGGGATAAGGATAAGGCCGTTGCTATTGTCGGTGATTTTGATAATCTATACTACGGCATCCCTCAAGGTATTGAGTATTCAATTTCTGAAGATGCTACACTTACTTCAATTGTTGGAGAAAATGATAAGCCTATAAACCTATTTGAAAGGGATTTAATTGCACTTAAGGCGACTATGTATGTTGCTTTCTTGACTGTTAAGGCTGATGCCTTTGCCGCACTTAAACCTAAGGCTGTAGCAGGAGCTGGAGCATAATGTTTTATAAGGCAAAGGGTCCTAAGGGGGACATAATCGAGGTTACCTCAAAGACTTATAGGGTTCTCTATGAGTCTAGAGGGTATGTCCTTGTAGAAGAAGAACCAACTATTAGGGAAAACCTAAAAGTTGATGAGGAAGTTGATTCCAATAAGGAAAATACTGATGAGGGAAAATCTTATGAGGATATGACGGTAAAAGAGCTTAAAAGCCTTTTAGACGAGAGAGAAATTCATTATAAGGGAAATGATAAGAAAGAGAAATTAATCGAGCTAATCGAAGGATAGGAGGTGTCTATGGATAAGTTGACGCCTGACATGAGATTTGAAAGAGACCTTGACAATGAACTTGTCGATGAAGCTTTGGCAAGCGAAAATATCGAAGAAGAATTTGCAAGATTAAGACCGCTTTATAAGGAGTGGGTCGAGGATTATTGCAATGTGACTTTTGAAGATGGGAAAATCCCTGCCTCTGTCAATATGGCTTTAGATGAGTTGGTCAAGACTGACCCTAAAAGTTTTAATATATCATCTGAAAAGTTATCTGATATGTCTATAACATACATTGGAGGCTCTTCTGGAGGCGGAAATGGCGGGGGCATACCTTTATATATCCTTGCATGGTTAGAGCCTTATAGGAGGCCTTTTTTAGTGTCTGACAAGAGGAAGAAGCCTTATGTTAGAGATTGACCTTATAGATAATTCAGGACTAGATGAGGTTATAAAAAATCTTGAAGAGTTGGAAAAGTATTATGTTGTAGTCGGGATTACTGCTAAAAATGACAGTAAACTTATCATGATTGCCAATGTCCATGAATATGGATGTGATATTCCTGTTACTAACAAGATGAGGGGTTTTTTTGCTTATAACTTTGATGTCCACTTAAAGAAAAGTACCAAGGTTATAAAAATCCCTGAAAGGTCTTTTATCAGGTCGGGATTTGATAAGTGCAACGAAAAATTTGCTGATTATCAAGATATCCTTATGGCAGTTGTCGATGGGAATATATCGGCAAAAACCTTTTATGAGATTATAGGCCAAGGTGGGGCTGATATGATTAGGGATTTTCTAATCAACGAGGTAAAAAGCCCTGCTAATTCTGGATTAACTATGAAGATTAAGGGGTCATCTAATCCCCTTGTTGATACTGGTAGGCTTGCAAATGCCATTGATTATGAAGTAAGGAGGACTTGATGTTTAATTTTAAAAATTTGATAGATAAGTACTCCAAGGGGAAGGTCGTGGCAATTGTAGAAAGCGAGGGCTATTACGATCAAGACCAAGCTGGAAAGTATATCGAGGGGGAGAAAAAGGCGGTTATCTTGAAACCTGCTGCAATTGTCCCTTTATCCAAGGACGACTTAAGGCTTGATAAGGGCGGTTTTTACTCATCGGATAATAGAAAGCTTTATTGCTATAAAAGACTTGAAAAAGGGGTCTACATCTACAATGTGCAGGCTGATAAGACCAAGGCAAGATATGGGATAATGGCTGAGGCTGACTATTCTGATTATGATAAGGGTTTGTTTATCTATATTTTAGAAAGGGCAGATAAAGATGATTGGGAAACTTAAAGAAGAAATTGTAAGGGGTCTACATGCCTATACTGGTTTAAGGGTAGTTGATACTGATAATAACTTTAGGCGTCCTAACAAGCCCTTTATTAGCTATAAAATCACGTCTATTAAGACTAATGCTAATGGGGAGGGTAATTACTCATCTGACTTTCCTAAGTCGCTTAAAAGTCAATTTAAGCACGATTATAGGGAAAAGGTCGAACTCCAGCCCCAAGTGGTGATTAGTTTTTCTTGCTATAGTGATGATATTGCTGAATGTATGGATAAAACCTACCAAGTTTGGGATTATTTTAAGCATGGCGGAAATGATGAGTTAGCCCTTAAAAATATTGTAGTTGTAAGGGTCGAAGATATCACGGATAGGACTATCGTATTGGGTGATAGGTATGAGTATAGGTATGGATTTGATGTGGAATTACGATTCTTGCATGAGATCGAGAGGATAAGACCTACTATAGAAACATATGAATTTAAGAAAGGAAATAATAAATGATATTAGATTTTCCAGTAAATATTACTAGAAAAACTGTTGCGGTATCTGAGAGAGGATTCGGAACAATCTTAATCCTTGATACTGAAACAGAGAGAAAATTTGAAGTCTTAAGCCCTGAAGGGATTGAGAAATTAGGCAAGGGAAAAGCTTATAAGATAGCACAAAGACTTTTTATGCAGAAACCGCAACCACAGGAAGTGGCTATTTTTGGTAAAAAGGGAAGTGCGGAGGAAGCTTTCAAAGGAGTGTTAGAAGTCAATAGCGACTTCTTTTTTGTTGTTTGTACTGATAATTCGGTTGAGGCTATCGAGGCTTTATCTAATCAATGCCAAGTAAACAATAAAATTTATGCGGTTACAGTTAACGATTTAGACCAAGCAAAGGCTCTTAAAGGTGTTGGTGATAATACTTTTGTAGGTTTCCATAACAATCCTGAAGCTTATCTTGCTGAGGGTCTAGCTGTGGTTATGTCTTATAAGATAGGTGGTAAGACTGCTAAATTTAAGCAAATTCAAGGGGTTGATGAGGCAGAGATTGGTCTGACTGACCTTAAAGAATTGGAAAAGAAAAATATTTTCACCTATATTAAAAAGCTTGGAGTACTTCAAACTACTGAGGGGAAAATGCTTTCAGGTGAATATATCGATATTGTCCTAGGCGAGTATTGGATAAGATTTAGGATGGAAGAGAGGATGCAAAGGCTGGCTATTACTCAAGATAAGATTCCATATACTAATCGAGGTATCGGGATGCTGGTATCTGTGGCTGAGCAAGTCCTTAATCAGGCGGTGGATATGGAGATTATCGAGGCTGGTCAATATAAGGTGGATTACAGAAAAAGAGAGGATGTCCCAAGTAATGATGTAGCCTTGAGAAAGTATGACTATATAGTCTGGACTGCTATGCTCCAAGGGGCTATCCATAGCGGACAAATTTCTGGATATTTGACTTATGATTTAGTGAATAAGGAGGATGAATAATGGTTAGAACTTACGATCCTGATAAAGTTTTAATTTCATTGGGGGCTATGTTTCTTACAGGTCATGCTGAAGATACCAAAGTTGAGACTGAAAAAAATGAAGATGACGTTTATACTACTGTCGGTATAGGTGGGGATGTTACTTATAGTGAAAATGCTGATAAGACTGCAAAGGCTAAGATAGCTTTGATGACTTCTAGTCCTTGTTTACCAAGAATTTATGAATTGGCTAAAAATAAAGAGTCTTTCCCACTATCAATTATCGATATGAATGACGATTCTGAAAATATTGTCTGTGATGATTGTAGGATTATAAAAAGACCTAATAAAGTGACTAAAAAACAGGCAGAAGCCGTTGAATTTGAAGTTTTTATACCTGAATGGAAATAGGAGGATTAGATGACTGAAAGCAAGTTTAATAATAAAAAAGTAGAAGCAGGTGGGGAAGAATATGTTATTCAAAAATACCCACTTTTAGAGGCTTTAAAGATTAAAAAATCTTGGCTTAATAAAAATATGCCTGAAGGGATTGATGATATAAAGATGTATGAGGCTTGCCTTGATAACTTTGTAATATCACCTAAAAAGTCTATAAATGATTTTGAAAATCTAGAAGATTTGACTGACTTATGTATGGAGTGTCTAGAGTATAACTTTATGGGAAAGTCCAAGTAAAAGCCCTTGAGGATGAGGTAGCGGGTTTGTATGAGTCATATTACAGACCTGCTATGATTCTTTTAAGGGACGGGATTTTGTCCTATGATGATATAAAAAAACTCACTGATGATGAGTTTAGAGAGGTCTTTTATGCTTATAGCCTGCTTCGTGAGGAGGAGGACGAGGAGTATGAGAGATTAGAGGAAGAAGCGAGGAGGAAGGCTAAGAATGGCTGATTCAAGAGAATTAATTATAGGTATTAGGACAAAGGATGCCAGCAAAGCCTCCAAGGATATTAAAGATATAGACAAGTCCATAAAGGGGGCTGAGAAGTCTACTAGAGGCTTTAAGAAAGAAACCGACGGGGCGAGGAAGTCCCTTTTTTCTATGGCTGGAGCTGGTAAGGGCTTACAGGATTTAGGGGGCAAGATTAGTGCTTTAGGCGGTAAAGTTAAGAAATTTGGGACTGGACTTTCTAAGGCTACATTGCCACTTATGGCGGCTCTTGCTGGTGGTACTAAAATGTTTCTTGATTTGGATAATTCGATTAGGAAGGTGTCTACCTTAAGTGGAGATGTATTACCTGTTGAAAAAATCAGGGAAGAAACTAGAAGAATATCTGATATGTCGGGTATTGCATCTAAAGAAGTTGCTGAGTCTATGTACGAAGCTTTATCGGCTGGTGTAGACCCTAGTAAGGTTACAGGATTTACAGAATCGGCTGTTAAATTAACTAAGGCTGGATTTACTGATATGGCAACTGTAATTGATGCAACTACAAGTGTTTTAAATGCTTATGGTGATAAGGCTTATGATGTGAGTAAAATTCATGATATTATGGTTATGACTCAGAATAAAGGTAAAATCACGGTCGATGAACTGGGTAAGTCTTTAGGTAGGACAATACCAGTAGCTGCTGCTAGTGGGGTTGCTTTAGATCAATTAGGGGCTGCGTTCTCAATACTAACAGCAAACGGTGTGCCTGTAGCTGAGACAACCACTTCTATTAGAGGGTTATTATCTGAATTATCTAGCTCAGGAACAAAAGCTGATAAGGCATTAAGACAAAAAACAGGTAAGAGTTTTAAAGACTTAACAAAAGACGGGAAAAACCTTGCTGATGTTTTGAAAATATTAAATAAAACAGCAACTGCAAATGGCCAATCAATAAAAGATATGTTTGGAAATATCACTGCACAAACTGCAGCTGATGTTTTAAATAATAACGGTCTGGATAAATTCACAGAAATGCAAAAAATAATGAATGAATCAGGCGGGACTGTTGATGCTAACTTTGAAAAGATGTTAGGACCTGGAGAAAAGCTTGCTAGGGTAAGTAATAAGATTAAGAATAATTTAATTGATTTAGGCGGTCAGGCTGTGCCTTATCTTGAGATTTTAGGAGATAAGATTGGAGAGCTTTCTGACTGGTTTAAAGGTCTTGACGATGGTACTAAGTCAACCATAGTGCAATGGGGATTATTGCTGGTTGCAGCAGGGCCTTTAATTGCTATATTTGGTACTATTTTAGGAGTTTTAGGCAAGGTCTTTATAGTAGGCGGATTTCTTTTAAAAGGTGTCGGGCTATTAGCAAGTACTGCTGGTATTTTAGGACAAGGCTTGATGTTTATTGTTACTGCTGGAGGACCTGTTATATGGGTTTTTGCAGCGATAGGCGGTGTTATAGTTTGGTTGATAACACACTTTCAATCTATCAAGGCAAGGGCTGACGAGCTAGGAGGCGGTCTTGGTTGGCTAAGGGCTATTGTTGAAGAAGCTGGGGCTTCTTTTACCAATATGGGAAATTTAGCTCACGGAGCTTTGGAGAGAGTGCGTGCCAAATGGGAAGCGGTTAAAAACTTCTTAAAAAATCCTATAAAGGGTGTTATCAGTATTGTATCTAATGTCGTTGGTGGGATTAAAAATGCTATATCTGGCGGTAATGCTAAGGGAGCGAGACCTGCATCTCATGCGACTGGTCTAAATTTTGTACCTTATGATAATTACCTTGCTAATCTCCATAAGGGTGAAATTGTCCTTACTGCCAAGGCTAGTGAAGAGTATAGGGCTATGGGCGGTGATAAGGATAGAGTGCCAAGGATGGTGACTAATAATTCAACCACTAATACAAGCACTAATACTGTTAATAACACTAATAATAATTTGCCTCCAGTAAATATAAATGTTTATGGCAATTCGTCTCCTACTGATACGGCTATAGAGGTTAAAAATGTAGTAGAAGGCTTATTCAGAGATTTGAGACTACAGAGGGTGTAAATATGCAGAAAATGTTGATTAGACTAGGGGATGTCAAGCTTGATGCCCTTGTTAGAGAAAGCACTGATTTTGATGCGGAAGTTACATCTAAGGAGGTAGAAAAAGGGGCGGATATTTCTGACCACATGAAAACCAAGCCCTTGACTGCTTCCTTATCTGGAGTTATGGTTGAGGATGCGGATGCCAAGCTTGAGGCTTTGAAGAAGTATCAGAAAGAGGGGGAACTATTAACCTATATAGGCAAGTCTACTCTTGAAAATGTAGTAATTACTAGCTTGCAGATTGAACATACAGCAAAGAATGCCAAGGGATATGACTTTGATATTAGGATACAAGAGGTTAGGGTTGCAAGCCCTGAAACCTTTAAGGTATCGGTTAAAAATCCTAAGAGCGGTAAGCAGGATAAAAAGACAGCTAGTAGGGTTAAAAAGCCTAGTAATGAGGGAAGAAAGCAGGTGCGATCTAAATGAGATACATTGATATTGAAAAAGAGAAAATTCCATATAGCTTTGAGGTCGTGCTTGCTAACGAAACCTTCCAATTTGAAGTCTTCTACAATGTAGTGGGGGACTTTTTTACTGTAAATTTATATAAAAATCATGAGCTTGTAGTACTTGGGGAAAAAATTGTTTACGGTGTAGATCTCTTTGATAATCTAAAACATTTGCCAGTGCCTAAGGTGACTATAAGGCCTTTTGATACTACAGGTCTTGCTAATCGTATAACTTATGAAAATATGAACGAGGATGTGTTTTTGTATGTTTTGGATTAGAGATATAGAAGTACTTGCTGGAGGTAAGAAGTTTGAGAGCCTAGGAGAAAACGGACTTACTATTGGATTTGATATAAATTTTTCAGATGGCAAAGAGCCTGATGTGTCGGAGGTTACAATCTACAATCTTTCTGATGACTCTATAAACCAGATTAAGAAAGATGGATATTGTCTTGTAAATGCGGGATATAAGGCTCTTGAAAATAAGGGAAATGTCCTATCTGGAGATATAGAAGAAGTTACCACCACGTGGCAGGGTCTTGATAAGCTTATTAAAATCAAGGTTACAGACGGTGGAAAATCATGGAGAAAATCTTGGATTTCTAAGACTTATAAGGAAAATACCAAAGCGAGCCTTATCATGAGGGATATTGTCAATATTATGGGCTATGAGATTGTCGAAATTAAGCCTAAAAATGACAAGGTCTATAAATTAGGGAAGACCATAAATGGTTATTGTTCTGATATACTTAAAATGCTTGTTAAAGATACGGATTCTAAGATGTTTGTAAATAAAAATAGGATAACAATCAGAGACCAAGAAAAAGGCTTTGAAACAGGCTTTGTTTTAAGTGCTGAGTCTGGGCTGGTTGGTAGTCCTACTATCAATAGAGATAATACTGGAGATAAAAAAGAAAAAATTACTTGGGAAGTTAGGTCTTTACTTAATCCTAAAATCGAGACGGATTCTCTTATCATGATTAAGAGTAAGGTTTTAAATGGAAAATTTAGGGTTATCAAGGGCAAGCATACCAAGGATTTTGAGACAGTTATCACGGTGGAGGAGGCATAGATGGAAAATGTTAATAAGTTTTTCAACGAGTTAGGCGAAGGGATAAATAAGGGCTTAAATGTAGCTAAATTAGCTAAGGTAGTTAAGTTTTATCCTGAAAATATGAAGGTCGATGTTATGCCTTTTCCTACCAAAGATTCAGCTATGATTCTTAATGTCCCTTTAGCGACTATATCCACTAAAGATTACCTAGTTTACTACCCTTTAAAGCCTGATGATATAGTAGTGCTTCTTTTTATTGATTATGATACGGACAATATCTTACTTGGTGAAGATAGCCTTGAGACCGAGAGGGGGCATGACTTATCTGACTGTGTCGCTATTGGCTGTATTTCTCTTTTTAAGGAGTCTTTAATCCCTGCGGATATAAATGGTCTAGTCATACAAGATAAGGGCGGTAAAACGGCGATTAAAGTCAATTCTGGGGGTGTAGAGATTGAAGCTCCTACCATTACCCTTAAAGGATTAGCGACTTATAAGGGCAAGGAAATTGCAGTCAAGGGGGATTCAGTTAGTCTGGATAATAGAATTATATGAGTTATAAGCATACTTTTGAGATGATAGGCGGAGATATTGTTGTCGATGGGGACTTAAGGCTTGTAAAAGGGCAGGAGGAACTAAGACAAAATATAGAAAACCGCCTATCTGTTAATAAAAATGAATGGTTTCTTAACCTTGGTCTGGGGCTTGATTATTCGGCTATATCTGGAAAAGGTATCACGGATAAGGAGATTGAGCTTGCGATTCGTGAGTGTTGTCTGCAAGATGATAGGATTAAGGAAGTTAGAGAGGTAAAAGTTAGTCGAGATAGTCGATTAAGGACGGCTAACATCGATATAACAATTATTGATAAGGAAGAAAATGCCATCTACTTAAAGGAGGTGGTCGATATTGGATAAGGAAATTATGCGTATAAGTGACGGAAAATATGGAGTCACTAAGTACGGATTTAGGAGAAAATTATATAGTGAGGCTCTGCAAGAACGTATCACACGTGCAAAGAGGGTTTTCGGTGTAAATGTTGATACATCGGAGACCTCTTTTCTTGGGAAATTTATAAGAAATGCGGCTTGGGATGAGGCTATCCTATGGGAAGAGATTGAAAAGGTCTATAAGTCGGCTTTTGTTGGCGATGCGGAAGGTTCTAACCTTGATGGGGTCGGTCAGTATCTGACAATTACAAGAAGGCCTGCGGTTAAGGCTAAAGGGACTGTAAAATTTACTGGTCGAGATGATACCTTAATCCCTGCTGGCTTTAGGGTCGGTACTCCTGATGGGCGTTTGTATGAAACTCTCGAGATTGCTTATATAAAATCAGGGTCGGTTGAAGTTGCTGTACGATCAATAGGAGCTGGCAAAAAATATAATGCTAATATTGGTGAAGTTACTGAAATCATTAATCCTACTTTCGGGATTGAGAGTGTTGAAAATTTAATCCCTATTGAGGGAGGTCTTGACCTAGAAACTGATGAAGAATTTAGGGAGAGATATAAAAAATCCTACTCTAGAGGCGGAGGGTCTACCTTGCCTGCCTTGACTGCTGCGATTTTAGATATTGATGATGTAGTCGATGCGGAAATTAGAGAAAATACGACTATGGAAACCATTGATGGCATCCCGCCTAAGTCGGTTGCTTGTTATGTTTTTGGTGGTACTGATGATGAAATAGCTGAAACCATATACAAAAATAAGCCTGCTGGTATAGAAGCTTTTGGTGAGGTTGTGAAAAACATCGAGGATACCAAGGGAAATAAGCATAGGATAGGCTTTACAAGGGCTAGGACTGAGGAAATATACATTAAGGTAAGCCTAAAAAAGGGTGAGGACTATAAGGGAGATGAAGCGGTCAAGCGTGCAATTATAAATTATATCGGCGGTACGGATTCTGACGGTATAGCTTATAACGGATTAAAATTAGGTAAAGATGTAATCCTATCAAAGGTTATAGGGTCGATGATGTGTCTTGGTGGTGTTGATGATGTGGTGGTTACGATGGGAAAAGATAAGAAAAGTCTTGAGGAAAAGTCAATCACCATTGATAGCAAGGCCATAGCAAGAACCAAGCCAGAAAGTATAGAGATAGCCTATGTATAAGTATGAGGAAGCTTTTAGCCGACTACCCGAGCGATTCAGGAAGCCTAATAATAAGAAGTTATACTATGTCCTTTATGGATATGGTTTTGATGAGATGGAGAAGGCTCTGGAAGGTGTCGAGGATAGCCGAGATTTGAAAAAGGCTAGCGCTCGAGCTTTGGATTTGCTTGGAGCAAATGTCGGGCAAAATCGCCAAGGCGAAGATGATGAGAGATACAGGCTTTTAATCCAAACTAAGATAATAGCTAACTTATCTATGGGTGATATACCTACTATAAACCACGTCTTGACTACCCTGATTGATGATGAGTATCTGGGGCTTGTAGAGGGCTTTAAGGAGATGAGAGAGCCTGCAAGCTTTTTAATTGATTTTGATGGCTTTACTAATCAAGATTTAGATGTTTTGATCTCTAGAGTAAAAGCGGCGGGGGTTGCCTATAAGACTAGAAGGGTATATAAAACTGATGTCAAGTTTTCATCCGCCTCTATTTCTGGGGAGCATATAGTAATATCCCAACCTGCACTTGATGACCTTATAATTGACAGGCCTTTTACTGTTAGGGCTACAAATAGCGGTACTTATGAGCATATCGAGATTAAAAATTAGGAGTATTTATGAGTGAGAAATTTTATAGTTTAGTGACCAAGGTGGGGCAGGCTCAGATTGCTAATGCCTTGGCTTTGGATAGAAAAATTGAATTTGGGGATTTTGCTTTGGGTGATGGGGGTGGTAGTGTTTATGACCCTTCTGATGACCAGCAAGCCCTCAAAAATGAAGTTTGGAAAGGGAAGATTACATCCTTGACTGTTGGAGAAAAAAATCTTAATGAAGTTGTTATTGATACCTATGTGCCATCCGATGTTGGAGGTTTTACCATTCGTGAGTTTGGGATTAGGGATAAGGCTGGTAATCTTTTAATCGTTGGTAAGCATCCAGAGACCTATAAACCTATAGCAATTGATGGGACTACTAAGGATTTGACCATAAGGGTCATCCTTAACATATCAAATGCGGAAAATGTCATAATCCAGATTGACCCGTCTGTGGCTCTTTTGACAGAAAAGGACCTTGACAGGCATAATTCAGACCCTAAGGCTCATGGTGGCTTGCTTGATTTTCATATCAAGGATAAGGATATTCACACCACCAAAGAGCAAAAAAACCAGTGGACGGAAGCTAGTAGGCTAACTTTAAAGCATATAGAAAATGCTGATATCCACGTGACCATTGAGGATAAGGCTAAATGGAATTTAGGGACAGGCAAGGCTGATAAAAATCAAAAAGATATTGAAGCCTTGACTGTGGAAAGTGCTGACTTAAAGGCTGACCTTGATAAGATGAGGCAACTCCTACTAACTGATATAAGGGAGAATGAAATAAGCATTGATTTTGCTGACCTTGAGGGGATTAAGCTATCATCTGGAGTCTATAATACTGATAGAAAGAGGGTGGAAATATAATGGTGAAAAGATTAAGAGATTTGCCTGTTGGGGCCTTGGTTAAGGATGAAGATACCAAGTATTATGGGAAACCCATTATCTGGAAGATTGCGGATAAAAACCATGAGGGGTATCCTGCAAATTCTGTAACTTTAATTACTGATAAAATAATTTCGCTAAAAGCCTTTGATGCTAAAGAAGCAAAGAATAGCGATGGCGATAGAAGAAGCAGCGGAAATAATTATTATAAATATTCAAATTTGCTCCAATGGCTAAATAGCGACAAAAACTCTTGGTACACAGCTCAACACGGAGCGGACGCTCCGCCATCAAGAGACAATGTTTGGGGCAATCATAACCCATACGACAGTGAACCAGGATTTTTATATAACTTTTCAGTGAACTTCAAAGAAGGTATGTTAGAAACTAGCTTAAAAACCGTTAGGCACAGCCTAGATGGCGGCGGAAGCGAAAACGTAGTTAGCAAAATGTTTTTAGCTTCTAGTACAGAAGTTGGCCTAGCTAACGAAAACGGAATCGCAGAAGGCAGCAAATTTCCTATATTTGACGGAGATTCAAGCAGAAAAGCATATCTAACCCAGGAAGCAGCTACTAAAATTGGCGAATCAAACTCTTCTAAACCTCGTATTTGGTTTCTTAGAACCCCTTATACGTCCTATTCGGAATACGTCCGCTGTGTCAGTATCAACGGTAACTTGAACTGGTACTTTGCGTACTATAGCGGCTATGGCGTTCGCCCGCTTTGCAATCTAAAATCAAGAATAATGGTATCTAACGATACAGATTCGGACGGAGCATACACTATAGAGTGGAATGAACCACCTACTAAACCTGCTAATCTTAAAGCCTCTGATAAAGTCATCTCAAAATTAGAAACCGAGATTACATGGTCTGAGTCTACTGACCCAGAGGGAGATGCAATTTCCTATAAGCTTGAGAGGGCTTTGGATAGGGGGACTTTTGTTGAGGTCTACAAAGGGGCTTTAACTAAATTTAAAGATGTAATCAAGGATAAAGGGCATAGGCTGGTGGTCTATAAAGTTACCGCTATAGATGCTAACGGTGATGCTTCTGAAAGCCTTGAAAGTGGAGAAATCCCTGTGATTGATAATGAAATCCCAGTTATCGAGACTGCTTCAAGTGATTTAGGTAAGCTTACTACTTCCTTTAATGTGTCTTATAAAATCAAGGACGGAGACTCTGGGCAAACATGGACTGTGACCGAAAGCCTTGATGGAAAAGTTTTAAAGACTTTTGATGCCAAGGTAGGGACTTCTTATAACTCTAAGTTATCAGCTAGCGACTGGCAAAAGGTCTTGAATGGTAAGCATATCTTAAAAATTGAGGTTGTCGACTCCGAGCAAGGTAAGGATGTTAAAGAGATTAGCTTTGAGAAGGATGTAAGAAAACTTGACTTTGAGTGTGCTAAGGCGGGACTCCAAGGGATAGATAAGATGCCAGAAAGGGCGATTTTATCCATGGGGGCAACCATACCAAGCGGAGCTAGTATCAAGGTTGAAATCACCAATAATGCCTTGGATTCTAAGCCCGTTTGGCAGGATTGTACAACTCAGGTCCTTGGTGGTGATAAGATTTTCTTTAGCAATAAATCAAAGACTGCGACTAAATGGGCAGTTAATATCAGGGTTACAGCTGATAAAAAGACTGCAACCGAGGTCTTAAGTGTATCAAGTATAGGAGGATTTTACGACTAATGGGCGTTAAACATAAAAAGCATGAGCCTTTACCAAAGGTGGAGGATGTGGCAAAAGAGATTAAAAATGTGGAAAAAAAGATGAGTGATACAACCTCTTATTTTGCTGAGGCACAGATTGAGGGGATAGAAAAGCAGAGTCAGAGTGAGCAAATGCTTTCGATGGGGATCGCTGAAATTTATGATGAGATTACAAAAATCAAAGAAGTACTCAAAATTGAATAGGTTAAGTATGGCAGTATCAGTTGGTACTGCTTTTTATATACTTAAAAGTTTAAGAGAGAAAGGGGGTGAATTTATGATAGGGATAGCTTTTTGTTATGCAGTTTGCATAGTTAATGGTACTAGAAAATTCTCAGATGTTAAAAATCCTAAGCTTAAAGCTTTAGTTAAAAAGCAACTTGAGGATATGGGAGCTGGTGATCTAGCAGTAGAAGAGTAAGGATCTAGGGGCTTTATAGCCCCTTTTCTTTTTTATGGGGAGTGATTAAATTGTGATTAATATTATTAGAAGTATATCAGACCTAGGAGTCTTGATTGTTATAGCTGGGATATATCTCTGGGTCTCTATCTCTGACAGGAAAGAGTATAGACAAAGTCAGACCAAGTGGATGGAGGAGTCAACAAAAATATCTGAAAAATTAGCAAACATTATAGCAACTAACACCGTCAGGTTAGATAATTTTGAGGATAAACTCAAAAATCATGATAGTGTGGCGGAAAGTCACTTTGATGACTTGGGGTCTAGGATAGAAAAGATTGATGCCAAGCTTGAGACCTTGCAAGAGACTACAAAAGAGCTTGCGACTAAGGAGATGGCGGAGGAAATCAAGAAAGAAGTGAGAAATTTAAAAAAGGATTAGGGATTAGCTAAGTCTAGTCTCTTTTTTGATGCACAAGGTTTTGGATTATCTTCACAAGGATAGTCACAAGACCTTGATTAAATGTTGAAATTGCAAGTGTTTGATTTGCACACCTATATGCACAAGGAGGTATATATGGGAAGTATTGAAAAGATGATGAAGTATGCGGAGAGTCGCTGGCATAAGCCTAGGTATGTTATGGGCGGAGGTAGGATTGGAAAAGAGGCTTCCTATCAGTCATCTACTGATGATTGCTCTAGCTTTACCTTTAAGTGTGGCAAGGTCGGAGGATTTATTCCTGAGTCTATGTATAATGGCAGCACTGAAGACCTTTTTAAGCTAGCCCGTCAAGGAAAATATCTAAAAGAGATACCTTATAGTGAAGTACGAAGGGGAGATATTTTTGTTAAGGGTCGTGAAGGTGGGTCTGGTGGTGCTTATGGTCATACTGGATTATTTACCAGAAAAGGGGAGATTATCCACTGTAATTATGGCAATGGCACGGTAACCACTAATAACGAGAGCGAGGGCTATTCTTACTATTTGGATAGTTCAAAGGTGCCTGTCCGCTTTTTCAGGTGGGTAGGTGCTGATACTGAAAAGGCTAAACCACAAAAAAGCTTGCAGGATTTAGCAAAAGAAGTGATTGACGGCAAGTGGGGTGTTGGTGCTGATAGGCAGGCCAGACTCCAGAGGGCAGGTTACTCTTATAGGGATGTCCAGAATGAAGTCAATAGGCAACTAAGAAACCGTCCTGTTTACTATGTTGTAAAGGCTGGGGATAGCCTCGGGGCGATTGCCAAGGCTCATGGTGTAAGCCTTGATAGTGTGATTAAGCTTAATCCACAAATTAAAAACCCTAATTTAATTTATAAGGGTCAGAAGATTAGGATTAAGTAGAAAGGATAAAAGATGAAAGATAGTTTTATGATTTTAATTGGGATTGCTTGCATGATAGCGGTTTTAAGCTTTGTAAGAGAGCAGATAAAGTTGACTAGGGTTAAAGTGGAAAAGGAAGAAAATCAAACTAAGAAGTATGTCTATGACCAAGTGCTGGATTTGGCGGAGACTATAGTTGCTAGCCTTAATCAAACTATGGTCGAGCCTTTAAAAGAAAGCGAGACTTTGGAGTTTGACGAGAAAGCAAAGGAAAAAGTCTTGAAGGATGCCAAGGAGAAAATCAAAAAAGATTTGGATGCTAAAAGCAAGGAGCTTTTAAAAGAGTATCTTGGATCAGAGGAAATTTTTGATGAGTATATAGACGACGCAGTCCATAGAAGAGTCCACGAGGCTAAGAAAAAGAAGTAAGTAAGTAAAAAAGTTTATGCCGACTGGCTACAGTACAAAAATATATAGAAACGAGGTATTCCGAGATTTTACACTAAAACCCGCCTGTACTGGGGCGGGTCTTTTTTTGTGTTTTTTTTAAATTCTTGTATATGTAGGTCTTTAGTTAATCTTTTCAGAGGGTATTTATATGCCTTGATAATTTGAGGGGCTTAAAACGTAAAATATG
The DNA here is from genome assembly GCF_056590475.1 of Anaerococcus sp. C0059F3. Lineage (NCBI taxonomy): Bacteria > Bacillati > Bacillota > Tissierellia > Tissierellales > Peptoniphilaceae > Anaerococcus > Anaerococcus sp. C0059F3. The sequence continues at coordinate 153,001 of NZ_JBWPWE010000002.1, forward strand.
AAGCTTTGTTGAAATTTCAATGTTTATTTTTTATGTTTATTGATTTTTTTAGATATGTTTGTTTTATGAGATATTAGTCGTAAATTTTTAAAAAAAAGTCTTGACAATATATAACACCCGTGTTATAATAAGATTAAGATAAGAGATACAAAAAATAAAAAAATTAAAGGAGATCAAAATGGAAAAACAATTAAAAGCTTATGAAGATAGAAAAGATTACACAGTAAAAGGCGAACAATATGACAAAGGTCTAGAAGATTTATTTTTAAATTTGCAAGCAACAGCTAATATTGATTACACAATATATATTGATACTGTAACTGGCGATATAGACGCAATGCCATCTTGCAACTATAGAAGCTTAGCTGATACTTACTATGGTAGAAAGGTAGCTATACTTGATTGGAAAGCAGATGGTGGCGACTCAAGACTAGGTGATGCCTATACTTATGATGAGCTAGAAGATTACGCAAGCGAAGAAGATATAAAAGAATTAAGAAAAAAATTTGAGGAAGAACACAAAGACGATTTAGATTGCTATGACGAAATTGAAGATTTTTATAGCGACTTTGCAGATGATTACAAAGAATTTTTATTCAACGCTGAAAATAAAGCTATAGACAAGGGCGTAGATGAATTTGCTAGAGAGTCAATCGATATTTATATAGATCAATTTGATGAAGCTTATGCAGCACTTTTAGAAAATAAAGAATTTTAATAATAGCTCCGATTAAGGGGCTTATGAAAAATACATAAAAATTTTAAAGGAGATAAAAAATGACAAGAGATATTTATATAGATGTTGATGCAAAGGTTAGTGGTCAAGATTTGCTAGATATGTTTAGAGAGGTTGATTACGATGGACAACCTGAACATGAAGTAGTAAGGCTTGAAATCAATGAGGATGGCGAATATTGTTTTAAAGATGATAATTGTGGTGAAGATGATGATACAGTTTATACTCAAATATACGAAAGAAGTGAGTGGTTAGAAGACCCTAACGAAGAAGTTATTATGGAATATTGGGTTCACGCACTCAATGAGTTTTATCGCCACAATCCTATAAAGATAGGCAGAGAAAGATATATTAAAGAAAACGAAGATGGCGAAGAAGAGTATGTTGTAGAGCATAAAAGATTATGGGTTGCTTTTTATTAAAGCAATGTAGGGAAAATTGGTATAAAAAAGCTCTCATATAGAGAGCTTAGTCGCCCCGCTAATGCGGGTATAAAATTTTTCCCCTTAACTTTTTAAAAAGTAGGGTCACCTCCGCTAATGCGGATATCTATAGTTTGATTATATTACAAAAAAGAAAAAGTGTCAAGAAAGAGGTATAAGATGTTACAAATAATAGATTTAATCAACGATATTATATATGCACAAGGCAAGAACGAAAAAGAAATAATTAATAATTGGAACGAAAATTTAAAAGGAAAATTTGATTGGGTAGAAGATGAAGAGCTTTTGGAGGAGATTACTGAAGAAGTCTATAGTATAGAAAATATTAAAGATGTACTTGATACAATCAATGAAGCTTTTGATAGTCAATATATAGATGCAATCGAAGATGGCAAGGCTCTTAAGTGGTCACATATAACTAACGCTTTAGTTGATAAAAAATATTATTAATCATAGCTAAGCCCCTGATTGGGGCTTTAAGTTTAGGAGTAGATGATGGCAAGGAAAAGGCAAGTCGAGAAAACAGTTGATACTAACATCGTAAAAAGAGGTGACAAGTACAAAGTATCATTGGTAATAAAAAAGAAAACAGTATATATTGGTAGTTTTGATACTTTGGATGAGGCTAGAATAGCGAGAGATAAGGCAAGAGCAGAGAGATCTAAATTAAAAGATGGTCGTACAATTAGAGCTGAGAAGCGAATTGATAAGCTAAAAAAAGAGTTGATAGGTAAAAGGGTTGGAAAGCTGACAATCCTTGATGTCTTTGCCGAGACTAGGGAGGGTAGGAGAGCTTATTATTTAAAGTGTAAGTGTGATTGTGGTAATTTTACATCTCCTTTGATGAGTACAGTTATAGGAGATACTGCAAATGTGGTATCGTGTGGGTGTTACCGAGAGGATAAGGGGAAAGACACGCTTAATACTTATCTATATAAGGGTACTAGAGTTACTAACTTGAATTATAAGCCAAGAAGCATTACTGGAGTAAAAGGGGTTAGCAGAAAACCATCTGGCAATTATAGTGCTATAATCAATTTTAAAGGCGAACAGATATATTTAGGTACTTATAGCACCTTGGAAGATGCAAAAAAGGCGAGATTAGATGCAGAAAAGAAATATTTTGAGCCTATTTTAAAGGAATTTAACGAGCAGGCAAAATATAAGGTAAAGATAGAGGAGGAAGAGGATGGAAAACAAAACAAGTGATGCACAGGTCAAGGCTAGCAGAAAGTGGGAGGAAAAAAATCCTGATAGGAAAAGATATATAAGGTATAGGTCTAATGCAAGAACTTTTGTTAGGCACTGGGCAGATGAGGAAGACCTGAAAGAGCTGATAGATATTTTTTGGGATGAAAATCCTAATGCAAAAAAAAAGGAGGGGTGATGCCCCTCTTTAAAATTGTTACCAACCAGTTACCAACGGTTAATGTTTTTTGTTGCTTTTCGTGTGCTATTATTTTATGCTATGCAAAGATGCCTATATATAAGGAAGGTAATGTCCCTTTATCCCGCACCAAATATTAAAAAGAAGCATTGATTCCAGTGCTTCTTTTTTTGCGTGTGTGCAATGTGTGTAATAATTGGGAATTAATGCATTTGAATTTAAGGAACAGGCGGATTTAGGTTCTGAAAGGCTAATTATTAATAAATTTAAGACTTAAATTTTTTTCGAATTAATAATTATTTGACACCATCTTTTATTTACCATAAAATAGACTTAACAGGGGAGCTTATAGCTGAGAGGAAGTTTTGACTTCGACCCTTTACTTGATACGGATAATGCCGGCGTAAGGAGTCTTTTTTTAATGTGCTAACCTTGCGGTTAGTTTTTTTTATTTGCTTTTCTGTGAGTATATTTTAAAGGAGTATTTATGAATAATACAAAACTTAAGAAATTAGTTCTAGCGTCTTTTTTAGTAGCGCTCGCAGTAGTAGGATCTACATTTTCATTTCCTGTCTTTTTTTCCAGGTGTGCACCAGCCCAACATATAGTAAATATGTTTGCAGCAGTAACCCTAGGTCCTTTTTATGGAATAGTGATAGCCTTTGTGGCCTCATTAATTAGAAATATGGCAGGCCTTGGCAGCCTAATGGCATTTCCAGGTTCTATGTTTGGTGCCCTTCTTTGTGGAATAGTCTACAAAAAAACCAAAAACCTAACCTTGACTGCATGTGGAGAAATCTTTGGCACATCTATCTTAGGCGGTCTAGCAGCCTATCCTGTTGCAGTCTTACTTATGGGCAAATCTGCCGCAGATATAGCCTTTTACACCTATATCCTTCCATTTTTTGCATCAACAGCAGGTGGAACAATCATTGCTTGTATAATTTTAGCAAGGCTTAAGGACAGCAAATTTGTAAAAGAAATTTATAACTAAAAAGGAGAATAATATGAAAACTTGTTTGACAATTGCAGGTTCTGACTCATCAGGCGGTGCAGGTATCCAGGCCGACCTTAAGACTATGACCGTCAATGGGGTTTACGCTATGAGTGTTATCACAGCTCTTACTGCACAAAATACCCAAGGAGTGACTGGCATCCTTGATGTAAGCCCAGAATTCATCACAGAGCAAATGGATGCAGTTTTTAATGATATTTACCCAGATGCAATTAAAATCGGCATGGTATCTTCGCCAGAAATCGTAGAAGCAATAGCTGCTTCTCTTGAAAAATATCAGGCAAAAAATATTGTCCTAGACCCAGTAATGGTTGCCACATCTGGAGCTAAACTCCTAAAAGAAGAGGCTATGGATAGTTTGATTAACAGATTAATCCCTCTTGCAGATGTGATTACACCAAATATTCCTGAAGGGGAAATCCTAGCGGGTATGGAAATTACAAATGAGGATGAGATGATTAAGGCAGCAGAAAAGATTGGCAAAAAATACGACTGTGCAGTTCTCCTTAAGGGAGGGCATAGGGTTAACGATGCCAATGACCTCTTGTATAGGGATGGCGAATTTAAGTGGTTTAGGTCTGAAAGAATCGATAATCCAAACACCCACGGCACAGGTTGTACTCTTTCTAGTGCTATAGGGGCAAATCTTGCCAAGGGTTATGACATTGACCAGGCAATAGAAAAGGCAAAAGACTACCTAACAGGAGCTTTAAGAGCGGGTTTAGACTTAGGCAAAGGCTCTGGTCCATTAATGCACAATTATAAAATAATTTAATAAAAATAAACTAGCAAGATATTAAAAAAACTTGCTAGTTTTTATTTTGAGAAAATAGAGAGCAAAATCAAATAGTAATCATAACTATCTATATTTTTAATCCCAATTATGGTAGAATATTCATAAGATTTTGCAAGGAGCAGATATGAAAAAAGACCGAAGAGAATTGATTTTAAATGGAAATATTTACAGGGCAATTGCTGTAATTTCCATTCCAATTATATTAAATAACTTTATCCAGCAATTATATTCATTAGCTGATGCCTTCTGGCTTGGTAAGCTTGGAACTGCAGAATTTGCAGCAACTTCCTTTACTTGGCCTGTTATTTTTTTGTTTAATTCCATAGGTATAGGCCTATCAATAGCGGCGATTTCCTTAATTTCCCAGCTAATAGGCATGGATAATGTAAAGCTTGCCCAAAAATACAATGACACAATTATAAATATCTCACTTTATTTTTCATTAATTTTTATGGTTGTGGGATATTTTACAGCAGAAGCTATTGTGACCATGATGGGAGCGACTGGAGATTTACATATATTTTCTGTGGAATATTTGAAATATTCTTATTTTGGGATCCCCTTTATATTTTTGTATTTTATTTATGCGGCAATTTTCCAAGCTCAAGGTAAAAACTCAATTCCAACTATAATCAGTACAACTTGTGTAATTTTAAATATGGTTTTAAATCCATTTTTTATCTTTGATACTATCCCTATTTTTGGATTTACAGGCCTAGGACTTGGTGTAAAGGGAGCAGCTATAGCAACAGTTTTGACCCAGACCTTGATGTGTCTATTTGGTTTTATACACCTTAGGACAAATAAGGACCTAATCAAACTAAATTATGAATCCCTATTTTATATCAAATGGGAAAAGCAAGTTGTTAAGAAAATTTATACCATAGCTACACCAGCAGTCATTGGACAAATGGGAACAGCTGCAGGTTTTATTATCCTAAACTCCTTTATTCAATCTTACGGGACAGACACAGTTGCGGCCTATGGTATGGTTAATAGGATTTCAGGCCTACTAAATATTCCTCCAAGTGGGATAGGATCAGCGATTACAAGTATTATTGGACAAAATATAGGATCTGGAAATATAAAAAGAGTCAAGGAAACTTTCAAGAAAGCATCTATTATAGTAGTTATTATGTCAATTATAATCGCTATAATTAGTTATATCTACAGGTTCCAAATCCTCCAATTTTTCATAGACGCACCACTTGATTCAACCCTAATGAAGGAGGCTGACACCTATATGGCCTATACCTTAATTACCCTTGTCATGTTAAATATGTTTTTCATTTACCAGGGACTTTTCCAAGGATCAGGCAATGCAAAATACTCAATGTTTATTGATGTATTAAGGCTTTGGGTAATAAGGATTCCTCTCCTGTTTTTCTTTAAATACTTTACAGACCTTGCCGCTACGGGAATTTGGCTTGCTATGTCTATTTCTAATGTAATGATTAGCATTATTGCCCATATTATCTATCTTAGAGGCAATTGGATGAATGGGTCATTTTAACTTTTGGACTCAAAAAAGATAAAAATATAAAGACTTGCAAATGTTATCATTTATAGGTTATAATTAATAATAAGTAGGAGGAATATTTTGCAGGATACAAAAAGAATTATATTAAAATTAAGCGGCGAAGCCCTTTCCGGCAAGACTGGATTTGGATTTGACGATGAGATGATTAGCAAAATTTGCGAAAATATCAAAATCCTTACTGAAAAAGGGATTGAAGTTGCCATAGTTGTTGGTGGGGGAAACTTCTGGAGAGGAAGATCAGGTACTACCATAGATAGGGCAAGTTCTGATAATATCGGTATGCTAGGAACAGTTATGAATGGTCTTAGGGTCCAAGGAACTCTTGAAGAAATTGGCCTTGATACAAGGCTAATGACAGCCATTTCTATGAAGGAAGTAGCAGAGCCATATATTAGACGCAGGGCTGTAAGGCACCTTGAAAAGGGCAGAGTTGTAATATTTTCAGCAGGAACAGGACTTCCATATTTTTCAACTGATACTACAGCAAGTCTTAGGGCTCTAGAAATTGGCGCTGATGTAATTTTGCTAGGCAAGACAGGCACAGATGGTATCTATGATAAGGACCCAAATGTTTACCCAGATGCCAAAAAATTTGACAAGCTAACCTATAAGGAAATTCTTCAAAGAGAATTAAAGATAATGGATACAACAGCAACCTCACTTTGTATGGATAACAACATGCCATTAATTGTTTTTGGAATTGATGATCCGGCAAATATGGTAAGAGTATTTGAAGATGAGAATCTTGGAACAAGAGTAAAGGAGAGTTTTTAAAATGCTATACGAACAAATAAAAAAAGACGCAAATGATGGAATGAAAAAAGCTGTAGATTCTTTTGAAAGAAGAATATCTACAATCAAGGCTGGCAGAGCAACAGAAGCAATCCTTGATGGTATAACCTTCTCTTATTATGGAACAGAAACACCAATCAACCAAGCTGCTACAATATCAATCCCAGAAGCAAGACTACTTGTAATCAAGCCATGGGATAAAAATAATATTGGACCAATTGAAAAAGCAATTCTTAAGTCAAATATAGGTATCACTCCAGGTAACGACGGTGAAATCATAAGACTTCCTTTCCCTGCCCTAACAGAAGAAAGAAGAAAAGAATACACCAAAGAAGTAAATACCTATGCAGAAGATGCAAAAATAGTAGTAAGAAATGTAAGACGTGATTCTATGGATGAGGTTAAAAAATCTGAAAAATCAGGTGATGTTACAGAAGACGATAGATACACACTTGAAGATGAAATCCAAAAAATCACCGATAAATTCATTAAAACTATCGAAGAATTAGCTGAGAAAAAGAACAAAGAATTAATGAATGTTTAATTGAATAGGGAAAATCTTAACAGGATAGTAAGTATTTTAAATAAGGACATAGGACCTAAGAAGATAGATTCTAGGACTATGTCCTTGTTTCTAAGCGAGCTATCCTTGCTTTTAAATTCAGGCATAAGTTTATATGATAGTTTAAATATTATCCTAAGGCAGAGACCAGATAAGAGGGTTGGTAGAGCAGTAAAGCTAATAAAAGATGGCCTTGATAGGGGACTTGAGACCTATGAGGCTTTTTATCAAGCAAAAGATTATTTTTCACCCCTAGTCCTTGCCTTTATTAGAACTGGGATAAATACAGGTTCTTTGGGAAAAATTTTAAAGGATTTGTCAGATTTTATTTTTGAAGAAAGTAAAAATAAATCCACAGTTAAGCAAGCCATGACCTATCCAATCTTGGTACTAATAGTAAGCATCCTAGTAATTATTGCAATCATTAAATTTGTTATGCCAAGTTTTATTGAAATTTTTAAAAGTTCTGACATGGTCTTGCCCCTTCCTACAAGGATAATGCTAGCCATATCGAACTTTTTTGCTGAATACCACCTAGTGATTTTCCTTTTTATCACTTTATTTGTCTTGGTATATTTGCTATTAAGGACAAATTATAAAAGAAGGGTAATGATTGATAAATTTATTTTTACCAAGGGACCATTTTGGGAAATCAATAGGTTAAGAGTCGAATACCAATTGACATCAATTTATTATATCCTAAAAAGAGGGGACATAGAAACTATTTATTCCTTTGATATATTGGCGGATTCTTTTAAAAATGCTTATGTAAGGGAAAGCCTACTTGGAATTAAAAGTGCTGTGAATAAGGGAGTGAGCCTAAGTGAGGCTTTTAAGGATACGGGAGTATTCTCACCTTTGTTAATTTCTATGGTTGAAATTGGGGAAGAGACCTCAAGTCTTGATGTCACTATGAAAAAAGCTAATGAATATTTTGCCAATGAATACATATTTAAGATCAAAAGGCTAACCAGCCTTGCTGAACCAGTTTTGATCATAATAATGGGTCTACTCGTAGCTTTTGTTGTGTTTTCGGTTTCTATACCGATGTTCGATTCTATAAATGGATTAAGTGGGGTGTAATATGAAAAAGAAAAGACAAGGATTTACCTTAATTGAATTAATAATAGTAATAGCTATCTTGGGAATTTTGGCGGCTATTGCTATTCCTAAATATAATAAATCTAGAATACAGGCTGCAGTAACAGCCCACAAGGCAAATGTGGAGATGTTAAAGTCTGCGGCTAGGATGAAGATTCTGGATGAGGATAAAGCTTTTACTTGGAAAGGGAAGGCAGGAGACGATAAAACCTATGAGCTCTATATCGAAAAATGGCCAGATGTTCCAAATGGACTTAGCGATAATGATAAAATCTATGAAGTTAAATATGAAAATAAAGTAATTACAGTAAGTCCAGGAGAAAATGAGTTTGATGGATTAATAGAGAAAAAACCTCAAACTAATAGTGGAACTTGATAGAATAATATAAATGGAAAATAAATTAGCCGTTATTTTAATATATTTTTTAATATTCATGCTAGGGGCTTCTATTGGATCTTTTATAGGAGCCTTGGTTTATAGGCGAGAAGAAGGGATTTCAATCCTTTCTCCTCCTTCTTTTTGCGACCATTGCGGCAAAAGGATTTTAAAAAGAGACTTAGTGCCAGTTTTTTCCTTTATTTTATTAAGGGGAAGTACTAGGTGCTGTGGGGAAAAAATTTCTATAGACGAGGTCTTATTAGAAATTCTAGGAGGCCTTGGCTTTGTTTTTGCCTTTTTTTATTATGGTTTTTTTGAGGGGATTTTTATCGGACTCGGCCTAAGTCTTTGTCTTTTAATTTCATTTACAGATTACAAATACATGGAAATATACGATAGGGACCTAAAAGTGCTTTTGATTTTGGCTTTCATTTATAGGTTGATATTCTTATCTGTTGACCTAAAATTTTTAGCCTATAGTATTATTTTCAGCCTAGGATTTTTGCTCATTAGATGGGTTTCCAAGGGCGGACTAGGTGATGGGGACTTATTTTTCTATTTGGGCCTATTTTGTTTTTTAGAAAATCCGCTAATCCCATGTTTTATTCTATTTTCAATTTGGGTTGGAGCTGTATTTGCGATTATAAAAGCTTTAATACAAAGATCCTTAAAGGGGGCTATAGCTCTTTGTCCAGCCATTTCAATCGGATTTTTACTTGTTTTATTTTTTAAGGACTACCTATGAAAAGACGTGGATTTACTCTAATAGAATTAATTGTGGTCTTGGCAATAATTAGCATTAGCTTTGGAGTTTTAACCTTAAAGTTTTCAATAATTGATAAAATTGGTGCAAAAAACGAAATACAGACTTTTGTTGATGACTATTCTTACTTGAGAGATCTATCACTCTCATCTGGGACTAAAAACTTTATAAAATTTACTGATTCTGGATACATATTAAGTGGTTATAAGGAAAAAACTAGAGATTTGAAATACATAAAATCCTTGAATACAGAAAATATTAGATTTAATGAAGATGCTTATGTTTCTTCAGATAAAATTGAGGAGGCTTATAATTTAGATTTTGTTTCAAAAAAAGATCCTAAGATCAAATGGAATTTTACAATCCAAGCTGTAGGAGGTTACCTAAGTGAAAAAAACAAGTAAGGCCTTTTCTTTAATAGAAGTGCTTCTTGCTATCCTACTTTTAAGTTTTATAAGTCTATTTTTACTACCTTCACTAGGGACAAATCTTGACCTTTCTAGGAAAACCAAAGATACAGCTGATACTTCTTTTGTTTTGCAAGAGGCAATAGAAACAAGTAGGAATAAAAAAATTGGTAATTATATAGAAGAAATAAATGGGAAAAATATAAATATAAGTATAGAAAAATATAACAATCCATCCCTTAAGGGAACTTATAAAAAGATTAGGGCGAGTTATGGAGAAAAGACTTTTGAATTGATTGAGGCCTATAATGAAAAAGGGATTTAGTTTAATAGAGCTTATCATAAGTCTTGCTATAATTTCTTTTTTGGTCCTTGTTTTATCAAATTTGTTTTCACTTAATATCAATACATTAAATAGGTCATACGAGGATGAAAAAGAATACAAGCAAGCTTACACAGCTATGGCTTTTATGGATAATACTTTGAGAATGAGCCATAAAATCGAAGTTGCTGCTAATAAAGATTCTAATTTTAATGCTTTCATATATAGGTCTAATAATAACAATGGTTATAGAAAAATGTGTTATAATTTTTATTCCAAAGATGGATTTTTATATGTTCACAGTTCTGATGAAAGCAAAGATTCAAATGGAACAAATAATAAAATAAGTGAGTGCGGACCAATTAATCTACAATATGATGAAATGACAAAAATTATTAAAATTAATCTTACAAGTAAGAATGGTAGATATAATTTTGAGACGGCAATCTATGTAGGAGACAAAAAATTATGAAAAAGGCCTTTATAAGTATATATGTTTTGTTAATTCTCCTAGTTTTTGGCCTTACAATTACCTTTATTTACAAGGAAAATGAAACAAATTTTGATTCCAGCCAGGCTCTTTATAACAAAAAAATTGCCATGTATGAGGCAGAATCCTTCTTAAATATCTTAGTAGCCGAAAAAAACATAGATCCATCCATAAACAATTATGACATTTTAAAAAAATTTGGCCATAAGTCAGAGATTAAAATTAATAAGGGGCAATCAGATGCTAAAAACAATGAAGGCAAGGATACTAAGGTTATAGCTATAACAGCGAAGTATAAAGGGTCGATTGGCCAGGCAATTTTAAAATATAAAGAAGATGAAAATAAGAAAATCCAAATCGAATACAAGAATGTTTATTGAGATTGCCAAAAAAACATTTACGGTATAATGATTATAGAAATTTAGAAAATAAATTGGAGGAAAAATGAAAGTATTAGTAATTAACTGTGGTTCATCATCACTTAAATATCAATTGTTTGATATGGATAATGAAGAAGTAATGGTAAAGGGTCTTGTTGAAAGAATCGGCATTGAAGGCTCAAAACTTATCCAAGAAAAGGGTGATGATAAATATATAATAGAAGAAAATATGAAAGACCATACAGAAGCGGTTTCACATGTTTTTGATGCCCTAGTTGACAAAGACAATGGTGTTATATCAGATCTTAACGAGATTGATGCTGTAGGTCACAGAGTTGTCCACGGCGGAGAAAAGATAACAAAATCAGCTCTTATAGACAAAGAAGTAAGGGAAGCTATAGTAGAATATCAAAAATTTGCTCCACTACACAATCCAGCCAACCTTATGGGTCTAGAAGCGTGCGAAAAACTATTACCAAATGTTAAAAACGTAGCAGTATTTGATACAGCCTTCCATCAAACTATGCCAAAAAGAACTTATCTATATGGTATAGATTATAAATACTACGAAGAAGACGCTATTAGAAAATACGGCTTCCACGGAACAAGCCACAACTTTATTACTAATAAAACAGCAGAAGCCCTTGGTAAGGATGTAAAAGATTTAAATATAATTTCTGCCCACCTAGGAAATGGTTCATCTATTTGTGCAGTTAAAAATGGAAAATCTTATGATACATCAATGGGGCTTACACCACTTGAAGGCCTTGTAATGGGTACAAGATCTGGTGACATGGATCCTTCAGCTGTAACCTATATAATGAAAAAAGATAATTTATCTCCAGATCAAATGGAAAATGTACTAAATAAAGAATCTGGTGTACTAGGAGTTTCTGGCGTATCAAGCGACTTTAGAGACCTTGAAAGTGCAGCAAAAGAAGGCAACGAAAGAGCTCAAGCAGCCCTTGATATGTTTGTAACAAGAGTTAAGAGATATATTGCTGGATACATGGCAGAAATTGGCTCATGCGATGCTATAGTATTTACAGGCGGTATCGGAGAAAACTCTATTCCAATGAGAGAAGACATCATGAAAGGTTTTGAACAATTTGGAATCAAAATTGACCCAGAAAAGAACAATGTTCGTGGTGGTTGTCATGTAGTTTCAACTGATGATTCTAAGGTTAAAATCATGGTTATAGCTACAAACGAAGAATTAATGATCGCTCGTGATACAAAATCTCTCGTAGAAGCTTGACAATAAAGAAAATTGCTTATATAATATTAAAGATTGCTAAAACTGATAAGAGGAGGTGTCAAAGATGGCAGTACCAAAAAGAAGAACATCAAAAACTAGAAAAAATAAAAGAAGAGCCTCAGCTTATACTTTGAACAGATCAAACTATGTTGAGTGTCCAAATTGCCACGAAATGAAATTACCACACAGAGTTTGCCCATCCTGTGGGGAATACAAAGGCGTAGCAGTAATTGATGAACAATAGTTATTAAAGGAGTTTGTTGCCAAGCAACAGACTCTTTTTTTATGGAAATTTAACTTCTTATAGTATAATATATTAAATTAGAAGGGGAATTTTATGAAAATATTAATTGATACATTTGGCGCAGATGAGGGAAGTAAAGTCCTTGTTGATGGGGCAATCCTAGCCTTAAAACAAAAAGATTTTATACCTGTATTTGTAGGAAATGAAAAAGAAATAGAAAAGCTAATCGATGGGAAAATCAAAGATTACGAAATAATCCACACTGACGAATATATTTCAAATGATGAAGACCCTGTAAGAGCCATCAGGAGAAAGAAAGATGCTTCCCTGGTTTTAGCCTATAATAAACTAAAGGAAGAAGGCTACGATGGACTTTTATCGGCAGGATCTACTGGAGGCATCTTGGCTGGAGGAATCTTTATTTCAAAAAGAATTGATGGCATAGATAGACCAACGCTCGCTGCACCCCTTCCAAGCATAGGAGAACCAACCTTGTTAATGGATTCGGGAGCAAATATGGATTGTAAGCCAGCCTACCTTGAAGAATTTGCAATCATGGGTAAGGTATTTTTGGAAAATGTTATCCATATTGAAAACCCAAAGGTTGGACTCTTAAATGTTGGGGTAGAAAGTCACAAGGGAGATAAGCTTACCAAGGAAGCCTATGAGCTTTTGACTAATTCAAAAGTCAATTTTGTGGGCAATGTAGAAGCCAGAGACCTTTTTACAGGCAAGGTTAACGTCATTGTTGCAGATGGTTTTGCAGGAAATGTTGCAATTAAGACCGCAGAGGGAGTTATATCAATCTTTAAATCCCAAATGAAGGATATTTTTTATAAGTCCTTTAAGAATAAGCTTGCTGCCCTTGCTATCAAGGATGATTTATCAAAATCTATGGGCAAGTTCAGTTCGCAAAATATTGGTGGTGTCCCACTACTAGGGGTAAAGTCTTATGTGTATAAAGCCCACGGCAATTCAAACGATATAGCGATTTCAAATGCCATTTTAGGACTCATTGAATATATAAATATGGATGTTATAAACAAAATACAAGGAGAATTAAATGATTAGAGAACAATTAGTAAAACTAGCAGAAGAAAATCTTGATATCGATACTTCAGACCTAGATTTTGAAAGCAAAATTTCCGATATGGATATCGATTCAATCGACCTAGTTGATTTTATCATGGTTATTGAAGAAGAATTCGATATAGAATTTACTGATGAAGAGCTAGATGAAATCGAAACTCTTTCAGATATAGTAAGTTTAATAGAAAGTAAAAACTAATGTCTTTGTCAAAAGATAGACTAGAAAAAATCGAAGAATTTGAAAAAAGTATAGGCTACAGCTTCAATGACAAGGCATTGATAGATGTAGCCTTTACTCATTCATCCTTCACAAATGAAGCAAGAGTTAAGACTAAATCCAACGAAAGACTTGAATTTTTGGGGGATACTGTCCTTGATATGGTTGTAAGCGAATATCTTTTCAAAAATTTCAAAGAAAAACCTGAGGGCTGGCTAACTAGGACTAGGTCTAGGATTGTGTGCACAGATTCTTTTGCCAAGGCCAGCGAAAAATTTGACCTAACAAAATATTTAAGGTTTGGCATGGGAGAGAAAAAACAAGGCGGCAAGCTTAAAAAACATGTAAAAGCAGACACTTTTGAGGCTATGTGTGCGGCAATATATTTGGATTCTTCATATGAGAGACTTTTTCAATTTCTTAGGGATAATTATAGGGAAGAAGTCTTAGAAATTATAAATGATGATTCAATGTTCTTAGATTACAAAACTAGGCTTCAGGAATATTACAATACCCACAGCAAGAAGAATCTTTCTTACGAATTAATCAAGGAAGAAGGACCAGAGCACGATAAGACTTTCACCATGGAAGTAAGGCTTGGAAACAGACCCCTAGCCCAAGGTTGTGGGAAAAATAAAAAAACAGCAGAACAGATGGCTGCTAAGGCCGCTTGCGAGTTGATCGATAATGACTAGACAAATTATTCCTATTTTCATACCCTTTTTGGGTTGCCCACATGATTGTGCTTTTTGTAACCAGGTAAAAATTACAAATTACAAAGACAAGGCGGATGATGACTCTATTAGAAAGCAGGTAGAAGATTATTTGTCTTATTTTAAAGATAAAGAAAGTAGAAAAGAAATTGCTTTTTATGGCGGATCTTTTACAGGCCTTCCCTATGAAACTATGGTTTCTTATTTGAAAATTGCAGGAGACTACAAAAAGAAGGGCATTATTGATAGAATCAGACTCTCAACCAGGCCTGATTATATAAATAATTCCATTCTAGATACTTTAAAGGCCTATGAGGTAGATACGATTGAACTTGGTATCCAGTCCTTTGACGACGAAGTCCTTTGCGCAAATGAGAGGGGCCACTCTGCCCTTGATTCAAAAATGGCAAGTAAACTCATAAAAGATTATGGCTTTACTCTGGGCCATCAAATTATGCCGGGTTTATATAAAGATGATAGGGAAAAAATTCTTGCAACTGCTCTTGAATCAGCGAGAATAAAACCAGATATAGCTAGGATTTACCCAACCCTAGTTATAAAGGATACTAAGCTTGAAAAACTCTACCAAGCAGGTCTCTACCAGCCTCTAAGCCTTGAGGAGGCGGTAGAAATTTCTGCGGAAATCCTAATGATATTTGAATATAAGGATATTAATGTAATTAGGATTGGTCTTCAGCCAACAGAAAACATTAATGAAGGAAGAGATGTGGTCGCAGGACCTTTCCATGCCGCTATGAGGCAGCTTGTGGAGGCTTATATTTATAGGCTCTACCTTGAAGAAATTATTAAGAGTGAAAATATAAGGGGAGATGTCCTTATCCATGCAAAAGCTAAGGATATTTCTTTGATAGCAGGCAATAAAAAATCTAACAAAAAATATTTTTACGACAAATACAAGATTAAAATGGCCTTTGTAAATGACCTTGATTTTTATTTGGAAAATGAATCTAGGAAAATTGATTTGGATTTAAAAGCATTTACAAAATCCTATGTAGAAAAAAAGTACGGTGGTGATTTAAATTAGACTAGAAAGTATAGAGCTTAAGGGTTTTAAGTCCTTTGCTGAAAAGACAACAATAAAATTTGATAGCCAGATAACAGCAGTTGTTGGTCCAAATGGGTCAGGCAAGTCTAATATTTCTGACGCCGTAAGGTGGGTTTTGGGAGAACAATCCGTAAAAAGCCTTCGTGGGGCTAATATGAAGGATGTTATCTTTACAGGGGCAAAAAGCTCCATGAATATAGCTGAAGTTAAGCTTAATTTTTCTAATGAAAATAAGAAGCTCGACATTCCTTATGACAAGGTCGCTATCACTCGTAGGATCTATAGGTCTGGGGAAAATGAATATAAAATAAATGACAAGAGAGTCAGGCTTAAGGATATTAGGGAATTATTCTTTGACACCGGTGTTGGTAAGGAAGGCTATTCCATAATTGGCCAGGGCAGGATTGATGAGATAATTATGTCTTCTCCTAAGGATAGGAGAGCTATATTTGAAGAAGCTTCTGGTATTTCTAAGCACAAGTATAGGCGTGATGAAGCTAGCAAGAAGCTAGAGTCTGTTAATGATGACCTTGAAATAATCGAGAAAGAACTCGAATATAAGAAAAAAGACTACAATTTATTTAAGACCTACAAGGAAAATTATCTAAAGCACAGAGATTTGACCGAAGAAATAAATAAAAAATCATTTTTTTATCTAAAAAACAAGTCTTATGACCTAATAAAAAAGAGAGATAATCTTAAAAATCAAATTAGGGATCTTGATGAAAATATAAAGAGTCTGGAAAGTCAAAATTTAGAAATAAAAGAAAAGCTCAGTCCCTTCAAAAAAGACTACAATCTTGATAAGGAAAGGCTTGAAAATCTTTTGGCGAGCCTTTCTTCCTATGAGAAAAATATAGAAAAGGCCCATTCAAGCCTAAAACTAAATGAGCAAAAACTCGATTATGACGAAAAGGATAGGGCGAGAATTGCTGATGTCTTATCAAGTCTTGAGACTAATTTTAGTAAAGATTCTAAGGAATTAGAGGAAAAGGAAGATAGCCTTGGTCAAATAGAAAAATCTATCCTTGAAATTGAAAATGATTTGAAAAGCAAAAAAGAAACTAGGGACAGATTAGAAAAGGAAATAAAATCCTTAAATGATGAAATTTTCAAGGAAAAAATAGCCTATGAAGAAGTTAAGGCTATGATTTTAGACTACCAAGTCTTTGAAAAATCAAGGGCTATCATAGATGAAAAAAGAAAAAAAGACCTTGAAGAGAAAAGGCAAAGAATAGAAAAGCTTGACCAAGAAATAGCTGAACTTGAAAAAGAATACGAGTCCCTAAGGGCGGCTGAAAAAATCATAGATGGTGAAATTTTTGACCTAAAAGAAAAAACAAATAATCTTGCTGATGCTATAAACGTGGCAAATGAGGAATTAGATAGGTCAATCTCTAGCCTAAATAATCTAAAATTAGACCTAAAGTCCCTCCTTTCTGATTATAAAATTGAAAAAAATCTTTTGGAAAATAACCAGGGATACTTTTACCCTGTCCAAGATTTTCTTAAAAAGACAAAGATAAACGGCCTTGGAGGCTTCTATTTAGACACTCTTGCCAATTTGATTTCAGTAAAAAATGGTTATGAGGAAATAATTGATACTCTGATTGGTTCAGGCCTTCAAAATATAGTAACAAGGACCAAGGATGATACCAGAGAATTAATAAATTTTGTAAATAGGGAAAGGCTAGGCAGGCTAACCTTCCTACCAATTGATTCTATAAATTCATTCTTGAAAGAAAGACCAAGAGAGCCTGAAGTTATAGCCATGGCCTATGAGCTTGTGGCCTATGATCCCAAATTAACAAGTATTATCGGCCACTTTTTGGGCTCAACTGTGGTTGTAAAAGATATAGATGACGCTATTTCCCTATCCAAAAAGATAAAAGGATACAGGATAATAAGTTTAAACCTTGATATAATCAACACTTGGGGATCAATGGTTGCAGGAACTAATAAAAATAAACGTTCATCAACCAATCTTTTAAATAGGAAGAAAAAACTAAGTGATTTAGAAAATTCGATAAATAACTTAAGTGTAAAACAAAAAGATTTCGAAAAAAGAATTTCTGAAATAAACCAAGACTTAGGTACTAAGAAAAATGAACTATTAGACTTAAAACAAGATTTTGAAGAAAAAGATAAGAAGAAAAAAGACCTTGCAAGCGACATTGAAAGGTTGAGGTTAAAGATAGAATCTCTTAGCCAGCAGAGGACAGACCTTGATGAATCAGGTCTTGACTATGAAGAAAGGGAATCTGACATTGATATTGAAAGACTTAAGGCAGAAGAAATTAGCCTTAAGGAAGACCTAGAAGGTCAAAATACTAAACTTGCTGAAAAGTCTAAGGCTTTTGATATTTTAAAAGAAGAAATCATTAGTCTTACAAACAAGCTGGAAATAAATAAGAGGGATAAGAGCCTTTTGGAAAATTCCTTGGCCAATATCAAAAATTCCTTGGAAGACATTAGGGAAAACAAAAAAATCCAGGAAAAATTATTTGCTAATCTAGAAAATGACCTAGAAGAGTCAAAGAAAAAGGCAGAAACTCTAGAAAAATCAATCAAGCTTTACCAAGAAGAAGCTGAAAAATTAAGTCAAACAATCGCCGACCTAAAGAATAGCCTATCAAAAAGAGAGGGCGAAAATAGCAAATTAATTGAGGAAAATCAAAAGTTTGAGGAAGAAATAAAAAACCTTGATCTAGAGAGGGTTAAAATTTCTTATAAACTTGATTCTGCCAATGAAAATTATAAGAATCTGGAAGATGAGGTTAGCCCTTATATAACAATGAGCCTTGATGATTTGGCTGAGAAATTTAAGGCAGATGAGAAAATAAGTCCAACAAAATCTGAATTAATAGACATCCAAAAAAGGATAAATGAAGTAGGATTTTTCACAGAAACAGCTCTCGAAGATTTTGATAATATCGACAAGGAAGTTAATTTTATAAACGCTCAGGTCGAGGATTTGAGAAATTCAAAGGCAGATATAGAAAAGATGATAGTAAGACTTGAAAAGGAAATGAAGGATGAGTTTTCCAAAAACTTTGCCATCATAAATGAGAATTTTACCAAGATTTTCAAAATTCTTTTCATGGGTGGAGATGCAAGGCTAATATTAGATAGCGAAGACTTCCTGACAGCAGGAGTTGAAATTGAGGCAAAACCACCAAGTAAGTCCCTAAAATCAATTTCGTTATTATCAGGAGGAGAAAAGGCCCTCACAGCAGTAGCTCTCTTATTTGCTATTTTTGAGCAAAATCCAGCTCCATTTTCAATCCTTGATGAGATTGACGCTGCCCTTGATGAAGCTAATATCAAAAGATATATAGAATACTTAAAGGGCCTATCAGATAAGACCCAATTTATCATGATTACCCACAGGCAGACTACCATGCAGCTTGCGGAGAAAATCCATGGCGTAACCATAGATGATGAGGGTATCTCAAAGCTTTATTCCATAGGCTTTGGAGAAAATTGAATAAAAGCCTAAAACTAGTAAAATAGTAAGGATAAGAAAGATTAAATTGCAGATAAATTCTAGGAATTATTCCAAAGGAGGAAGTATGGCAATTAGAAATATAAGAATAGACGGAGATCCGATTTTAAGAAAGATCTCAAGACCGGTAGATCAAGTTACAGACAGGATTAGAGTCCTTTTAGATGACATGGCAGAGACTATGTATGACGCAGATGGGGTTGGCCTTGCAGCTCCACAAGTAGGTATCCTTAGAAGGGTTATTGTTGTGGACCCAAGAGATGGGGAAGATAGCCTAGTAAAACTTGTAAATCCAGAAATAATTGAAAAAGACGGAGAACAAATTGGGGTAGAAGGTTGTCTTTCTATACCTGAATTTAATGCGACTGTAAAAAGACCAGAGCATGTTAAAGTTAAATATTTAGATGAAAATGGAGAGGAAAAGATCTGGGACGCCCACGGCTTTCCAGCAGTAATTCTTTGCCATGAAATTGACCATCTCGACGGTATTTTATTTAAGGATAAGTATATCGAAGAGTACAAGCCAGAAGAATTGGTAGAAATCAATGATTAATATATGTTTTATGGGTAATCCAAAGTTTGCTTTGCAGACTTTGGATATTCTTTATAAGGATGAAAATATAAATTTAAAGCTAGTTGTGTCAGGAAAAGATAAGAGGAGGTCTCGAAATAAATTTAGTCCTACTCCTGTCAAAAAATACGCAGAAGACAATGGCATTAGGGTTGAAACACCGGATTCTATTAATACAGAAGACTTTGTAAATATGCTTAAAGACCTAGAAATTGACTACATTGTCGTAGTTGCTTTTGGCCAACTAATAAAAGATGTACTTTTAGATAATTTTAAGGATAAGATAATAAACCTCCACCCATCATTACTCCCACTTTACAGGGGAGCTAGTCCAATGCAGTTTACCCTCCTAAATGGGGACGAAAAGACAGCTGCAACCGCCATGTTAATTGAAAAAGCCATGGACTCTGGGGATATCCTTATCCAAAGAGAAATGGATATTGACCCAAGTGATGATTATTTTGACCTAGAAGATAAACTCGGCAAAATCGGTGCAGAAGCTATTAGGGATGCTCTTTTAAATTTTGACCAAGTTTATGAAAATAGGATTGTTCAAGATGATGATAAAGCAACATATTGCACAAAAATTGATAAGGAAATGGGAAGGATTGACTGGAATAGAACAAGCCTCCAAATCTTAGATCAAATTAGAGCTTTGGTTGGTTTTCCTGTGGCCTTTTTTGACTATAAGGGACAAAACGCCAAGGTTCACAAGGCAAGTTTAGGAGATTTAAAAGGCAAGCCAGGGGAAATTCTTGCAGCTAACAAAAAGGATAAAATTGTCATAGGAACAGGAGATGGATCAATTAGGATTGAAAAAATCCAATTTCCTGGTAAAAAAGCCATGGATACAGCTTCTTTCCTTTTGGGAAATGAAATAGAAGTGGGTTTCGTATTAGAAAATGACTGATCTTGATATAATCTTTAATATTCTAAAAGCCGTTATCTATGAAGATCAAAAGTCATCAGATATGATAAATACTTATGCGGGAAGGGCTAATAACCTTCCTCTAATCACAAAAACAGTCTATGGGGTTTTGGAAAATAAAATCTACATCGATTACATGATTAGGAAATTATCTGACATCAGGCTTAAGAAAATCCACAAAAATGTGCTCTTAATCCTAGAAATAGGAATTTATAATATTCACTTTTTAGAAACTAAGGACTATGCGACAGTTGATAAACTTGTAGACCTAACCAAGTCTAAAAATAAGAGGTCAACAGGTTTCGTCAATGCTATCCTAAGGGCCTTTATTAGGGACGAAAAGGAAGTTGCGACAATTTATGAAAAAGACGACATAAAGAGCCTATCAATCAGGTATTCTTTCCCAGAAGAAATTACTAGATATATCTATGATTTTTACGGAATGGACTACACCAAGGCTTTTTTGAGGGATGCTGACAGGATCAAGGACCTATCTATCAGGGTAAATAATTTAAAGACTAATAAAGAGGATATAAAAAATTTTCTTATAGATTCTGGATTTGAAATAGAAGAAGGAAATATTTCTGAAAATAGTCTTATAGTTAAAAATCCTGCTGGACTTGCGGCGTCTAGATTTTTTGAGGATGGATTTTTTACCATCCAGCAAGAGGCATCTATGAAGGCGGTTGAGGTCTTAGATCCGAATGAAAATAGTAGGATTTTAGATTTATGCGCAGCCCCAGGTACAAAAACTACCTACCTTGGTGAATATACAAAAAATACAGCAGAAATTGTTGCAAATGATATTTCAGAGGCTAAAAATAAGCTTATTTTAGAAAATATCGAGAGATTGGGACTAAAAAATATAAAGCTTACAAACTTTGATGCTTCAAGCTTTGTAGAAGATTTTTCAAACAAATTTGACTATTGTTTGATCGATGCTCCTTGTTCTGGGCTCGGAGTAGTAGGAAGAAAGCCTGAAATACGATATAATAGAACTAAGGAAACGATTGTAAGGCTAGGAAGCCTTCAAAGAGAGATTCTAGAAAATGCTATAAAATACGTCAAAAAAGGCGGTTATTTAGTCTATTCAACCTGTACTATAGGTCCACTTGAAAATAGGGATAATTTTAAATTTCTATTAGGAAAAGAAAACCTAGAATTGGTTCAAATTGACGGCAAAGATTTTATAGAATACAAAAGTTTTGAAGATAAGACTGATGGATTTTTCATCAGTAAATTTAGGAAAATTAATGATTAGTATAAATGATAAGACAATAGGTGAAATTGAAGACTTATTTAAGGAGAAATCCTATCAAAAATTTAGGGCCAAACAGGTTTATAGGTCAATTCATGTCAATAGAATTAATGATTTTGATCAAATGACCGACCTGCCAATAAAGATGCGAGAAGACCTTAAAACTGAATTTTACTTTGATAAAATAAAGGTCCTTAAGACTTTCGAATCAAAAATGGATTCAACAAAGAAATACCTTTTGGAACTTGCTGATAAAAATATAGTAGAAGCAGTTTACATGGATTATAAGGATAGGTCTACAATCTGCATTTCAAGCCAAGTTGGCTGTAGAATGGGTTGTACTTTTTGTGCATCAACAAAAAATGGATTGGTTAGAAATATGACAGCTTCAGAGCTAATCGAAGAAGTTTATCTTTTAGAAAGAGTTAACGGACCAATTTCAAATATTGTAATAATGGGCATTGGCGAACCTTTAGATAATTTTTCTAATATTAAAAAGTTTATAGAAATAATTACAGATCCTAAGGGTAGAAACCTATCCCATAGGTCTATAACCTTGTCTACATCAGGTCTTGCTCCAAAGATAAAAGATTTGGCAGACACTGGCCTTGACGTAAATCTAGCCCTTAGTCTTCATTATGCAGACGATAAAAAAAGGGTTGTTTATATGCCGGTTGCCAAAAGATATAATATTAAGGACCTAATAGAGGCTACAGATTATTATTTTGACAAGACAGGCCGTAGGGTTTCTTTTGAATATGTTGTAATAGATGGTGTTAATAACCTAAAAGAAGACGTGGAAAACCTCCACGACCTGCTTTTTGGAAAAAATGTCCATATAAATTTGATTCCCCTAAATCCAATAGAGGAATTTGACCATAAAAAACCAGGTGCAAGGGCCCTTGAAGACTTCAAGGAAAGACTTACAAAAAGAGGCCTAAATGCTACAATTAGGAGGTCCATGGGCCAAGATATAGATGCTTCATGTGGCCAACTAAGAAATAATTACGCGAGGTAAGGATGAAATTTAGCACAATCACAAATATTGGCAAGATTAGAAGTGAGAACGAAGACTCATTTTCAAATGTTAGCCTGGGAGATTTAGACTTTTTCATAGTCGCTGATGGAATGGGTGGTCATAGCAAGGGTGACCTTGCTAGCAAACTTGCATCCAAGCTTTTTATAAAATACATAAAAGAAGCAGATTTAAGCGCCTATGATTCTTATATAAATCTCCAAGAAGAGGCAATCTTATATGCCAATGAGGAAATTTACAAATTATCCCTTGAGGAAGGCGACATAAGGATGGGGACAACAGTAGTTTGCCTTTGCCTAGACCATAAAAACAAGGTCTATTACCTAACCCACTTGGGTGATTCCAGAGCTTATATTTACAGGAATGAATCCTTAAGCCAGCTTACCAGGGACCACTCCTTAGTAAATGACCTTTTGGATAGTGGTTCTTTAACAGAAGATGAGGCAGAAAACTTCATAAATAAGTCCGCCATAACTAGGGCTGTAGGCACAGAAGAAAAAATTAATCCTGATAGCAAGTCTCTTCCTATGGAAGAAGGCGACATAGTTTTGATGGTTACAGATGGGCTTACAAACGAATTAACAGATGATAAGATAAAAGATATAGTAAAAGCTAATAAGGATCCCTATCAAATTTCAACAAAGTTGATAGAAGCAGCTATTGACCACGGTGGCAGGGATAATATTACTGTTACAACGATTTTACTATAAGAGGGTATTATGGATAAAATAATTTTAGACAGTAGATATGAGATTATAAAAGAAATAGGCGTAGGGGGTATGGCCAAGGTTTACAAGGCCAAAGATAGACTTCTTGATAGGTACGTTGCCATCAAGATTTTAAAAGACCAATACGCTGAAGATGATGAATTTTCTAAGAAATTTAATAACGAAGCCCAATCAGCTGCTAAGCTTTCCCATATTAATATTGTAAATGTTTATGATATAGGCAAGGATATGCTAAATGGCAAGCTAATACAATATATAGTTATGGAATACGTTGAGGGCGAGACTTTAAAAGATTTGATTGACCGTGAAAAGGTCCTTGAAAATCACGATATTATCGATTATTCAACCCAAATCGCCCAAGCTCTCAAGTCAGCTCATGATTCGGGCATTGTTCATAGGGATATCAAACCACAAAATATTTTGATTGATAAGTATGGTTTGTGTAAGGTAACTGATTTTGGTATAGCAAGGGTGTCATCAAACGCGACTATAACCTATACTAGCTCAATTTTAGGAACAGTACATTATATTTCCCCAGAACAAGCAAAGGGTAAGATTGTAGACTTAAAATCTGACCTTTATTCCTTGGGTGCTGTCATGTATGAAATGGCGACAGGTAGGGTGCCTTTCGATGCGGATAATTCTGTAGGAATTGCAGTTATGCATATACAAGATGATCCAATTCCTCCAAGGGAGATAAATCCAAATCTATCTAAGCATTTAAACTACATAATTATGAAGCTTTTAAAGAAAGACCCAACTGAGAGGTTTCAAAATGCAAGCGAGCTTATTGAGGCCCTTGATGACGAATCTCTAGTTAAGGGTGAGGATACTTTTGAAGATACAGCAAGAATTCCGATTGTAGTTCCAAAAAAAGAATCCTACCAAGAGCCTATTGAAGAAGATAGGGAAGCAGTTTATGTATCAACTGGTGAGGAAAAGAATAAAAAGAAAAAGAAAAAAACTTCTATAAAAATTTGGCCACTGGCCCTTCTTGCCTTTATCTTAGTTGCAGCTGTGTATTTCTTTAGTTCAAGAAATTCTACAGATGAAATAGAAGTGCCAACAGTTGTAAACCTAACAGAAGAACAAGCTGTTGAACAACTTGAAAAACGTGGTTTTAGGGCAAATATAGCAAGAAATGCCGAAAGCGATGAATATGAGAAAGGCAAGGTCATGAGTCAAGACCCTGATGCATCCACAAGGGCAAAGAAGGGAACTATTGTAAACCTTGTTATATCATCTGGTAGGGAAATAAGTGTTCCTGAGCTTAAAAATATGAACCTAAGCCAGGCAGAAGAAACCTTAAAAGACCTTGGACTTAAGATAGGTACAACATCTACAGATTATTCAAATACTGTTGATAAAGATTTGGTAATTAGGCAGGAACCAGCATCTGGTGCCAAAGTTCAATCAGGAACTGAAATAAATCTTGTGATTTCAGTTGGAAAAGAAGATACAACAGAGATAATAAAGGTTGGAAACTATGTTGGTATGTCTGAGAAGGATGCTATAGCAACTGCAAGAAATAATCACTTAAGAGTAAGAAATGTTGACTATCAATATTCATCAAGTATTGACAAGGGCCATGTCATTAGCCAATCAATTGGTGCAGAAACAGAGGTTGCAGAAAATTCAGCAATAGATTTTGTAATAAGCCTTGGGGAAGAAGAAAAGAAATCAAGTCCTAATAGGGAAGTTGAAATTAGGTTAAATGTTGCAACTGATAAGGAAAACTTCAATGTCAAAATCTATAAGGTTGATAATAAGGGCAATAGGAGTGACCTACTTTACAATGATTACCATACAGCAAGTGACTTAAACGAGAACGGAGTCCTAGTTCTTAAATTTATGTCTATGTCTGGAACAAGCGTTGAAGTCCTAGTTGATGATGAGTCTTACGGAGTATACCAGGTTAATTAATGATTGGAAAAATAATTAAAAGTCAAAAAGAATTATATTATGTAGACACTAAGGACAATGTTTATATGGCCAAGGCCAGGGGGAATTTTAGGGTAAAGGACAAAAAGCCTTTGGTAGGAGACAATGTTGAAATAGAGGTCTTAGAAGATTCTAAGGCTTATATTACAAGATTACTTGCTAGGAAAAATGAAATCAAAAGACCCAATATAGCAAATATTGACCAGCTTTTGGTTTTTGTAACTATAAACGATCCACCCCTTAACCTTTATAATCTTGATAAGTACTTAGCCATGTGTGAATATTTAAATATTTGTGTGACTATTATGCTTACAAAAATAGACCTGGCTTCTAAAGAAAAAATAGAAGAACTGGCTAATATTTATAAAAATATTGGCTATGAAGTAATTTTAATTGATAATTACAAGGATTTTCCAAAAGAAAAAATCAGAGAAATCTTAAAGGGCAAAACTTCTGCAGTTTCAGGAGCGTCTGGTGTTGGCAAATCAACCTTTTTATCAAACTTAATTGATAAGGAAATTGAAATTGGAGATATAAGCCAAAAATCAAAGAGGGGAAAGAATACCACTCGCCACACAGAAATTTTTAAACTCGGTGAGGATACTTTTATTTTCGATACTCCGGGCTTTGATTCCTTTGACTTTGATTTTTTGGAAGATGAAAATGACCTTAAAAACACCTTTGTGGAATTAAGGGATAGGGCCTGCAAATTTAAGGATTGCAACCACATCAACGAGCCATCTTGCAGGGTCAAAGAAGATCTAGAAGAGGGA
This sequence comes from Anaerococcus sp. C0059F3, assembly GCF_056590475.1. NCBI lineage: Bacteria > Bacillati > Bacillota > Tissierellia > Tissierellales > Peptoniphilaceae > Anaerococcus > Anaerococcus sp. C0059F3. The sequence continues at coordinate 179,441 of NZ_JBWPWE010000002.1, forward strand.
AAAATTTCCCAGTCACGTTATAAAAATTATTTACAGTTATTTGAAGAATTAAAACAAAGGAGACTTAACAAATGGTAAAATTATCCCCATCATTACTTTCAGCAAATTTTGCAAACCTACAAGACGATTTAGATAAGACCAAGGGTTTGGGCATAGAAATGCTCCATATAGATGTTATGGATGGGATTTTTGTGCCAAATATTTCCTTTGCCTTTAAGGTGATTTCTGACATTAGGGGTAAGAATGATTATTTCTTTGATACCCACCTAATGATTGAAGAGCCAATTAGGTATATAGATGACTTTAAAAAAGCGGGTTCAGATAGGATTACTGTTCATTATGAAGCCTGCAAAGATCTCAGAAAGACCCTTAAAGCTATAAAAGACTCTGGAATGGAAGTTGGTCTTACAGCCAAACCAGAAACAGATCCAAAATTACTTTTAGAATATTTTGATCTAATCGATTTGATTTTGGTAATGAGTGTAAGACCTGGTTTTGGTGGGCAGAAATTTATGCCAGAGACCAAGGCCACAATGACTCTTTACAGAAAATATATTGATGAAAATGGCTTAGATATTAAAATCCAAGTTGATGGCGGCATTAAAACAACCAATGTAAGGGAAGTTTTAGACCTGGGTGTGGATGAGATTGTATCAGGCTCTGATATTTTCGGAAAAGATATAGGTGGTCAGATACAAGCCTATCATGAAATTTTTAAAGAATACGAATAAAAAGAAAAAGCTGGTAATGAGGATTTCTCATCTACCAGCTTATTTTTTTCTAAATTAAAAAACTGACCACAGGGCCAGTTTAAAAATTTTTAATTTAGTACTAAACTAAAAAAGCTTAAGCTTTTTCTACTTTTCCACTTTTAATACATTTTGTACAAGCGTTAATAGTTTTTGGAGTGCCATCAACAATAGCTTTTATTTTGTGCACGTTTGCTTTAAAAGTTCTGTTAATTTGTCTATGTGAGAATGTTACAGACTTACCTGAAGCTGTACCTTTGCCACATATATCGCATGCTCTTGCCATATTTACACCTCCTCCTTATTCATCTTTATTATTCTACCAAAGTTTTATGAAAATTACAAATTTTTAGTCAATATTTTTAAGAGAGTTTTCATCCCAAAATGGTATAGTATATAAGAAATAGATAAAAAGGAGAAATTATGGACTACAAATCTCTTTATAATAACAAAAAATTCGGTCAAATAGACTTTAACAAAGACTTAAAAACATATACAACTTTTGGTATAGGCGGTCCGGCAGATGTACTTGCAAGGCCAACTACCATAGAAGAATTAGAAGAACTTTTAAAATTTAATTACAAAAACAAGATAGAAACTTTTGTCATGGGCAAGGGATCAAATCTTTTGGTATCCGATAAGGGTATCAGGGGATGTGTTATTATCCTTAGTGATAATTTTGACAAAGTAGATATTGATGGCGACTATCTCACAGCACTTTCTGGTACATCTTTAAATGAGGCTAGTCTTGCAGCGATAGAGGCAGGTCTTGCTGGCATGGAAGAAATTTCCGGTATACCAGGTTCAGTTGGCGGAGCTGTGGCTATGAATGCTGGTGCCTATGGTGGGGAGATCAAGGACGTAGCTGTAGAAATTAAGGCCTTTGATTTTGAAGGAAATCTTCATACATTTAAAAACGAAGAAATGAATTTTTCTTACAGACATTCAAGAATTTTTGATGATAATCTTATAGTGGTTAGTGCTAAGTTTAAACTAGAAAAAGGCGATAAAGATTTGATTAGAGAAAGATATGAGGATTTTACAAACAGGCGTCAAACCAAACAACCACTTGATAAAAAGTCAGCTGGCTCAACTTTCAAAAGACCAACGGGATCTTATGCATCAAAATTAATTGACGAATGCGGCCTTAGAGGTTTTAGGGAAGGCGACTGTCAAGTTAGTGAAAAACACTGCGGCTTTATTATAAATAGGGAGGCTGCTACTTGTGAGGATATGCTAAAATTCATAAACCATGTTTCAGATATTGTAAGGGAGAAAACAGGCTTTGTTTTAGAGCGTGAGGTAAAATTAGTCGGAGAATTATAGATGAAATTAAAGATAATTACAGGTCTTTCTGGCTCAGGCAAGACAACAGCCCTAAGGGCCTATGAAGATTTAGGATACTATGCTATGGATAATGCTCCAGCCTATTTGGTGGAAAAATTCATAGAACTAAATAAATACCAAAAAAATCCAATAGAAAAAATGGCTGTTGTTATAGATTTTAGGTCATTTTCAGTAGACAATGATATTTATAAATCTATAAAAAGTCTAAAAAAAGCCAATGAAGACACTGAAATAATCTTTATCTATTCTAGTGATGAAATTATCCAAAAAAGATATAACGAGCTAAGAAGGCCACATCCATTAGGAGAATACGGCAATGTTTCAGATGGGCTTGAAAAGGAAAAGAAATTACTTAAGCCAATCAGAGATATTTCTGATAAGTTAATAGATACTACAAATTACAAAATTGCTGAACTAAGACAAGTCATAGAGTCAAGTAGCAATAAAACTAATAATATGATAATAAACCTCATATCTTTTGGTTATAAGTACGGCGTGAGTGCTGACTTTGACTTTGTTTTTGATATGAGATTTATTCCAAATCCCTTCTATGTGCCTGAACTTAAAAAATTAAACGGCACAGACGAAAAATTAGCAGCCTACCTTAGCCAATTTGATATTATAGAGGAATTTGAAGATAGGGTATATGGCCTTATAAAGAGACTCCTACCCGCCTATGCTAAAGAGGGGAAGAATATCATTACCATTGCTTTTGGATGCACTGGTGGCCAACACAGGTCGGTTTACATGGTAGAAAAAATGTATGAGAAGATGAAAGATGACGATTATATACTAATTAAAAAACATAGAGAAAAGGATAAGTGGTAAGATGAGATATTTAAAAAGATTAGACCTAGAACATATAAAAAACGCCAGAGACCTGGGAGGAGTGCCAACTCTTGATAATAGGTCAACAAAGTGGCACGAATATTTCAGGGCAGCAAGCCTTGACGATGTAGAAGATGTTGATATAAATGATTTAAAAGATTTGAATGTTTCAACAATTATTGACCTAAGAAGGGAAAATGAGATTGACTTTGAATCTGATACCCACAAAAAAATCAAGGAAAATTTTGACTATCACCATATTTCCCTAGCTCCAGATAAGGAATTTAGGAAGGAAGAAATCGATAAAATTATTTCTGGACAAATTACTGTTGGCCAGTCTTATAGGAATTTAATTGACCACTACCCAGCTGTTAAAGAGATTGTAAGTGTCCTTGCTAATGCAGAAGGATCTGCTCTTTACCATTGCCAAGAAGGCAAGGATAGGACTGGTATTGTTTCAATGATTATAATGGGTCTTGCAGATGTGCCTAGGGGAGATATTATAGCTGACTACGAGACATCTTCAGCCCATCTTGGCTATATAGAAAATTATGGTGAAGACGAACCTTTTTCAATATTTAGGATTACAGACCCATATTACATGAAAGAAGCTTATGACTATGTTATAAAAAAATATGGCAGCTTTGAAGCATATCTTCTTCATGCGGGCGTGGATTCTGAGGATATTGAAAAATTAAGGAGAAGGATTAGGGACTAATATGAGTTTTTCCCAAAGATGCAAGAAGGAACTCTTAAAAAAAGAACCAATAGACCTTGAAGGTGAATTGATCTCTCTAGCCCACTTTATAGGGTCAATTAGGATTTCTTCGGCTGGTTTTAATGTGATTTTTAAAACCGACGCCAATCAAGAAGCCAGGTACATTTATAAATTAATCTCAGATTTATATGGCTATTCTCCAACCTTTGAAATCCAGGACAACCCTGATAAAAAAAATAAAAGAGACTATGTGGTTATAATTGAAGATGCCGATGTATCTGATAAATTAATTAGTTTAAGAAACCAAAGTTTTTTAGAAAATTATTCTAATATCGAGGACGTAAGTCTAAATCAAATCAAAGGCTTTTTGAAGATTGCCTTTATTTTTAGGGGGTCGGTAAATGATCCTCAGAGGGGCTACAACCTTGAAATTGTTGGTAAAAATATGGAAGAGGCAAGGATAATTAAAGATTCTATGGATGCCTTTAACCTAAATGCCAAAGTCAGCCAAAGGCTTGATTACAATATAATTTATCTTAAGGATTCTGATAAGATTTCAGACTTTTTGGTGGTTATCGGCGCCATGCAGTCACTTTTTGAGTTGGAAAATGTGAGGGCAATGAAGTCTATCAGGAATGATGTCAATAGGGTAAATAACTTTGACAATGCCAACATCGATAGGACTGTAAAAGCCGCAAGAGCCCAGCTAGACGCTATAAATAAAATTATAGACGAGGGAAGGTTTGACGAGGTCGATGACTTAAGCCAAAAAATAGGAAAACTTCGTCTTGAAAATCCTTATTTATCCCTAGATGAACTAGGCGAGATGCTAAATCCACCTCTAAGTAAAGCCAAGATTAACTATAGACTGCAAAAGTTTATTAAATTAGCAAAAGATTTGTGAGAGCAAGTCTTTTTTTAAAGGAGCTACTATGACTACAAAATTTACCCACCTCCACCTCCATACAGAATATTCTCTTCTTGATGGTTTTACAAGGATAGATGAACTTTTGGATAGGTGTCAAGAACTCGGAATGGATTCTGTTGCCATCACAGACCATGGCCAGATGTATGGGGTCATAGAATTTTATAAACAAGCACAAAAACGTGGTATAAAGCCTATTATTGGTTGTGAGGTCTATGTTTCAGAAAGAGACCATAAGATAAAAGACCCAACTAATAGGAGGTACTACCACCTAATTTTGCTTGCAGAAAATAATACTGGCTATAAAAACCTAGTTAAAATTGTATCTGAAGCCTATGTTAATGGTTTTTATTACAAGCCAAGGGTGTCCTTTGATTATATAAAAAATCACACAGAAGGCCTAATTGCTCTTTCTGCCTGCTTAAATGGTGAAGTTAATCAAAGGATTTTGGAAGGGGACATGAAGGCTGCAGAAGAAACTGCCTTAAAATATGAAAATGCTTTTGGAAAGGGATCATATTTTCTTGAAATCCAAGACCATGGCATGGCTGAGCAAAAAAAGGTCAACCAAGGTGTGGCCTATCTTCATAGGAAACTAGGCATAGAAATGGTGGCAACTAACGATGTCCACTACATAAACAAGGAAGATTCCTATTATCAGGATGTCCTCTTGTGCATCCAAACTGGTTCATTGATTAAAGATGAAAATAGGATGAAGATGCCAAATAGGGAATTTTACCTAAAAGATCCTGAAACTATGGCAACAATTTTCAAAGATTACGAAAGAGCAATCGAAAATACTGGGAAAATCGCAGAGCGTTGCAATGTTGAGATTAAATTCCACCAACCCCACCTTCCTTACTACACAAAAGTCCCAGAAGGCCTTACAAATTTAGATTATTTGAAATTATTAGTAAACGAAGGCATTTCTGAGAAATATGAAACAGTCACAGATGAGATAGTGGAAAGAGCCAAAATGGAAATTGACGTAATAAATTCCATGGGTTATGTTGATTATTTCTTGATTGTTTGGGACTTTGTGAATTATTCTAGAAAAAACGACATAGCGGTGGGACCAGGCAGGGGTTCTGCGGCGGGTTCTCTTGTTTCCTATGCCCTTGATATTACCCAGATTGACCCTTTGAAATACAATCTTATTTTTGAGAGGTTTTTAAATCCTGAAAGGGTATCCATGCCCGATATTGATATAGACTTTGACTACGTCCTAAGGGATAAGGTAGTTGAATATGTAAATGACCTCTATGGCAGGGACCACGTTTCGCAAATTGTAACCTTTGGTAGGATGCAGGCAAGAAACGCCATTAGGGATGTTGGTAGGGTTCTTGATATTGCCTATGGAAAGGTTGATACAATTGCTAAGCAAATACCAGCTACAATCGGCATGACTATCGACAAAGCTTTGGCAGAATCAGATGCTTTTAGGGCTTCTTACGAAAAAGACGCTGAGGGGAAAAGACTTATTGATACAGCCAAAAAACTTGAAGCCCTACCACGCCACACCTCAATCCATGCTGCAGGTGTAGTTATTTCTAAAGACCCACTCACAGACATAATTCCCCTTGCCCTATCAAATGACCAGGTGGTAAGCCAGTTTGATATGACAGAGATTGAGGAATTGGGACTTTTGAAGATGGACTTTTTGGGTCTAAGAAACCTCACAGTTATCAAGGATACCATCAAGGACATCAAGAAAAATTACGGCGTAGATGTCGATATAAGAAAAATTGACGTAAATGATGTGAACGTTATAAAACAATTTAACCAGGCTAAGACTATTGGACTATTTCAGTTTGAGTCAGCGGGGATGAGGGCCTTTTTAAAAAATCTTAAACCAACAGTTTTCGATGATCTAATTGCGGCAAACTCACTTTTTAGGCCAGGTCCTATGGATGAAATACCAAAATATATCCACAACAAAAACAACCCAGAAGATGTCACCTTTTTAGACGAAAAGTTAAAGCCAATCCTGGGTGTGACTTATGGAATAATCGTCTACCAAGAACAGGTAATGCAAATAGTTCAACAGCTTGCTGGTTATTCACTTGGCGAAGCAGACAATTTAAGGCGTGCCATGTCTAAAAAGAAAATGGCAGTCATGGAAGAAAATAGGGATATTTTTATAAATGGTAAGGTCGATGAAGATGGCCAAGTTATAATTCCAGGTGCAGTCAGAAATGGTGTAAATAGGGAAGCTGCAAATACTATCTATGATGAAATGATTTCCTTTGCTAAATACGCCTTCAACAAATCCCACTCTGCGGCATATTCACTTGTGGCAGTCCAAACTGCATATCTAAAACACTATTATCCAGAAGAATATATGGCAAATCTGATTTCTTCTGTAATGGATCAGACAGGCAAGCTCTATACCTATGTATCAGAGACTAAAAGACTTGGCATAGAAGTCCTTGCACCAGATATAAATAAGTCTACTGGCACTTTTGAAGTAGAAGATAAAAAAATTATCTTCGGCCTATCGGGAATTAAAAATGTTGGTCTTAACCTAATTGAAGCCATTGTCAAGGCAAGGCAAGAGGGCGGCGCCTTTACGAATTTTAAAAATTTCCTAGAAAGAGTTGAAGATACTGACTCTAGGGCCTTAAATAAAAAGGGAATAGAATCCCTAATCAAGGCCGGAGCCTTTGACAGTCTTGGCTATACCAGGTCGTCACTCATGGCGATTTTTGAAAAGGCTATAAGTACAGTTCACGATAATAATAAGATCAATGTCACCGGCCAGATGAACCTCCTAGACATGGGAGAAAAACAAGAAGAAACTGATATAGATATGCCAGATATTGACGAATATCCTAAAAAAGTTAAGCTTAAACTAGAAAAGGAAGTCCTTGGTTTTTATATCTCTGAACATCCTTTATCAGAAAGAAGCCTAGCCTTATCAAATATTGTGAATTTTACAACAAATTATAGGGAAGAAGTCGGAGAGGAAAATATTGCAAGGCTTGACGGTAATTTTGTCACCATGGCGGGGATTATTAATAATAAAAAAGAGCTCACAACAAAAAAACGTGATTTGATGGCTTTTGCATCCCTTGAAGATATGTATGGAAATATTGAAATGGTCATCTTTCCTAAGACTTATAGCCAGTATAGAAATCTAATCGATGATGATAATATTGTGATTGTTAAAGGAAGATTGCAAAGTGATGAAAGTGACGTAAAATTATTAGCGTCAGAATTTATTGACATAGAAAAGTCAAATCTTAAAACTTTATATCTAAAAATGCAATATAAAGAGTATAATGATGTCAAAGGGTTAATTTTGTCAAATTTCGGCAAAAACCCTGTAAAGATTTATTTTGAAGATAAGAAAAAGTTAGTTGGCCTTGATTCGAAATTATGGGTTGATATCAATGATTCTACTATAAAATTATTTGAAGATAGGCTTGGCAAAGAAAATGTTAAGACAAAATGAGGAGAGATAATGAAAACAATAGGTATACTTACTAGCGGTGGCGACGCTCCGGGCATGAACTCTGCCATTAGAGGTGCTGTTAGAACCGCAATAAATAAATCTATGAGAATTAAGGGCGTCAGAAATGGATACGATGGTCTTATGAAGGGTGATATTTATGAAATGAATATTTCTTCTGTAGCAGACATCATCCACAAGGGTGGTACTATCCTTGGTACTGCAAGAAGTCTTGAATTCGAAACACCAGAAGGTCAAAAAAGAGGGGCAGAAATCCTTGCTGACTATGGTATAGAAGGGCTAATTGTAGTTGGTGGTGACGGATCATTCAAGGGAGCTAAGGCTCTTTCAGATTTAGGAATCAAAACCATCGGCATTCCTGGTACTATAGATAATGACATGGGTTATACAGACTACACTATAGGATTTTTTACAGCTATAGAAACTGTAGCAGATGCCATAGGTAAATTAAGAGATACATCAAGCTCTCACGGTAGGGCTGTTGTTATAGAGGTAATGGGCCGTCATTGCGGAGATCTTGCTTTATATTCAGGTCTTGCTGGTGGTGCCGAATCCATTATCGTGCCTGAGCATAAGTTTTCAATTAATGAAATAATTGCCAAGATGGAACATGGTAGGAAAAGAGGAAAACTCCACCACTTAATTACACTTGCTGAAGGCGTTGGTGATCCATATGCTCTTGCAAATGAACTTGAAGAAAAAACTGGTATCGAAACAAAGGTAACAGTTTTAGGCCACGTTCAAAGAGGTGGCTCACCTTCTGCAGTAGATAGACTTCTAGGCTCAGCAATGGGCGCTAGGGCTGTTGAATTATTATCAGAAGAGAAAACAGGCCTTGCTATAGGTTATGTAAATGGTCAAATTATAGAAGTAAGTATAGACGAAGCTACATCTGTTAAGTCAGTTTTCGATGAGAGTTTATATGATCTAGCAAATAGCTTATCAAGATAGGAGAAAAAATGCAACCAGAAATTTTAAAGAAAACCAAAATTGTTTGTACAATTGGACCATCAAGTGAAAAACCAGAAGTTCTTGAACAACTTATCAAAAACGGAATGAACGTTGCAAGACTTAACTTTTCACACGGTACACATGAAGAACACTTAGAAAAAATCAAAACAATCAGAAGACTAAGAAGAAAGCTAAACAAACCAATAGCAATCATGTTAGATACAAAGGGACCAGAAATTAGAACTGGTAACTACAATGTAAAGGAAATCTTCCTTAAACCAGACGACATCTTTACCCTAACAACAAGAGACGTTATGGGAACCCAAGATATAGTTTCTGTTTCCCACAAGGGATTACCACAAGACGTTAAAGTTGGTAGTGAAATCTACATAGATGATGGTCTTGTTCAACTTGAAGTAATTGAAATTAAAGATGGCACAGACGTAGTTTGTAGAGTTCAAAACAATGGTGTACTTTCAAACCATAAGGGAGTTAACCTTCCTGGATCAAAAACCAACCTACCATCAATCACACCTAAGGATGTTGATGACATTAAGTTTGGTATCGAAAACGGTATCGACCTTATAGCTGCTTCATTCGTTCGTAAAAAAGAAGACGTTTATGATATAAGAAAGGTCCTAGAAGACCACGGCGGAGAAGATATCAAAATCATATCTAAGATTGAATCTCAAGAAGGTGTTGACAATATCGAAGAAATCATTGAAGCATCTGACGGAATCATGGTAGCAAGGGGAGACTTAGGTATAGAAATTAAAACTGAGCTAATCCCAGGAGTTCAAAAGGACATTATCAGAAGATGTAATGCTGCTGCAAAACCAGTTATTACTGCTACTCAAATGCTTGACTCTATGATTAGAAACCCAAGACCTACAAGGGCAGAGACAACAGACGTTGCTAACGCTATTATCGATGGTACTGACTGTGTTATGCTTTCAGGTGAAACAGCAGGTGGTAAATACCCAGTAGAAGCTGTTAAAACAATGAGAGACATCTGTATAACAACAGAATTATCAGATGACTTCATAGAAAAAGTATACAACACAAAGGTAGAATCTAGAAGAAATACAACCAACTCAATAGCAAGATCTACTTGTCAAATAGCAAGAGAACTAGACGCAAGAGCAATAATTTCATGTACATCAAGCGGTAATACATCAAGAGTAATATCTAAATTTAGACCAAGAACAAATATAATTGCCGCAACTACAACAGACATAGTCGCTAGACAACTATCAGTAGTTTGGGGTGTTTACCCACTAGTAATTAAAGAAGCCCACGAAACAGATGAGCTAATCGAAAGAGCAATAGTTGGCGGTCTTTCTGAAGGCTACCTAGAAGAAGGCGACCTAACAGTTGTAACAGCTGGTGTTCCACTAGGAGTAAGCGGATCTTCAAACCTAATCAAAGTTCATGTAATCGGTGATATCATCACATCAGGTACAGGTATAGGTGCAAAATCTGTTTCAGGTAAGGTTGTAATCGGTTCAACTAAAAAAGAACTTGAAAGCAAATTTGAAGAGGGCGACATAATCGTAGCCAAATTTACAGATTCTGACATAACAGAATTTATAGAAAAAGCTTCAGCTATAGTTACAGAAACTGGCGGACTAACAAGCCATACAGCAGTAGCAGCTGTACACTTTGGCATCCCTGCAGTAGTAGGAGCTGTAAGTGCTCAAAGCCTAGTTCAAGATGGTCAAATCATAACAGTAGACCCAATAGGCGGAGTAATCTACAACGGAGAAACAAAAGTAATCTAATGAAATACCAAGATATCTATATAAGAGATATCCTAATAGATGGGAGGGGAGTCGGAGAAACTCCTGATAAGGTTGCTTTTATCGAAGACGCAGTCTACGGCGAAGTCTGCGACATTGAAGTCATAGAAGAAAAGAAAAATTTCTACAATGCAAAAAAGATAAAAACAATTAAAGAAAGCCCAGTTAAAACACAAGCTCCATGTCCATATTTTTATGAATGTGGAGCTTGTACTATTATGGATATAGAATATCAAACACAACTAAAAATAAAAAAGAATCTCATTTTACAAGCCATAGCCAAATCCACTTCCTATAAACTGGAAGATATTGAAATAATCCCATCAAAAGAGCTAAGATATAGGAATAAAATTAGGCTTCAAGTAGAAAAAGACGGACGTCTTGCCTATAACAAGTCTTACTCAAATGATCTAGTCTACATAAAAGATTGTCTCTTAGCAAGAGAAGAAATTAGCAAAAATCTAGACAAAATAGAAGAAATCACAAAAGATATTTCAGAAAAATTCCCAGGTACAATTAAGGAAATCACCATAAGAACCACTGGCGAAAATGTGATGATAAACCTTGATTTAGGAGAGAATAAAGAGCCATTATCCTATATCAAAGAAAAATACTCAAATAGTACATTCTTTATAAATATAGTAGGAAAAGAAAATATAAATATTTCAGGTAAGGAACATTTGGAATATAGGATTTTTGACAAAACCTTCAGGATAAGTGCCAATGACTTTTACCAAGTAAATGACTTTCAAATAGAAAATCTTTACGGGGAAGCAAAAAAACTTCTAGGGCCAGGCAAAAAAGTCCTAGACCTCTACTGCGGGTCAGCCACATCATCGATAGCAATCAACGGCGATAGGCTTGTAGGCGTAGAAATAAACAAAAATGCCATCCAAGATGCAAAAATAAACGCAGAATTAAGCGACCTAAAAGACTTTAAATTCATAGCCAAAAACGCCAAATATATAGACGAAAAATTTATAAAAAAAGAAAAAATCGACAGCCTAATAGTAGATCCACCAAGGGCAGGACTCGATAAAGACCTAATAAAAACAATAGGCAAAAGTGGCCTAAAAGAAATAATCTACATCTCCTGCAACCCACAAACCCTAGCAAGAGATATAAGTAGGTTTGAAAAATTAGGCTATAAACTAGAAAAAATTAAGGCTGTAGATATGTTCCCGCAGACAATGCATGTGGAGACCATAGCACTTTTGTCCAAACTTGATGTCGATAAGCATATAAATATTGAAATTGAGCTGGATGAGCTTGATTTGACAAGTGCTGAAAGTAAGGCAACATATGCTCAAATCAAAGAATATGTTTGGAATAAATTTGAATTAAAAGTTTCGACATTATATATTGCACAGATAAAAAAGAAATGTGGAATAGAATTACGAGAACATTACAACAAGTCTAAAAAGGAGAAACAAATTATTCCACAGTGTACACCTGAAAAAGAAGAAGCTATCATGGATGCCTTGAGACACTTCAAAATGATTTAATAGAAAAGAATGACAGCATATGACTTTCTACATTTATGACATTCCTACTTGGTATTGGAACGGCTTTGTTGTATATCATTATGGTGTTCTGCTTATTTTGGGCGTTAGCTTCTTTTATTCAAGAGAAGTCGGAATAGGTATTTATGGCTTTGTTAATGGTTTCCTATTTAGTCCTTACGGGCTTCCGATGGTAGGAGTAACTGTGATAGCGTTTATTGAATTGATAAATGATAAAATTAAAGCGGTTTGGATAAATTAGTATTTGTCAAGGAGGGAATATGGATTTTAGTAGGATGATTCCTGAATTATCAGTTTTTGATATTAATCTGACTAAGAAATTTTATAGTGAATTAGGATTTAAAATTGAATATGAACGTGTTGAAGATAAATTCGTTTTCATGTCTTTTCAAGAAAGTCAGTTTATGTTCGAACAAATTCATGATGATGGTTGGAATATAGGTGAGCTAGTATATCCTTTAGGAAGAGGAATAAATTTTTCAATAGCTGTCGATGATATTGAAGAACTGTATCAATTAGTGAATAATTTGAATATAGAATTATACAGAGATCTAACCAGAAACATATATAAAGTTAATGAAATAGAAGAAATGCAAATAGAGTTTTTAATTCAAGATCCCAATGGGTATTTGTTAAGATTTACAAATTAACAAATACCAGTTTGTCGAGCTAAATAAAACTAAATACTAAAGATACAAGACGATAGAAATTAAATACTATATCGTCTTTTTTTGTACTCAAAACTTGGATGTTATTATGATAAGTATAAAAAGTCTATATTAGAGCAAATAAAAAGCTTTAAGACAGACGATAAAACTAAATCAAACAAGAAAGACCATAGCAAAGGTGCAGAGAGATAAATATCGTTAGTCTCCGGATTGCCTTTATTTGTTTGTCATATGTAAATAGATTGTATAATGATGTTATATGTGGAGATTGTAGTATTGATGTATAGATAATAAGATAACAGATTATAAAAGTATTGGAATCAATGTTTTATGGGGGTTACAAGAACTCTTATAAGTATTTTTTTATTTAAGAAACATATTAAATGGATTTCAACAATAAATACTTAAGAAAAGTTTACTTGTAGTTGATAAAAATAGGATAAGTTAATTAATAGTTTCTTGAAGGTTGATTAAGTAAAATGATATGATATATATAAATAAAGGGGGGTTAAAAATGCCAGATATTATTAGAGAATACTTGCCGATACTTATACCTATTATTATTTTAGAAATTGCACTTATGATTTATTCATTAAATCATGTTTTAAAACACGATAGATATAAATTTGGAAGCAGAACTATGTGGATTTTAATAGTTGTTTTTATTCAAATTATTGGACCTATCTTATACTTAACAATAGGTAGGGAGGACGAATAATGGACGCACTAAAAATTGGAAATCTTCATAAATCCTTTGGGAAAAATACGATTATTAATGGATTATCCATGTCGATTCCTGAAAATACAATCTTTGGGTTTTTAGGCAAAAATGGTGCTGGAAAAACTACGACAATGAAAATGATTTTAGGATTTTTGAAAAAGGATGAAGGTTCCATTGAAGTCTTTGGAGAAGAAGTAAGCTTTGGTCAGTCAAAAACTAATCGATTTATAGGGTATCTTCCAGATGTTCCTGAATTTTACGGTTATATGACAGCAAAGGAATATCTGAATCTATGTGGGGCTATAACTGGTCTTAGCAAAAATGAAATTAAAAACAAGAGTGTGGAACTTTTAGAATTGGTGGGATTAAGAGATGTCAATAAAAGAATTAGTGGCTATTCTAGAGGTATGAAACAGCGCTTGGGTATTGCCCAAGCCTTGTTAAATAGCCCCAAATTATTGATATGTGATGAACCAACTTCCGCCCTTGATCCGCTTGGAAGAAAAGAGATATTGGACATTATATTAAAGATAAAAGACTCTACGACTGTTATTTTTTCAACACATATTTTATCGGATGTTGAAGCAATCTGTGATCATGTTGTGGTGCTTGATAAAGGGAAAAATGTACTAGAAGGCTCGATAGATGAACTAAAAAATATAAAGAGGAAAAACACAATTAAAATCAGATTTAAGTCTGACAAAGAACTAAAGGCATTTAAGTCATTAGATAAATTTTCAAATATGTTAATAAATGAAAAAGGAGATAATTTATATTTAACAGACGAAGACTATCAACTAAAAGATATTGATATTTTATATGAGCTATATAAGTTAAACATATTTCCTATAGAAATAAAAATAGAAGAACCTACATTAGAAAATATTTTTATGGAGGTGACGAAAGCATGAGGATATTTTTATCTCTATTAAAGAAAGAAGCTATTGAAGGTGCAAGGACTAAAAAAATGATTTCTACCTTTATCCTGTTCTTGTTCATCGGGTTAATAAGTCCTTTGACAGCAAAATTAACTCCCATGATACTTCAATCCATAGCTACAGGAAATATAGATATTAACGTAGCACCACCATCAGAAATTGACTCTTGGACACAATTCTTTAAAAACATTAGTCAAATAGGTATGTTTGGATTAGCAATTATATTAAGCACTCAAATGGCGAATGAATTCCAAAAGGGAACCTTGATTAATTTATTATCTAAGGGACTGCCAAGGTATCAAGTCGTGCTATCGAAGATTTTTTATAATTTTATTTTGTGGTTTATTGCTTACTTTTGCTCATTTATACTCACTTATTTCTACACAAAGTACTTTTTCGGGATTTCATTTCCTGTAAGAAATATACTTATGGCGGCCTTACTTCCTTTTATATTTGGCTTATTTTTAATATCGTTAGAGATATTAGCTGGAGTGATTTCAGGAAATGTTATAGGAACATTAATATTAACGACCGCTGGGATTGTGATTCAACTTATATTATCTATTCGAGATGAAATTGTTAAATACATGCCTATTGCATTGATAGGAAAGCCTGTGAACCTTATAAAAGGAATAGGATATGATGACTATTATGTACCGATTATTACGGGCAGTATTTTGCTTATACTGTGTATCGTAATTTCGATTGCTGTAATAAACAAAAAGCAAATCAGTTAGGAGGTAAAATATCATGCTAAAAATTGGAGAAAATATTCTTCAGAAGCGAAAAGAAAGAGGCATAACTCAGGAAGAATTAGCAGAATTTATGATGGTAACAAAGGCTTCCGTATCAAAATGGGAGACAGGTCAAAGCTATCCAGATATTTTACTTCTACCAAAACTTGCCACTTTTTTTAATATAAGTGTGGATGAATTAATAGGATATGATCCAGATTTATCTTCAGCTCAAATACAAAAATTTTATATAGACTTAGAGAATCGTGTTCCTGATGCAGGTATGGATAGTATCGTAGAAGATATAAAAATTAAAATTAAACAATACTATTCTTGCTTTGATCTCCTATACTATATGTCTTTGTTTATTTTGAACCATTGTGATTTAGCAACTGACACTACAAAGAAAGAGGAATATCTCGAATACGCAAATAATATATTAAAGAGAGTGTGTGAGGATTCGAAAGATTCTATACTTAAAGATAAATCACTGAGCTTGAGGGCAGCCTGCTTAATTAGTTTAGGAAAATCAGAAGAAGCATTAAATATTTTGCCATCTTCGGATATGCTATCTATATCAAAAGATTGTTTAGTTGCTTCAGCTTATATAAAAACAAAGAAGGAAAATGAAGTAGATCAAAAACTACAAATAATGATTTATAAGAACGTAACTGATTTAATCACTCTTCTTATGATGAAGAGCAGTTTGCATGATAAGGATTGGGTCGAAACATTGGAGAGAGTAGAGGATTTATTAGAAACTTTTAATCTTATTGAAATAAATATTTCTATAGTTTTAAATTTCTATTTATCCTTGGCAACGCACTATATTGAAGATAATAATCTCAAACTTGCTAGTCAATATGTAGAAAAATTACTCAATCTATTAATAAAGAGCAAGGAAAAATCCTTTAAGATAAGTGGCGATGAGTATTTTAATCAAATAGATGATTGGCTTGATGAAAATCTATTGTTATCTACGAATCCAAATAGAAGTGACGATATGATTGTTCGCTTTTATATAGATGCAATAGAGAATAATGAGAGTTTTAAAAGAATTATTTCTGAAGGAAAGATAAAGTTCTTAGTTGATAAGGTTAAGGAGACTTACTCTCTATAATTAAATAATACAATCAGATAAAAGGTTGTAATTTTGTTTGTCCATTCCTAAGTAATAGACTTTTACTTAAGTTTACACAACTTTAACAAACTGTCAATTTTTCATGAAAATTTAGAGTTGATCTAATAGGAGAATTTTTGGTAATATGAAGAATGGTTGAAAATATATGAATACTTGTAGTATCCTTATCATGAATATATCAAAAGTTAGGAGTTAGAAATGATAAGATAAAATCTTGGAGGAATAAAATGGACAAAAAGAACTTATGGCTTATATTGTCAATTATCGCATTTATTACACTTATATTATCAATATACATGTCATATAAAACGGGAAAAACTGAATATGCATGGATAATCGGTTCTATGCTTTTTGGTATAGGGTGTGGAAGTAGATATAATAACGAGAAAAAGAAATAAAGGAAGATTGCAATAGAGAAAGTCATTGAGTTTGAATTAAAAACGATTAGAGATAGCAGAAATGTTATCTCTTTTTTATTACAAGAAAGGATACAAGTGATTCTATCTATGATGGTAGAGGATTTACAGGTATATAAACTTAATACCATAATTTAATGTCAAAAGTATTTGACATAAGGAGGTCAATATGAATTTTATAAAATTTATTGAATCACATCAAATATTTGGTATAGGTTTATTATGGTTATTTCTGGTTGCTTCACTAGTATGTACCTTAATTATGATAGTAACCTTAATTAAAAAAGGAGATGAAATAAAGGGATATGTTGTAAGAAAATCTGGATTAACAGCATTAGTGGTAGGGATAATATTCCTAATTTTAAACATAATTTGGAACATTTTCTTTGAGCAAAATTCTAGTATAGGATTTGAAGATAATCCGATAATTTATGTCGGTATAATATCAATAGCCTTTAATATTTCCTATCTAATTAATATGAGGAAGTATAGGTAAGGCAAATGAAAAATCACATCAAAGAATTTAGAACCGATAAAGGATTGTTGCAACAAGAATTAGCAGATATATGCGGGGTCACTAGACAAACTGTTAATGCCATTGAAAACAATAAGTACGATCCAAATCTTGAACTTGCTTTTAAATTAGCAACTGCTCTTGAGACCACTGTAGATGAATTATTCATTTATGAATAGAAATATTGAATCAAATTTTTTTAAAGTGCCTATGATTTTAGGCACTTTTTCTATATCCGTTTTTAGGAGATGATAATATAATATTTTTAATAGTTAAACTTTGAAAGGGATAGCAGAAATGTTATCTCTTTTTTATATTAAGAAAGGAGTTTTGCATGAAAAAATTAGAGCAAATAAGACAAGAGTCAAAAGAAATAAAAGATAAAATTGATGATACAGAAGAAAGACTAAGGCAACTAAAAAATCAAGAAAAAAAGATATTGAAACAAGACATAGTAAAAAGAAGAAAAGAAAGAACTCATAGACTAATAACAAGAGGAGCAATCTTAGAAAGCCTTATAGAAAATTCAGAAGAACTAACAGATGAAGAAATAAAAATCCTAATAGAAGAAGCAACAAATACAAAAGAATTTAAAGAAACAATAAAAATAATGAGAGAAAATTAGGAAAAATAAAATAATTAAATCTCCCTTAGATTTTCTAAGGGCGCAATTATACACCCTAAAGGGTGCTTGCGTCCTGCGGAGACAAACCCTTGCAGGGAGCAACAACCATTCGCTTTTTAAAAGTCAAGGGTAAATAAACTCGCTAAGGCTCGCCCTTGACTTTTAAAATTTGAAATGAACAAAACAATTAAGCCGACATACTGAAACAACAAAAATTAATTCAGTAGTCGGCTTTTTCTATTCTATCATTTCAAAACGCTCATTCACAAAGTGGCTATAAAAAATCTATTAAGCCTCCACCTAAAACAACAAAAAAGAAAGGAAGTGATAAAAATGGCAGACAGTTTTCATTTTTCAGTAAACATAATATCAAGAGGAAAAGGCAAAAGTGCAGTAGCAAGTGCAGCATATATAAGTGGAGAAAAAATAAAAAATGAATGGGACGGAGTAACCCATGACTATACAAGAAAAGAAAAAGTATTAGCAAAAAATATAATATTGCCTGATCATATACCAAAAGAATTTAATGATAGGTCTACCTTATGGAATAAAGTAGAAATGGCAGAAAAAAATTCTAATGCACAACTAGCAAGACAATTCATAATAGGACTACCAAAAGAATTAACTTTAAGTGAAAATAAAAACCTGGTTGAAAGATTTATAAAAGAAAATTTAACATCACAAGGAATGATAGTAGATTATGCAATTCATGATGAGAGCCGAGATAAAAATGGAAATATCCATTGTCATATCATGACCATAATGCGACCCATAAACGAAAAAGGAGAGTTCTTAGCAAAGTCAAAAAAAGAATATATCCTAGATGAAAAAGGAGAAAAGATTTTAAACAAAAATGGAAAACCAAAGACAAGAAAAGTAGAACTAACAACCTGGAACGATAAAGGTAATGTAGAAAAATGGAGAGAAAATTTTTCAGACCTTTGCAATGAATATCTAGCAAAAAACAAGATAGAAAAAAGAGTAGACCATAGGAGTTTTAAAAGACAAGGCATAAAACAAATACCAACAATACATCTAGGAGCAAGTGCTAGTGCAATGGAAAGAAAAGGAATAAGAACAGAAAAAGGAGATATAAATCGTGAAATAAAAAAACAGAATGAACTATTAAAAAACATAGGCAATGAAATAAAGAAAATAACATCATGGTTAGCAGGCTTTAAAGATAAGCTAAAAGAATCATATAGGGAATATAAAGACCAAAGTAAAAAGCAAATTGAAAATGAATCAGGACTCTTTAACCTCTATGAATATTTAAGCTTCTATCAAGAAATGCAAGAAAATAATAGAGCTGAATTATCATTTTATGGTAAAAGAAACAAGGCAATCTATGATCTAAAAAGATATGCAAGTGGAATAAATTATCTAAGAGAAAATAAAATAAAAACCATATCAGACCTACAAGGACATATAAATAACCTAAGAAGTAAAAACTCTGAAATATATAAGACCATAAAAGAAAACAGTCAAAAGATAGAAGACCTCAATAAGTGTTTAGCCTATGCAAAGACCGTAAGAAAAACAAAAGCAACCTACCAAGACTATGAAAGCAAGAAAATATTCAAAGAAAGCTTCTACAAGAATAATCAAAAGGAAATAGATCAACATATAAGGGCAAGAAACTTAATTGAAAAAATCAGCGGAAAGAAAAATTTAAGAGAGAAAGAATGGTTAGGAGAAATTAAAAACTTAGAAGATGAAATCAGTAAATTAAATACAGAGTCAGAAAAGATAAGGGAAAGATACAAGGAAATAAATCATATCAAATATGCAGTAGAAGTAGTTAATAAAGAATATGGTATCGACCTATCAATAGAAATTGACAAGGCGATTAAGAGAGGAGAGAAAGAAAGTATCTTAGAAAAGATAAAAGAGTATAAGAAAGATAGTGAAAGCTTTAATAAAAAAAGACAATCAACCAAAGATTATTACAAAAATCAAGAAAGATAAGACCTGGTAAAAATATCTTATCCAAGCTATAATATGACCAAGAAAATAAAGGCAGATCTAGGAGGTAATAGAGATGAATAAAAGGCAAGAGCTAATAGATGAACTCATAAAAGCAAATGAAGATGGAACATACAAAACCTACAAAAGCACAGAAGAAATAAAAGCGATGAACAATGAAGAAATACAGATTATATATTCCAACATGAAAAACTATCTATCAGACAAAAGGACACACACAAACTACTAAAGGTGGAAAGGTACTTTAAGCTATTTAAAAGTATAAAAGGTATAAAGACCTAAGAAATATATAAAAACATCAAAATAAAGCATTCCACCACCAAGAACAATAAAATAAAAACAATCAAAGGGAAGTATAGAAAAATTAAAGCCTATACTTCCCTTTTTTTAATTCAAACAAAGGAGAGAAAACATGATAAACGAAGAAATAAGCAAAGAAGCAGGGCAAGCAGCACAAACCATAATATCATACACAATAAAGGCAGCAA
>NZ_JBWPWE010000025.1:0-1562 GCF_056590475.1 Anaerococcus sp. C0059F3
TAAGGTGACCCCACAAAGTTGGACCTAATACCAGAGTTAGAACTAAACTAGCTCTGGTATTTCTTTTTCCTTTCCTACACCTAGGGGTAGGAAATTTTTATGCTGCATTCTTTTCTCTATATTCCACTGGACTTAGATATCCTAATTTTTCTTTTATTCTGTCTTTATTATAATATTCGATATATTCTTCCAATGTTTCTTTTAATTCTTCATATGAATAGAATTTATTACCATAGTATATTTCTTGTTTCAATATTCCAAAGAAGTTTTCCATTGGTGAGTTATCTAGACAATTTCCTTTTCTTGACATTGATTGGCATATTCCTTTATTTTCTAGTCTTGATGTGTACTGCTTTACTTGATAGGCCCACCCTTGGTCTGAATGAAATATTCTCTTACTCTTGTTCACACTTGTTACTTTAATTGCTTTATCTAGAGCTTTTAGTATTGGTTCTAGTGTTGGTTTCTTTGATATTTCATAGCTTATGATTTCACTGTTGTACATGTCTAGGTATGGGTTTAGGTAAAGTTTTTTTACTTGGTAATTTCCTTTATTATCTTTTTCTAAGTATTTAAATTCTGTTGTGTCTGTTGTTATTTGTGTATATGGTGTTTCTATTTTGAATTTTCTATTTATTTCATTATCGGCAATTTTACCTATTGTTCCTTTGTATGAGTAATATTTTCTTGTTTTCCTTGAGAAGCTTGTTACTTGAAGCTTTAATTTTTGTATTAGTTTTTGTACCTTCTTCTTGTTTATTAGTAGCCCTTGTCTTCTCAGCATACCTGTGATTCTTCTATATCCATAGTTTGGATTGTCTTTTCTAATTTCTATTATTTTCTTCTCTAGATGTTCATCTTTACTGGGGCTATCTAAGCGTTTTTGCCAATACATGTAGGTTGATTTTGAAATTTTGAAATATTCTAACAAGTCTTTTAGTTTAAATTTATATCTTAGTGATTTAATGATCTTAGATATTCGTTTATTTCTGATTCTGTCATTTGAGAGAATTGAATCTTTTTTTTTAGGATTTCTACTTCCATTTGAAGGCGGTAATTTTCTTCCCTTAGTTTTTCTATTTCACTTACATCTTCTTTGATTTTAGATTTTTTAACATGTTTTTTATTACCGTCTTTTTCCATTTTTGAAGGCCTTCCTCTCTTTTTAGGTTTTAGTCCTTCAATTCCTTCTTCTCTAAATTCTTTTACCCATCTAACTATTATGCTTGGGTTATTGATTTTAAATTCATTTGCTAGGCTTTGATAGGACATTTCTCCTGTCAAGTACAAGTTTACCACATTTAGTTTAAAGTCTAAAGAGTAGTTATTATTCTTTCTTGATACTTTTAGTCCATCATAGCCTTTAGATTCATAAGCATTAACCCACACTCTAATAGTTTTCTTATCTCTGATGTTGAATTTTTTAGCTAATTCATTGTAGCTTATCTTGCTTTCTAAGTATTCCCTTACTACTCGCATTTTAAATTCTGTGCTGTATTTTGCCATTAAAAAACTGACCTCCATTAGTTGATTTTTAAGTCCAACTTTTGGGGGTCAGTACA
>NZ_JBWPWE010000003.1:0-177387 GCF_056590475.1 Anaerococcus sp. C0059F3
TTCTGTGCTATATTTTGCCATTAAAAAACTGACCTCCTTTAGTTAGTTTTTAGGTCTAACTTTTGGGGGTCAGTTCACACTTCTATGGTTTTTTCTGTCGAAAATTTGGAAACTGATTACCCAGACAATGATGATATAGGAATCTTAAAAAGACAAATTCAAAGACTAAATTCTTTATCAGATATTCTGCTCAAACTATCAAGCCTTGATGCAAATAAAGAACTTATGAAAAAAGAGAAAATTAATCTTGATGAATTAGTGACCTACGCTATAGACACCTTAAATATAAAAAAATCTACAAGTATAAAAATAGAAAACAACTTAAAAGAAAATATTATTTTAGGTGATTTTTATTGGCTAACAGAAGCCCTTATTAATATTTTAAAAAATGCAGATAATAGACAAGACTGTGATAAAATATCTCTTTCATCTTACAAAAATCCTCTCTACACTTCTCTAATTGTTGAAGACAATGGTGGGGGAATTGACAAATATTCTATTAAAAAAATCTTTAAGCGTTTTTATAAAACACCAGACTCAAAGGGATTTGGAATTGGCCTTGCCATGGCAAAGACAATTGTTGAAAATAATAATGGATTAATATCTGTTGATAATACTAAAGATGGTGCAAGATTTGAAATGAAATTTTATAATGTCACCTAAAAATCACTTTACTTTTATATACTTACCTTAAATTAAGGAGGAAAGTATGGAAATTTTAAAAGTAGAAAATTTAAGAAAAGAATATGGGGAAGGCAATTCCAAGGTGGTGGCCTTAGATGGAGTTGATCTCACAATAGAAAGAGGAGAATTTGTAGCCATTGTAGGCCCTAGTGGATCTGGCAAATCAACTCTTTTACATATCATAGGTGGGGTAGATAGTCCAAGTGATGGAAAAGTTTATATAGACGGCAACGACATATCCCAATATTCATCAAAGGAATTGGCCTTATTTCGCAGGAGAAAAGTAGGATTAATCTATCAATTTTATAATTTAATTCAAAATCTAACTGTAAGGCACAACATAGAATTACCTTTAAAGCTAGATAAGAGAAAAATCCATGAAGATGTTTTAGAAGATTTAGTTAAAAAACTTGGCATAGAAAATAAACTTTATTCCTTCCCAAGTGAATTATCTGGAGGTCAGCAGCAAAGAGTTGCCATAGCAAGATCATTGATCTATAAACCATCAATAATCTTAGCTGACGAACCAACTGGCAACCTAGATAGGAAAAACTCAAAGGAAATAATTGAAATCTTTAAATATTTTAATAAGACCCTAAAACAGACTATAATCCTAATCACCCACGACGAAAAGATCGCTCTAGAGGCAGATCGAATTGTGACCATAGTCGATGGGAAAATCATAGGAGATGAAAAAAATGAATAAGAAGAATTTTCCGATTTTCATTTCAGTTTTTATTGTTTCCTTGTTTTTTACAGTTGTATTTTATTTTGCCAAGGTAAACTTGGATGCAAACTATATGCAAACAAGGGCGTCAAATTTTGCTGATGCCCACATAGATGACCACCTAAGCGAAGAAGAGCTTGGAAAAATAAGAGAGATAGATGGTGTCAAAGAAGCTGGTCGATTAAACATGGACTTCACAAGTGCAAAGCTTGATGATGATTTAGTAGTTATCTATAGACAGGATGACCATATTAACAAAATGAGAGAATTTTCATTTACTGAAGCGGGACGATTTCCTGAAAATCCGAATGAGATAATGCTATCAAAATCTCTTGTTGAAAAGCACAAATTAAAAATAGGAGATGAAATCCCTATAAGTTTTGGTAAAAGACTTCTTGGTAAAAAAGAATTAGACCCTACAAATTCAAAAATAGAAAAAGAAAGTTTTGAAAAAAATCAAATCAAATCTTATAACTTGGTTGGAATTTATGAAGATGTTTACAATAAATATGCTGGTCTATCCTATGGATTAATCTTTGATACAACAAAGGACTCTCAACCAGCGGTATTAAGATTTGATGATTTTGTTGATGTCCATCTAAATAAAAAAATATTTGAAGATGAGATCACAAAACGACTCGGCAGAAAAATAGAGATGAGATTTGACGAAAGAATAGAAAAATATTATAGAGTAAATGATACTTGGCTAGAAAAAATAATGGCTAAGGCTATGATGATATTTTTTCTTCTTTTTATGATTGTAATATTTATATTTTTTACAAGGAATATTTTCTGGGTCTGGGGACTTAGAAAAATCAAAGAACTATCTATTTATAAATCAATAGGATCAACAGATTTTCAAATATATAAGTTACTATTTAAAGAAGCAGGTCTTATTTCAATCATCCCTGTGCTTTTGGGCCACTTGTCTGGATTTTTCTTAATTTATGGTTTATATAGCTATTCGCAAAAAAACCTAGAAATATCAAAGTTTGAATATGTTACATTTAATCCTCTACTAACAGGACTCATATTATTAGTTTCATTTTTTGTAATGAGCTTATCGATAATAAAACCAGCTAGAAAGATTTCTAAAATTAATATAATAGATGGTATAAGGGGAAATATCGACTTATCCAGGTCAAAGAAAAAGAAAGATGAAGACCTATGGAAGGAATTAAGAAATAATAATCTCTCTTCTATCAAAAGTCAAAGGTATATTTCAGCCATTGGTATTTTAATAATATCTATGTTTATATTATCAATTTCTATAAGTAAGTATTTTAGGGACTATTATGATGAAGATAGTTCTTATAATATTGTCACTACTTACTATAGCTCAGATAAGAAAGTACCTGAGGTTTTAAGGTATATAGAAAAAGAGTTAGGAAGTCAAAAGTCATTTATATATAAGGATAAGTATATAGGTGTTAATAATAATCTCGA
Source organism: Anaerococcus sp. C0059F3 (assembly GCF_056590475.1). Classification (NCBI taxonomy): domain Bacteria; kingdom Bacillati; phylum Bacillota; class Tissierellia; order Tissierellales; family Peptoniphilaceae; genus Anaerococcus; species Anaerococcus sp. C0059F3. The sequence goes on from NZ_JBWPWE010000003.1 coordinate 2,858, forward strand.
CTTATCTGATCAAGCAAAAAAGTATAAATTAGATGAAAAAATCATGAAAATACTTAAAAAGAAATCGCAAGAATATTTGCAAGGCAACCTTATTGCAATGGATATAGATGATTTAGAAAAACTTGGAGGCTCTAAGGGAGAATTTATCTTATATAACCAGGTGCAAGCTGATCCATTAGAACCAATTGCAAAAGCCAAGATGGTTAAATATTTCAAAGACCCTAAAAATATAGATATTTCCATGGTTGGATTTGAAAAGAAAATAAAGATATCAAAGGAAATATACGATACAGGCGAGTTTGAATTTAAGCCATTTCCCTTTGTAGTAAATATTTTTACTGACTATGAAACATATTTTGACTTGGTTGAAGAAGCTAAGGATGAAAAATATCTAAACTATCCATATACATTGAAGATGAAAATAGATGACAAAGACCTATCAAGTGCCAAAGAATTTATAGAAAATAAACTCAGAGAATCTCTTCAAATCAATGAAAGATATGATATATTTGTAGGCAAAGAAATAGAAGAGCAAGAAGCATCTTCTTTGAAGTATTTGCTATATATCTCATTAGCAGTTGGCCTAATTATATTTATACTAAATGTGACAAATGGATATGCATCTATAAATCTATCCCTGATCTCAAGAAAAAAAGAAATTGCTAGCCTGTATTCATCAGGTATGGACATAGGTGACCTAAAAGGAAAATATGAAAAAGAATTTTTCGTGGAACAAGTCAAATCTTTTCTATTAGTAAGTTTTATCAGTCTTACTGTGATGGTAATAATATCTATACTATCACCACAATTTAGTCTACTTATACTCTTGAAATATTTTGATTATAAAATGTATTTGGGATTTGCACTGGTTGTTTATGCGATAAATCTATTGATCTATCACTTATCTTTAAAAAGAATTCTAAACAGACCAACAATTGATCTAATTAGAACAGAATAAATCAATGAGAGCAGCTCTTTACGGGGCTGTTTTTGTTTTTTTAAATATATAAATATATCCTAAATTATAATATTAAAGTATATTTTTGCATATTAAGTAAATTTATTTTATAATAAAAATAAAAAGGTATATATGGAAAATTTTAAAAAGTATATTATAGAAGATTTAAGTCCAGAGCCACTTTTCATTGTCGATATAAGTTGGAATCATGAGGGACTTAAAGTGACTTTAGAAAGCGAGTCAGGTTTAGATAAAATCGGTATTTTATTTTATGAAACAGTTTATTTATACCAGGACACAGCAGAATCCTATAAGCCAAGGTGGCGGATTGATCCATCTGACGAATATTATCCATTTTATTATAGTAAAAATTCAGAGATGATTGATAAATTAAAAGAAGATGTCGACTATGTTAGAGATGATGAAATAATTCATTTTGTGATAATTGGTCTTGATGATGTTATAGATGTCTTGACAATTGAGATGCCAAAAGTTTTTAAATTATAAAAGGAGGATACTATTTTTTTAAAAAAAACAGTTAAGAAATTTTTTGTAGATGATGGAAGCTATGACCTATTATGGTTTATATTTGGATTGGTAATTTTATTTGTTTTTGCATTTCTAAGTATGCCTTATTGGATTTTTTGTTTGGGTATTGGAGTCCTAACGAGTGGGATTTTTAGATATATTACAACAGATGCTCTTTTTTATGATGATTTTAAAAATTTATACAACAGAAAAGATAGACTTAATTACATATTCAGTAAAAATATTTTTACAATTTTATTTGTAGGGTTTATAATTCTTATCTCTTCCTTGGTAATAGGTATTATTTCCAAAATATTTTTAATTAGAAAAATAAACTTTGAATTTAGAATATTATTTACCTTAATTTTTTATATACTTGGGGTTGAAAATATTATTTTACTATTTTCCCACAAGGGACTTCCGTCTTATAATGGGGGATATAAAAGAAATTTTGAGGTTGATTTGCGAATTGGGTTAGAAAACCTAAAATCAATGCTTCCATCATTATTAGTGAACATTTGTTTAGGTATTTTAATATTTAATTTTCAAATAGATATGAATATTATAAAAGGAACTCTTTTACTCTTTATTTCTATAATTATTTTTGTAATAAGTAAAGCTACAAAATAATGTTGTTTGAAGTACAATTTTTTATTTGTTAAGTTTGGAAATTATTTAAAATATGATTTAATAAGGATTGATTATGAGAAAAAATAAAGGAATTTTTTATTTTATTTTATACATAGGATCTTTTCCTTTGTTATATTTGTGCTTTATTTTGTGTGCAAAAATTGATTTTATTCCACTATTTAACAATATATTTTTAGGGCTAGGAATACTGTCATTTTTTGCATCTCAAATATATTTTATATTAAAATTTACAGACCTTAATATTAATTTTTATTTAAAACTATTGTCAACTCTTCTTATGATTGGAATAGGTTTTTTGGCAGGATATGTGGTTTTGATTATGAGTATCTTTGCTTTTAAGGACTATATTCCTTTTACTTATGAAGGAGAAAAATATTATCTCTTAAATGAAGGCTGGGTTGATTTTGAATACGTGGTTTATAGGAAAGATTTTATAACTATGGATAAGATGACATTTGAGGATAGTGAGAAAACTTTTAAAAACCTTGATCAAATAACAAACAAAGATACAAGAGCGAGTCTTAAATTTTATCTAAACAAGGATAAAGTGACTAATGATGTAAAAATACCTGCAGAAAATGAAAATGAAAAAGAAATCCAAAGCCAAACTCAAAGGCTAAATGATTTTGCTCTGGAGGATGTAAAAGAAATTCCAAATTCAAATTTCGGTCTTCTTGAAGTAGATAGGGCAGGGGCCAGGTCAAGGCGGTTTTTTGTTGATATTAAAGATGGAAAAATAAAATTTATATCGGAGATTCCTGATACAAGCCCAGATATTTCTGGATCTGTAAAAGAGGATGGGTCTTTTTTAATTATTTGTAAAGATATTAATGGCAATGAAAAACAATATAAATCAAGTGATTTTGGAAAAAACTTTGAACCTATTAATTAAAAATAATTTGATTTTATAGGACTTGTGCATATAATAATTTTAGGGAATGAAGTACTCCCTTGATAATTATAATCTAAAACGCGTTTGCTGATGACTTCTACATTTTTGTAGGGTTGTCAGCTTTTTTATTAGAAAGGAGAGTTTATGATTTTATCACTCGGACTTATTTTAATTGTGGGTATGGTTTTTGCCAAAATCTTTGATAAGTTAAAACTACCTAGGATAATTGGAATGCTTCTTACAGGAATTATCTTAGGACCACAAGTATTGAATTTACTTGATGCTAATATTTTGAAAATATCACCAGATTTAAGAACTATTGCATTAATTGTAATTTTATTAAAGGCAGGGTTAAGCCTTGATATAGGAGATCTAAAAAAAGTAGGCAGATCTGCAATTTTGTTATCATTTCTACCAGCAAGTTTTGAGATTTTAGCCTATGCTATTTTTGTCCCAAAGATTTTAGATTTAAATCTCATAGATGGATTATTGATGGGAGCCGTTATGGCTGCGGTTTCTCCAGCTATTGTTGTTCCTAGGATGGTAAAACTTATTGATGAAGGCTATGGCAAGGATGAATCTATTCCACAAATGATACTAGCGGGGGCATCTTGTGATGATGTTTTTGTTTTGGTTTTATTTTCAAGCTTTTTATCCATGGCCAAAGGAAGCGCATTTTCTTTTAAATCTTTATTAAAAGTACCAGTTTCAATTACCTTGGGTATTGGATTTGGTATCGTAATTGGTTATTTATTGTACTTATTTTTTGAAAGAAGATATAAAAATGGATCTTATATTAGGAATTCTTCTAAGGTAATTATAATCTTAGCCCTTGCCTTCTTGCTTGTAAGTCTTGAAGGCCTAGTTAAAGAAATAATCCCAATTTCAGGTCTTTTAGCTGTTATAGCTATGGCTTCTTCTTATAAGATAAAAGCAGACGATGGTGTTGTTGAAAGGCTTTCAGAAAAATTTGCTAAACTTTGGATTTTCGCAGAAATTTTATTATTTGTCCTTGTTGGAGCAGAAGTTGATATCAAATATATGACAAGAATTGGCTTTATAGGTATTGCCTTAATCTTCTTAGGACTTTTAATTAGGTCTATTGGAGTATTTATTTCAGTTGCTGGAAGTAGACTTAGTAAAAATGAAAAAATATTTACAATACTAGCCTACACACCAAAAGCTACTGTTCAAGCAGCAATAGGGTCAGTTGCCCTTGCTAATGGTATTGAATCAGGGATGGCGATTTTATCTATAGCTGTCTTAGGCATAATTATTACCGCCCCTCTAGGTGCTATTCTAATCGATAAGTCTTATAAAAAATTATTAAAAAAAGCTCCAAATTAAATTAGAGGTATAATGCTTTTAAATATTAGGAGGAAGTTATGGCAGAAACAAAGTTAAAAGTTAGTTTATTAAATTATACAAAAAATGGTGAAGAAACAATAGCTCAGGCTGGAAAATTGTGCTATTCTCCTGTTGGAGTTGATGAAATATCTAAAAAACAAGACCCTGATTCAATAGCTAAGTATGTAAAGATGCTTGCAAACTTGGGGCACTTAAGTCCAATCGAGCATATTTCCTTTACATTCGCGGTTGAAGGTGTCTCAAGGACTCTAACCCATCAACTTGTTCGTCATAGGCTTGCCTCTTATTCACAACAGTCTCAAAGATATGTAAAACTAGATGGTTTTGAATATGTAATACCTCGTCACATAAAGGAAAATCCAGAAGCTAGGAAGATTTTTATCGAAGCCATGGAAAAAGATCAAGAGGCTTACGATAAGCTAGCAGAAATTCTTACAAAAAAGCACTATGAAGACCTATTAAATGAGGGAGAAGACGAAAAATCTGCAAAAAGAAAAGCTACTAAGATGGCTATTGAAGATGCTAGGTATGTTTTTCCTAATGCATGCGAAACAAAAATAGTTTTTACAATGAATGCAAGAACACTATTACATTTTTTTAATCTTAGGTCTTGTAACAGGGCCCAATGGGAGATAAGGGAGATGTCTGACCAGATGGTAAAATTAGTGAAAGATATTTATCCAAATGTTTTCGCATCTGCTGGTCCATCATGTATATCAGGTCCATGCCCTGAAGGCAAGATGACTTGCGGAAAAATACAAGAAGTGAGAGAAAAATTTAAAAATATATAAGGGCCTTTGGCTCTTTTATTTTGCGACAAAATGGGTATAAATAAAGAATAAGGATAAAGAAAGTTGAGGTTTCTATGTCTTATATAGAATTAAATGAAGTAAGCAAAAAATATAAGTCTGGCCAGTCTGAAATACTTGCTAACGACAGGATTAGTTTTAACCTAGACGAGGGTAGACTTTTAATAATTGTTGGTGCGTCAGGTGCTGGAAAGACAACACTTTTAAATATAATTGGTGGTATGGAACAAGCGACTAGCGGAGATATTATTATAGACGGGAAAAATTTAAGCAAGCTTAATGAAAATGACCTTACCAAATATCGCAGAGATGATGTTGGCTTTGTATTTCAACATTATAACCTCATTCCAAACCTCACAGCCCTAGAAAATGTAGAGCTTGCCAGTGAGATCTCTAAGGATTCTTTAAATGCAGATGAGATTTTAGACCAAGTCGGACTTTCTAAAAGAGAAGGTAATTTCCCTTCTCAACTTTCTGGTGGTGAACAGCAAAGAGTTGCTATTGCAAGGGCTTTAGCAAAAAATCCAAAGCTTCTTTTGTGCGATGAGCCTACAGGTGCTCTTGATTATAAAACAGGAAAAAATATCTTAAAACTCCTCCAGGATGCTTCAAGGACTTTTAATTCTACAGTCATAATAATAACCCATAATTCACTTATAAAACCAATGGCAGATGAAGTAATAGAGTTAAAAGACGGTAGGATTTTAAATGCTTATACAAATGAAGATCCTGTTCCAGTAGAAGAACTTGAGTGGTAGTATGAATAAGACCTATATAAAAAATATCCTAAGAGATATTAAAAAAACAAAGGGAAAAGTTTTTTCTATAGGGGTTATGGTTGGGCTTGCTACAATGGTAATTGTTGCCTTAAACCTAACAGGCCCATCTATGAGAAAAAGCTTGAGGTCATCTTTAGATAAGTTTGGCCACCCAGATATAATTGTGAAATCAACTTATCCAATGGATTACGAGGATAAAATCCTTTTGGATAATGATAAGGACATTGACGATATTTCCTATATAAAAACTTTGGATTTGATGGATGGAGAAAAAGTAATAAGGTTAAAATCCTTTGACAAAAGTTTTGGGAAAATTAACCTTGAAAAGGGAGACCTAATTAAAAATGATAGGGAAATTATTCTTGATAAGTCCTTAGAAAAATATTATAAAATTGGCGATGAGGTTAATTTTTCATATATAAATGATGATCAAAAAGAGAATTCCAAGATAAAAAATACTAAATATAAGGTGGTTGGATTTTTTTCTACCAGTGAAAAAATAATGGAGGATATGAGGGAACTTTCTCCTGTAGGCAAAAAGGAAATCGAGGGCTTTGCCTTTGTAAATGCTGACAATTTCACAAGTGATAAGTTCAACGAGATAAATATTTCCTACAAAGATACCTTTGAAATGGATAAAACTAGCGACCAATATATTAGTTTTGTAAAAGGCAAAAAGGAAAAAATCGAAGATGATATATATCTCAGACCAAAGGAAGTTTTAGAGAAAATTAAGACTGACGCCAATGACAAAATCTCAGATGCGGAAGATGATATAAATGAAGCAGAAGATAAAATAAGTAAAACTGAAAAAGACCTTCAAGATGCAAAAGTTAAACTTGATGACGGTTTTAATGAGTATGAAAAAAATAAGTCTAAATTTGAAAGAGAAATCCGTGATGGTGAAAATAAACTAATTAACTCTAGGAGTGAATTAGAAGATGGCCAATCTAAGCTTGAGGATGCTAAAAAATCCCTGGCAGCATCAAAAAGAGAATATGAAGCAAAAATATCTGAAAATGAAAAACTCTTAGAAGAAAAACTAAAAGAATTAAATTCAGTAAAAAGCCAAATCGAAGAGAAAAAAATAGAAATACAAAATGGCATAGATGCTATAGATAAGGCAGCAAATGAACAAAAAGAAACTTTGTTAGATCAATATAGCGGTGGAAATACATCAGGTCTTGAACAAATTCCAAGCGAAGAAGAAATTAAGGCTCAGCTTGAAGAACAAAAGGCACCACTTATATCAGCACTAAAAGAAATTGAAGCTAAAGAGGTTGAATTAAATGCTGGCTTTTCTGAATATAAGAAAGGTAAGGCTGAATTTGAAACTCAAAAACAAGAAGGCCTTGCAAAAATTAATGCTGGTCAAGCAGAAATTGATAAAAACCAAAGAGAAATTAACCAAGGATGGACTCAGTACTATGAAGGAAGGGATAAGCTTGCCTTTAATAAAAGAGATGGAAAAAGAAAATTAGAAGATGCTTACAAAAAGCTAGTCACATCTAAAGCTGATTATGAGAAGGGTCTTAAGGAATTTTCTGACAAAAAAACTGAGGCAGAGGAAAAAATCCAAGACGGCAAAAAGAAAATTTCTGATAATAAAGAAGCCCTAGTTAAACTTAGGGACCCAGAATACAAAGTTGAGACAATTTTTGATAACCAAGGTATTGATACTTATTATAAAAATTCTTTGAACATGGATTCACTTTCAAAGGTATTCCCAGCCTTTTTCTACATGGTAGCCATGCTTGTGACCCTTACAACTATGAAAAGATATATCCAAGAACAAAGGTTAATAAACGGTACATTAAAATCTCTTGGCTATACCAACCAAATGATTGCCAAAAGATTTTATATTTATGGTTTAATACCAACCATAATTGGGTCGGTAATCGGTGGAATTCTAGGAAGACTTATAATAGTCAAGGTAATTTTTGATGCCTATTCTACTGGTTTTGAAATCCTTAATGTAGAGTATGTAAACTCATTTATGGTGATAATTGCTTCTATCATCCTATCATCACTATTGGTAAGCCTTACTGTTTTCTTTACATCAAAATCAACTGTTAGGGAAACTCCGGCAAGGTTATTAATGCCACTTTCACCAGAAAGAGGATCCACAATCTTACTAGAAAAGATTAAACCAATTTGGAAAAGATTGTCCTTTATGCAAAAAATTACTGCTAGAAATCTTTTTAGGTACAAGTCAAGGATGTTTATGACAATCTTTGGTGTAGCAGGATGTACAGCTCTTATATTTTTTGGTTTTGCAATGATTGATTCTCTAAAGGATACAGCTTCTATCCAGCAAAATGAAATCCATAACTATAAGGCAGTTGCGATTTTAGATGAAAAGGCAAGTGATGAAGATAAGGCAAAATACGATGATAAGATAAAATCTTACGAAAGTTTACCAATTAAAAATGATTCGGCAAACCTAGCTAAAGATGGTATAGATCTTGAGATATCAGTTGTAATTCCAAATGATAATAAATCCTATAAAGATTTTGTTACTTTAAGAAAAAATAGGAAAAATCCAATAGATTTAGAACAAGCTAAGGCTGTCCTTACCGAAAATGCTAGTAAGAAACTCAACATAAAAACAGGGGATGCCATAAAAATCAAGGTAGATGATAAGGTTCTTGAGGTAAAAATTGGAGCCATAGCAGAAAATTACGTAGCAGATTATTTATACTTATCAAAAGATTATTACGAGGAATTAGCTAATGAAAAAGTACAAGTAAATGCTAATTACATTAAAGGCAATCCTGATGAGATAATTGAGAAGTTGGAAGATACTGGATCAGTACTCGCAGTTATTAATACTGGGAAGGCCTATGCTTCAATGGACGCTCTTTTGGCAAATCTAAACCTTGTAATAGTAGTTATTACACTTATATCATCTGTTCTAGCAAGTGTTGTTTTATATAATATTACTGATATAAATGTAAGTGAAAGAAAAAGAGAACTTGCGACAATCAAGGTTTTAGGATTTTATCCTAAAGAGGTGACTTCATATATCTATAGGGAAATATTCATCTTAACAATTTTAGGGATAATATTTGGATTTGGCCTTGGTTACCTAATGTTTAGGTACATTATTGATCTGGTTGCACCAAGAAATATTATGCTTGCCTACAAACTTCACCCAATCAGTTTTATAGTTTCTGCGACCATTACCCTAATATTATCGATAATTATTTTAGTATATGTACACAAAAAATTAAAGAAAATTGATATGGCTGAGGCCATGTCAAGTGGAGAATGATAAAAGGCGGGAAACCGTCTTTTATTTTGCAAAACTAGATAAAAAGATAAACTTTGTTATAATTATTAAAGAGGTGGAATATGAAAATTATTTTTGTAAGACATGGTTTAACCATGGCAAATATAGAAAAAAAATACTCTACACCTGACACCAGACTAGAGGAATCAGGTTTATATATACTAGATAAGACAAAAGAACTTTTAAAAAACTACGATATTGACCAGGTTTATACTTCGGGCTTGATACGCAGCCAAGAAACTGCGAAGATTTTGGGTTACGAGGACTATTTGGTAGATACAAGATTAAATGAAATGGATTTTGGGGATTTTAAGGGGCAAAACATTTATGATGTGAGGGAAAAATATAAGGATTTTTTCCAAAAAGAAAAAGAATCCTACTTCGACCTAGCATATCCAAATGGAGAATCAAGGAGAGATGTAATTAATAGACTTTCATCATTTCTAGATGAAAAAACTAGAGAAGATAAAAATATACTAGCTATAAGTCACGGCATAGCCATAAGATCAAGTCTCTTTTGGATTTTAAAAGATCTTGATAATTGGCAATCTTTTTGGATAGACAACGGATCACTTACAGTTTACAATATAAATAATGACAAAAGATTGATAGAAAGCGTAAATCTTATATGAAATTTATCCACCTAGCTGACTGCCATCTTGGAGATAGGTTTGATTTTAAAAGTGGACTTTCAAATCAGATTAGAGAAAATAATAAAAAATCTTTGGAAGATATTTTAAGAAACAATAAGGATTTAGATTTTTTATTAATTGCTGGCGACTTATATGAAAGGTCATTATTTACACTTAAAGATTATAAAGAACTTTTTGACTGTATTGAAGACTTTGGCAAAGATGTTTTTTATGTAGCAGGAAATCATGATTATATTGGAGAAGAAAATGAGGCTATTTTTAAAATGAAACCTACTAATCTCCATATTTTTAATTATGAAAATCTTGAGTATTACGAAATAAATTCCACAAGAATATATGGCTTATCCTATAGGGATAGGATTTTTAGTAAAGATTTTTCTTATGATATAGACTTAGATTCTGATTATTTTAATATCTTACTGGTACATGCTACAATAAATAATCCTGAGTCTTCATATTTAAATTTAAATTTAGATAAATTAAAGAAAATAGGCTTTGATTACGTTGCCCTTGGTCACATCCACAAATGGGAAAATTTTGGAAATAATATATACTATGCTGGGTCTATAGAACCAAGCGATTTTTCAGATATTTATGATTATGGTTATATCCTCTTTGATCAAGGAGAAATCACTCATATTGATTCATCGATAATGCAATTTTATGATTTAGAATTAAACTTAGATAATTTTAAAGACGAAAATGAATTGATTTCATATGTGAATTCTAAACTTAAATCTAATAAGGAAAATTATTTAAGATTAAACATTGATGGCACAGTTAATACCAAAAAGATTAAGGAGGGGATAAGGGCTAATCATCTTGAAATAAGGTTAACAGAACCTGAGTCGCTTTATGACCTAGTTAACCTATATCCAAATTCTTTATTAGAAAAATATTGGAAAAAATTTCCAGAAGAACTATCAGATACAGAAAAAAGAGCCCTAGAATTAGGATTAGATGCAATTTATAGGAGCAAGGATGACTAGGATTTTTATTGAAGAATTAAATATTAAGTCTTTTGGTAAATTTCAAAATGAAATAATAAAGCTAGAGCCTTCCTTTAACCTAATTTATGGTTTAAACGAAACCGGAAAAACAACAATAAAAAATTTCATAGAAGGTATGTTCTATGGTTTTGATGAGGGAAAATTAAGGATTAGTTTTTCGAATAAAAGAGAAATATATAGGCCAAAGTCATCTTATATCTATGCTGGTGAGATGAAAATTAGAAAAAATGATAAATTATATTTGCTTTATAGAAATTTTGATAATGGAGATTTTAGGATTACAAATTTAAGCTGCAATAAAGAGTTGGATATTAAAAAATCAGACTTAAATGCTCCTGGTAAATTTTTTCTAGGGATTGATTATGATATTTATAAATCTTATATATCATCAGAACAAATACAGGAAATTAGTTCAGATAGTAAGAAGAAAATTCTTGAAAAATTGTCCTCATCTGATGTAGACTATAATTTTTCAGTCAAAAATGCTTTGGAAATTTTAGATAACAGGTTAAGAGAACTCGGCACTGATAGGGCTTATACCAAGCCGTATTATAAGACAAAAGAAAAAATAGAAAATTTAGATGTTGAAATTGCTGAAATTGATAGGCTAAAAAGAGATTTTTATAAGTCTTTTAAAAAATTAGAAGAAGAAAAAAGTATTCTTTCAGATAGTGAAATTGAATACAAAACAAAAAAAGAAACTAATCAAATTTATCAGCAAAAAAGATCAGATGAAAATTTTAAATCCTATAGGCAGTGGTCTGATAAACTCTTTGAATTAGATAAGGAGTTAGAGGCTTATGCTGACCTTGAGGGATTAGATAAAGAAAATTTAACACTTGAAGAATCAAAGGATATAAAAAAAGATTATAGACTCATCTACACCTTTGCAATTCTTGGCTTAGCCTTATTAGTTATATTTTCTAAAAATCCCTATATTTTACTTTTAAGCCTACCTTTTATCTATCTTATTTTAAGGCCTCTTAACGAAGATGGAGGAAATAATCAAGCTGAGTATAATAGTCTAAGGCGTAGATTTGAAAAATATGAAAATCTTCTTTCTGAAAGAGAGAAAATTTTAGATGTTTTGGATATATTAAAAAAACAAGACTTAAGTTTAATAGTAGATGACAAGGCAAAGAATCTTGATTTTACAGACTATGATAATATAAAAGAACTTAAAGAAATTTCAAAACTTGAATCTGAAATAAGAGACCGTAGACTAAAAATACATTCTCAAGAAAAAGAACTTTTATCAGTTGATAATATACTACAAAAAGAAGCAGGTCTACGTGATGACCTTAAATATCAAAGAGATATACTAGAAAAAATAGAGAAAGAAATAGAAGCAATTAAGCTTGCTAAAAAAATTATTCTAGAAATCGCTGGTGAGAATAGGGCAGATATTGATAAGTTAAATAGGAAAATTAAAACTATTTTGAACGAGGCCAGCAAATCACAATTTGTAGTTAGTTTTGATAAGGACTTACAAAGTCAAATTAGAGATAAGTCTAGTTTTGTTTATAATGAAGACCAGCTGTCGAAAGGATTTTTTGACCAAGTTAATTTGGCTATGAAATTAAGCCTTGTAGAAGAAGTTGTTAAAGATTGTTTTTTGATTTTTGATGATGCCTTCATAAACTTTGATATAGAAAGATTGATTAGGTTTTTATATTTGATTCTAGATGAATCTTCTGAAAGGCAAATAATTTATTTTACTTGTCATAAAAGAGAAGAAGATTTTTTTGAAGCTGAAAATATTGATGTTAATAGAATACAATTGGAGGATAGATGATATATGCTCTAGCTGATCTACATTTAGATTATACTGAAGAAAAATCTATGGAGGTCTTTGGAGATGCTTGGGAAAATTACCAAGAGAAAATCTTCACAAATTGGAAAAATAGAATAAAAGATGAAGATACAGTCTTAGTTCCAGGTGATATATCTTGGGCTATGGATATCAAGGATGCAAAGATAGATCTTGCGAAAATAGATGCCCTTCCAGGTAGAAAGATAATGATGAAGGGCAATCATGATTTTTGGTGGTCATCTCTAAATAAACTAAATCAGTTGGGACTTAATTCAATAGAGTTTTTGCAAAATAATTCTTTTGAAGTTGAAGATTATTTGATTTGCGGAACAAGAGGTTGGATTTCTAGGGATAGTAGGGATTTCACTGAACATGATGAGAAAATTTTCAAAAGAGAGCTTCTAAGACTTGAAAATTCAATAAGAAGTTTGAAATCTGATAAAAAGTTAATTATAAATCTCCACTACCCACCGATAAATACTGACGGTTCTTTGAATGAATTTTTTGATTTAGCCAAAGAGTTTAAGGCCCATACTGTAATATATGGTCACCTCCATGGGAATGGTCATAGGTTGATAAAGGAAGGAAATTATGAAGGGGTCAATTTAGTTTGTGTATCAAGTGATTATGTAGATTTTGACCCAGTTAGGATAGGATAATGCAAAGAGAAATAGAAGTTAAAGTTTTAAATATAATTCCTGAGGAAATTGAAGAAAAATTAATAAGCCTTGGGGCAGAGAAAATATGTAGGGAAATGCAAACAAATTACACTTTTGAACCAGAAAATGGAGAATTTGAAAAAGGATATCTAAGGATTAGGGAAAGCCTTGTAGATGATAAGAGAAATCCAATAGAACTAACATTTAAGGAAGTAAAGGGTGATGAGGATGTAAGGATTAATAATGAATTTACAGTTCATATTGATTCTGTATCTATGATGACTTCAATCCTTGATAAAATGGGCGTAAAATTAAAATACAAGGGAAATAAAGAAAGAATATCATATAGGTACAAGGGTCAGAGATTTGATATAGACACTTGGGATAAAAATACCTACCCACACCCATATATGGAAATTGAATTTACAAACCAATCAAAAATAGATGAAATTCTTGATGATTTAGGCATTGAAAAGGGCATGGTTACCACAAAGTCAATTTCAGATTTAATTAGTGAATTATAATTTTGACAGATAGAAATATACTGGTATAATTTTAAAAAATCTAAGGAGAAAGTATGATTTCTATTAAAAATTTATTAAATTCGCACGATTTGACAAAAGAAGATTTACTTGAAATTATCGAACTAGGAAATGATATTTATAAGAGTCCAGCCGATTTTTCTCATTCAGCAGATGGGAAGTTATTGGGGACTCTTTTTTTTGAGCCTTCAACTAGGACAAGATTATCATTTGAATCCGCCATGCTAAGACTGGGAGGATCCGTAGTTGGATTTTCTGATGCTAGCGTGTCATCTGCAAAAAAAGGTGAAAGCCTACAAGATACAGTTAAGACTGTAAGTCAATATGCTGATATAATTGCCATGCGCCACCCACAAGAAGGTGCTGCTTATCTTGCAAGCCTTGCAGCTGATTGCCCAATCATTAATGCAGGCGACGGTGGTCACCAACACCCAACTCAAACTCTTACAGATATGCTAACAATTAGTAACTACAAAGAAAGCTTTGATAACCATGTTATAGGCATTTGTGGCGACCTAAAATACGGTAGAACAGTTCACTCTTTAATAAAAATTTTAAATCTTTTTGAGGGAAATAAATACATATTAATTTCTCCAGAAGAATTAAAGCTTCCACAATATGTAAAAGAAGAAGTTTTTGATGAAAATTCTGAGTATGAAGAAGTAAGAAGTCTTGATGAAGTAATGGATAAGATTGACATTCTTTATATGACAAGGATTCAAAGAGAAAGATTTTACTCTGATGCCCAATACACAAGACTAAAAGACTCATATCTTTTAGATAAGGAAAAAATGGACAGGGCTAGGGAAGATATGATAGTATTACACCCACTTCCTAGAGTTAACGAAATAGCAAAAGAAGTCGATAGTGACCCAAGAGCAGTTTATTTTAAACAAGCAAAATTTGGTATGTATGTAAGAATGGCACTTATTATGAAATTATTGGAGGCAAACAATGATTGAGATTACAAGTATTAAAGACGGAATAGTAATAGACCACATTAGGGCTGGTTTAGGCATGCAAATATATAATCTTTTAGACCTAAAAGATTTGAAAAATGAAGTTGCTATAATCTTAAATGCTTCTTCTACAAGATTTGGCAAAAAAGATATCCTAAAAATTGCTAATAATATCCAAATAAACTTAGATGCAGTTTCAATCATCGATCCAACTGCAACTGTAAATATTATAGAAAATGAAAAGGTAGTTAAAAAACTCCAACTAGAACTTCCAGAAAAGGCAGTTGATATTCTAACATGTCAAAATCCAAAGTGCGTATCAACAAGTGAGAGAGAAGTTCAAAGCGAATTTATTTTGATAAATAAAGAAGAAAAAACATATAAGTGTGCTTACTGTGGCCACATTTACGACGTGGAAGAATAAAATGAAGCAAATTTTTACCAACTTTTACGGCTTTGATGACGTAAAAATTTCTAAAAATGACCTTTATGTTGAAGACGGAATTATTGTAGAAAAATTCCCAAAAGAAGAAGCAGATGAGATTGTAGATTGTAATAATCTCGCCCTTCTTCCTTCTTTTACAGATCTTCATGTCCACTTTAGGGATCCAGGTTTCACATATAAGGAAGACTTGGAAACTGGTTCTCACGCTGCCCTTAAAGGAGGTTTTACAAACGTTCTTTTGATGGGGAATACCAAGCCAACCGTATCAAGCCCTGAAGTTTATGAAGATATTATGAAAAGGGGAAAAGACCTTGATTTAATTTGTATTGATCAAGTTTATACAATTACAAAAAACTTTGATGGCAAAAGCTTAGATCACCTTGATAGCTTACCAGAGTCTGTAAAATTTATTTCAGATGACGGTCATGGAGTTGATGATGGAGCTGTAATGTATATGGCTATGAGAAAGGCTAAAGAGCTAGGAATAAATATGACTCTTCACGAGGAAGTTGCAAAAGTTTCTGCAATAGATTATGAAGTCGCAGAAGACGCTATGACTTTAAGGGATTGCTATTATGCCTATAAGCTAGATATGCCAGTTCATTTTTCTCACGTTTCTACCAAAGGGGCCATGACTGCTATTAAATACTTTAAAGATCTTGGAGCAAAGATAACTTGTGAAGTTACTCCTCACCACTTATATTTTTCTGATAAAACTAGGGATGAAATGAGAGTTAACCCTCCTATTAGAAGGGAAGAAGATAGGCAGTTTTTACTTAAAATGATTAAAGAAGGTTATGTTGATGCCATTTCAACAGACCACGCTCCTCACTCAGCTCAAGAGAAAAAACAAAATGCCCCAGGCTTCATAGGCATTGAGACAGCTTTTTCTACTTGCTATGAAGTATTGGTTAAGTCAGGACTTATATCTTTAAATGACTTAGTTAGGATAATGTCTACCAGGCCTTCAGAAATATTAAAAATTAAAAAGGGTAAATTAGAACCAGGTTATCTTGCTGATTTTACTTTAGTTGATCTTGATAAGTCTTTTGTTTACAGAGAAGAAGATATTCTTTCTAAGTCAAAAAATTCCCTAATGATAGGAAAGACACTTAGTGGTTCGATTGAAAGAGTTTATAGAAAAGGAGTATTGAAATATGAAAATAATAGATAAATTATATGAAAGGGTCGAAAAATTAGGCTTTGTTTGTGTAGGTCTTGATACATCTATGGATTATATTCCTGAATCTATGAAGGAAGGCAAGGATATCCACCAAGCACTTTTTGACTACAACAAGGAAATTATTGATGCAACTAAAGATGTTTGCGCTATTTACAAGCTCCAAATTGCCTACTATGAATCTTATGGACTTGAAGGAATGCTTGCTTATAAAAATACTTTAGACTATCTTAGAAGCCAAGATTTACTTACTATAGGGGATGTTAAGAGGTCTGACATAGCAGCTTCCGCAACAATGTATGCAAAAGCCCACTTTGAAGGAGACTTTGAAGTTGACTTTATTACCCTAAACCCATATATGGGAATGGATTCAATTTCTCCATACCTACCATATTTAGAGTCTGGCCAGAAAGGTGTATTTGTTCTTCTAAGAACCTCAAACCCAGGAGCTAATGACTTTGAAGTTTTAGAAACAAATGGCGAAGAACTTTTCTACACAATTGGTGATAAGCTAAAAGAGTTAAATGATAATTACATTGGTGAATCTGGATTCGGTCCTGTTGGACTTGTTGTAGGTGCAACTCACAGCGAAGAAGTCGAAAAAATTAGAAAAAGATATGAAAAGATGTTTTTCTTAATTCCTGGTTTTGGTGCCCAAGCAGCTGATAGTTCAAATGTTTATAATTTAATGAATAATCTAAATGCAGGCGTTGTAAACTCATCTAGAGCCATCCTTAAAAATTGGATGAATTTTGAAGATGGGGCATCAAATGTTGGTAAATATGCAAGAGAAAAAACTATTGAAACTTACAAGGAAATAGCTAAAAATGCAAGCCTATAGACCATGTAAAGTTTTAGAAAAGATTGAAATTGCACCAGGTATTTTAAAAATTTCTATAGATATAAACTTAAAGGCTAAACCTGGACAGTTTTTTATGCTAAGGGCGGATTCATTTAGGCAAGACCCAATCCTAGCCAGACCTTTTGGAGTATGTGACCAAAGAGAAGATAGGCTGATATTCTTAGTTCAAGTTGTAGGAAAGGGCACAAAGCTATTAGCAGAACTTAAAGAAGGTGACGGAGTGTCAGTCTTAGGTCCCCTTGGCAATGGCTTTGTAAAAACTGATGATAAAAAGATTGCCATAGTTGCCGGAGGAATTGGCATAGCACCATTATTAGAACTCGTTAAAAACTTAGAAACAAAGGCTGATTTCTATGGTGGATTTGCGGCTGATCCTTATTTTGTAGATGAATTTAAACCTTATGTAAATAAGGTTGTAACAAGTTCTGAAAGAGATGAAGGGTTATTTATTCTTGATAAATTAAACCCAGATGATTATGACCTCATCTACGCTTGCGGTCCAAATCCTATGTTAAAAGCTCTCTGTGAGAAAAATACTATGGCCAAAATCCAAGTATCAATGGAAGCCCATATGGGTTGTGGGATAGGTGCTTGTCTAGGATGCACAGTTGAAGATAAAAATGGTGACTTTATTAGAGTTTGTAATGATGGTCCAGTTTTTGATGCAGAAAGGATATTTTAATGAGCTTAAAAGTGAATATAGCGGGCGTTGAATTTAAAAATCCAGTAATTGCAGCAAGTGGAACCTTTGGTTTTGGAGAAGAATACAAAAACTACATAGACCTTAATAAACTTGGTGGGATTTCTTCCAAGGGTCTAACTTTAAGGAAAAATCCAGGAAATCCTGGAATTAGAATTTATGAAACTCCAGCAGGAATAATGAATTCAATTGGCCTTCAGAATCCAGGTGTTGACCACTTTATAGATAATGAACTAGTTTTCATGAGAAAGTATGACACAGTTGTTATAGCAAACCTTGGTGGCCATTCTTATGACGATTATAGGATTGGTGCTGCTAAGCTTGATAAGGCTGACATTGATATGATTGAGTTAAATATTTCATGTCCAAACCTTAAAGAAGGCGGCATGGCTTTTGGCACAGATCCTCAAAAAGCTAGAGAAGTCATTAGTCTTGTTAGAAAGGAAACTAAGCATCCTCTAATTGTAAAACTTTCACCCAATGTGACCCATATCGGTGAATTTGCAAAAATTGCTCAAGATTGTGGGGCTGATGCAATATCTCTTGTTAATACCTTTAATGCCATGGCAGTAGATATAAAAAGAAAAAAATTTGTTTTTAACAATAAAACTGCTGGTCTTTCAGGACCTGCAATTAAGCCAATAGCTCTTAGGATGACATATGAAGTTGCCCAAGCTGTTGATATACCAATTATCGCGATGGGTGGTATTATGGATGTTGAAGACTGTCTTGAATTTATGATGGTGGGAGCTTCGGCAATCCAAGTTGGTACAGCAAACTTTTCAAAACTCGATACAATGATTGAAATAATTGATAATCTAGAAAAATATTGTGCTGATAATAATATCAGTGACATTAATGATATAGTTGGAATTTTATAGGAGAAAAAATGGAAAAAACAATAGAATTATTAAAAGAATCTCACGCCCTACTTGAAGGTCACTTTATTCTTTCAAGTGGTAAACACTCTGATAAGTATGTACAATGTGCAAAATTAATTCAAAATCCTAGATACTGCGAAGAAGTTGCAAAAATAATTGCGGCAAAAATAAAGGAAGCGGGTATTAAGGTAGACTTATGTGTTGGCCCTGCCATGGGCGGCATTATAATAGCCTACGAAGTTGCTAGAGCTCTTGGTGTAGATGCAATCTTTACAGAAAGAGAAAACAACGAAATGACTCTAAGACGTGGTTTTGAAATTAAGGAAGGTCAAAAAGTAATAATCGTAGAAGATGTTGTTACAACTGGTAAGTCTTCTTTTGAGACAGTTGACGTTATAAGAGACCACGGTGGCGAAGTCCTTGCCCTAACTTCAATTGTAAATAGGTCGCACAAGGACGAAATAAATGGCCTACCACTTATCTCAGCAACAAAAATTGAGGTAAATGCTTGGGATCCTGATGATCTACCAGATCATTTAAAAGATATACCAGCCGTTAAGCCTGGTTCAAGAAAAATGAAAGCTTGATAAATAGAGCATTAAGCATATAATTTTATTAATATATATTTTATATATAAGGAGACTTATGTGTATAAAAAAAGTTTTATTAGTAATTTTATATTCTTAATGCTTTTAATTTTGCCTTTTTTTGGATTTGCAGATAAAGCTTTTGCAAATGAGCCTAAGATTAATAGAAAAGAAGCCCTAATCCTAGGCCTTAAACAAATATCTGAAGAAGCAATGAATTTAAAAGATATGAGAGATATAAGGTTTGAAAAATTAAAAAAAGACCTAGATGATTTTATAGAAAAAGGTTCAACAAAAATATCAAATAAAAGTGATTTTTACCCTCTAAATCCTACTCAGTTTTCTAGAGAGGAATTAGGATGGGGTCTTTCTGGCACAAACCTTTTAGGGCTTGAAAAAGACTTTAAAGATGCCAGCGAAGAAGAAGGTGTCAATCCAATCCTACTTATGGCTATGGCTAAGCATGAGACAGGTAATGGTACCAGCGAACTTTTCTTAAAAAAGAAAAATTTATTTGGCTTTAACGCAGTTGACCATGACCCATATAATTTAGCTACAGACTTTAAAGATGAAAGAGCATCTATTTTTACGGTCGCTAAACATTTAAATAATGAATACCTTAATGAAGAAGGTAAGTTTTATAATGGTGTGTCTACAAATGGAATTGGTAAACTGTATGCAACTGATCCTGATTGGTCGAAGAAGGTAGACTGGATGATGATTGAAGTTACCAGGGCTATGATTAGGGGATATGAGGATTACGAACAAAGATAAGGAAAGGTTTATAAATGAACACTAGAGATTATATAAATGGGAAATCTGCCGAAGGATACGAATTTTTCGGTGCTCATAATAGAAAAGGAAAAGATTATATTTTTAGACTTCTCGCACCAAATGCTAAAAATGTTTACCTAGCAGGTGATTTTAACAATTGGGAGAAAATAACCCTAAGAAAATATCCTACTGGAGTATTTTCAGTAACTATAGATGAATGTAGTGAGAAAGACCGCTACCAATATTTTATTGAAGATGAGAATGGTAATGTTTATAAAAAATTAGATCCATATTCTAAAAAAATTTGTTTAAATGAAGAAGTATCGGTAATTGAAAATTTTTCTTATAAATATAAGTATAAAAAAGTTCCTACTAAGCCAAAAAATATATACCAAGTTCATCTAGGCTCGATTTTTAGAGGAAAAGATGATAAGAAAAAAGTATATGAAGACTTAGTAGGTCATATAAAAAATAATAATTTTTCCCATGTTCAAATTATGCCAATAAGTGAATATAAAAACTATAAACAAATGGGATTTTCTTCGATTGGTCTATTTGCCTTTTCTGAAAGATATGGAAATCTTGATGATTTTAAATATTTTGTAGATTTACTTCACAAAGAAAAAATAGGAGTTATAGTAGAGTTAGATATTGCTGAATTTGACCCAGATTTTCTATACTTAGATAGGTTTGACGGAACTAACCTATATAATTATGACTATGATAATATTAAATATAACTATTATGGGTCTATGAATTTTGACCCTGATAAAAACTTAGTTAAGTCTTACTTATTATCGCTAGTTAATTATTATCAAAAAGAATTAAGGATTGATGGCTTATATTTCCCAGCTGCCGAAAATATGGTTTATTGGCAGGGAGATAGGAATAGGGGAGTCAACGAATTTTGGCTTGAACTAATTAGGGAAATCAATGCTTTGATTAAGACTAACAAGGGATATTCAATAGCTGGCTATAATGGAGTTTACGAAGAATTTAACTTAGGTTTTGATTTAATCTTTGATAGTGAGTTTAGAAAAATAGTTGAAGTTTTCCAAAAAATTCCAATGGAAAGAGCTGGATATCAGTCATATATTAGAAATTTAATACAAAATGGATCTTCTAATAAGGCATTTGGTTTTTCATATGTGGACAGTTTCTTAAATGAAGCGAATCTTGCTATGAAAATGTACTCAGAAGATAAGAAAATTGACCAACTCAAGACCCTATTCACATTTTTAATGACATTAAAATCTTCAAAGTTAATCTTCATGGGAGATGAGCTTGCAGATATGAGAACATTTTCTATTTATGATGAATTTAATGCGGGAGAAATAGTAAATAAAAACTTCAATGAATATTATAAAGACTTAGCAAGGATTTTCTTGTCTACAAAGCCTTTAAATGAAGATGATTCTGAAATTAAGATTTTTGATGTCGATGGATATAGCATTTATGCCTATGAAAGATCTTTTAAAAATGAAAGTTATCTAATAATTGTAAACTTCACAGATATTGGGTACGAAATTATAAGCTCTTATAAGCTTAATGAAATAATAAATTCTAACGATTTAAAATTTGGAGGAAGCGGTAATATTAATGGAAAGCTAAATAAGGGTGAAGAAATAAGAATCGAAGCCTTTGGGTCAGCAATCTTTAAAATTGAAAAATAAACGTAAAAATAACAAGGATATAAGTCCTTGTTATTTTTCTATTAAATCATATTCTTTTTCAATATTGTGGGCCACTTGTGTGAATCTTTCTAAGACAACTTTCCTAGGTATGATTCCTAAAAAATATCCGTTTTTTAAAGCCACACAAACAAAGTTATTGTCAATTAATAAAGAGATTACATCTTCAAGCTCGTAATTATCAAAAAGAATAGGTACTACTTGGTTCATAGCTTCTTTTACCTTATGAGCCGCAAGCTTGTCTTCATTAAAAAGAGACAGGTCATCAAAACTTCTTACAATCAAAGGAATAGAAATAAGACCTCTAATGCAATTATTATCATCAACTACAGGTATAATTTGATATCCAGAACTAGATAAGACCAAGCTTGCGTGAAGTAAAGAGTCATTCTCATTAACTACGGCAACCTGGCTAGATGGTACCATTAGGTTAGCAGTTGGTTTATTAAAAAGTTTGGTAAATTTTTCTCCAATCAATTTTAGCTCCTATAATTTTATCTAATTATATTATAACATAAAACTAATTTTGAGCATAAAAAAACTCCAAGATTAACTTGGAGTCATATGTAAGCACACCCAATATCGAACAATTAGCATAATATAGGGGCTAGAATCCCTAGCTCATGGTAGGTTGCCTTACGGCACACATAAGTGTCTGCTTAATGCTGCTAGGTTCCCCTCCTGACATGGTTCACAGTCTTATGTTGCGTAAGATCTATCAATCAACACTAGTTATTTTAGTCTTTTATTTCGCTAAGAGCCCTCCATTGGGACTTAAACCCTGCTATAGCGGATTGCAGGTTACAAGGCACCGCTAGTTCCCTGTCTAGTGCGTGGCGGAGAGCATGGGATTTGAACCCATGATACATGAAAACTGTATACACGATTTCCAATCGTGCTCCTTCAACCGCTCGGACAGCTCTCCATGCTACAATAACTTACTATACCTTTATTTGATATCATTGCAAAATAAAAAAATCAAAATATATCTTAAAATGTGGTATAATTAGTAGGTAGAAAGGAAGGCTATGGCAAAAGCTTTATATAGACAATACCGACCAAAGGTTTTTGATCAAGTTCTTGGTCAAGATAAGGTCGTTAATGTATTAAAAAATCAAATAAAAAATAAGAATTTTTCTCACGCTTATCTATTTGCTGGAGAGAGAGGTTGTGGTAAAACTTCAGCAGCTAAGATTTTCGCCAAGGCAATTAACTGTCTTAATCCACAAGATGGTTCACCCTGTCTAGAATGCGAAAATTGTAGGGCAATAGAAGAAGAAACTAGTCTTGATGTAGTGGAAATGGATGCGGCTAGTAATAGACGTATAGACGATATTAGAAATCTTAGGGATAATGTGATATATCCTCCAGCAAACCTAAAATACAAGGTCTACATAATAGACGAGGCACATATGATTACCAGGGAAGCCTTTAATGCTCTATTAAAAATCATGGAAGAGCCACCAAAACATTTGGTATTTATACTTGCTACTACAGAAATTGACAAAATTCCTAAAACAATTCTATCAAGGGTTCAAAAATTTGAATTTAACAAAATTGACTCATCTAAAATCAGAGAACAGATAAATATAATCCTTAATGACCAAAATGTAAAAATGGAAAACGAGGCAATTGACCTTATTATAAGAAAGGCTAAGGGGGCTATGAGAGATGCTTTAAGCATCTTAGATCAAGTCTTATCCTTTGATAAGGAAGAATATTTCCTAAAGGATGTTGAGTTTATCCTAGGTTCAGTCGATTTTGAGAAAATCAACAAACTTGTAACCAGCATAATTGCAAAAGATCAAAGAGAAAGTTTAAAAGACCTAGTAGCAATAAGAGATGATGGTAAGTCAAACTTAGATATCGTCGATTCACTTATCAATTTTTATAGGGACCTAATGGTTTTAAAGGTAAGTGGGGATGATACAAGTTTTGAAAATAAGGAAAGACTTGATTTGCTTAAAGAAAAAATTGAAGATATTAGTCTTGAAAGAATTATTACAAGTCTTGATGTATTAAATGATTACTTTATAAAAATAAATTCCTCATCTAATACTGATATTTTAAGCGAAGTCTTGGTCCTAAGGCTAATTGATACTGTAGATATGAATAGCCTAATATCTAGGGTTGAAAAACTTGAAAGATTAGGTCAGTCTGATATAGTTGATACTATTAATAGGATAATTGATAATAGATTGGATAATTTTACACCAATTTTGAATTCTCAAAAACAATTACCTATAAAAAAAGAAATAGAAATTGAAAATTCTATCGAAGATAATTCTGAAGAATTTATTCCAAATGAAGAGTTGGATCAACCTATTGTAGATGAAATTATAGATAATAAGGATAATATTCCTGAGCCTACTATACTTGATCCAAAAACAGTTCACTCTATAAGGGATATGGTGGTTTCAACTTCTGGAACCATGTTAAATACACTTTTTAAGGATGAAGGATTTAACTATAAGTTAACTGAAGATGATTTTACACTTATAATTAAAGATGAATTTTATAGGATATTTATTGAAACAAAAGTAGATGAAATAAGCGAAAAACTTTCAAGTATCCTAAAAAAAGATATAAATTTTTCATTAGTGACTGGTGAGAATAAAAAAGTTGAAAAATCAGACACTAATGACGAAACAAATGGAACGATAAATAAGCTAAAAAATATTTTTAATGATGAATTAATTATTAAATAGGAGGAAGATATGGCTAGAAATTTTAGAGGCGGAATGCCAAATATGAACAATATGATGAAACAAGTAAAGAAGATGCAAGAGGAAATGGAAAAGGCTCAACAAGAACTTGAAGAAAAAGAATTTACATCTTCTGCTGGTGGCGGAGTTGTTGAAGCAACTGTTACTGGTAAAAAAGTAGTAACATCTATTAAAATTAACCCAGATGTAGTTGATCCTGATGATGTTGATATGCTTCAAGATCTAATTATGGTTGCAATAAATGACGCAGCAAGCCAAGCTGATAAGTTTAATGAAGAAAATATGGGCAAACTAACTGGTGGAATTAATATTCCTGGTTTAATGTAATGGCGATTTTACCTGAATCATTAAATAATTTAATAGAACAATTTCAAAAATTACCTACTATAGGCAGAAAAAGTGCAGAAAGACTTGCAATGAGCATAGTAGACGAAGATACAAAGAGTGTTGAAGATTTTTCAAAAGCTTTAATGGAAGTTAAAAAAAGAATTCACCACTGCAATATTTGTGGCAATCTCACAGAAGAAGAAACTTGCAAGATTTGTAGAGATTTTACAAGAGATGAAGAATATCTTTGTATTGTTGAAGATGTAAGAAATCTCATTGCTATCGAAAAATCTGGTGCCTATAGGGGTAAATACCATGTTTTGGGTGGGCTTATTTCGCCATCAGATGATATAAGCCCAGATAAATTAAATATTGATAAGCTTTTAGACCGATTAGATAAAGAGAATATCAAGGAAATAATCCTCGCCATTGCTTCGACAATAGAAGGGGAGACAACAATTCTATTTATAACTAATCTTCTAAAGGGAAGAAATATTAAAATTTCAAAAATTGCCCAAGGCATCCCAGTAGGTTCTCACCTAGAGTATTTTGACCAACTCACCCTAGAAAGAGCTCTGGAAGATAGGAGAGACGTAAGTGAATAAGCTAAAAAAATTGTTGGTAATAATTATTCCTGTTTTATTGCTAACAGGTTGCATTTTGATTCAAAAAAATAAGTCTAAGAAAGTTGGAAAAATCGAAAAAGACGTGATTGAAGTGAGTGAAAAACCGACAACGAATAAAGTTAATGTTAAAACCTCAACCTTTGCCTCAGATATTATTATGGATAAGCTATGCGCTAGCAATGAAAATTATGACTACATGAAGGTTAATAACCTTTCTCAGATTGAGTCATTAAACTTTGATATAGCAATAGTTCCTGCTTACCAGGTGGTTGATCTATATAATAAAACTGATGGAAATATTAAAGTCGCAGCAATAACTTTAGTTAATAACATTAATATAATAAGCGATAAACAAATTACTAATCCAAAAGATATGGCAAGAAAAACTATTATGGTACCTGAATTAAATGAGTCAATGAACAAATTAATTGAATCTAGACTTGGTTTTATAAAGACTCTTATGAGGATAAACATAGAATTTTATTACAATCAAAAAGATTTAGTTAAAAATCTTGACAATTCAGAAAATGTCCTTGCAATACTTTCAGAACCTTACTATTCCAAAGCAATAGCAAAGAGGTCTTATTACACTTTTGACATAAACAAAGCAATAGCGATGCTACCAAACTCAAAAGCCGATTCTGATAGTGACTTTTTGTCTGAAGTAATAATTGTTAATAAGAATTATCTAAAAGATAATAAGGAGAGTTTTGATAAGTTCTTAGTGGAATTTAAAAAAGCCCAACAAGAAATTAATGAAGAAACTGTTTTGTCACAAGGTATTATAAATAATTACGATATAACAAATGAAGAGGCTATAAAAATTTATAAATCAATGGAAAATACCTTCATAGATTCAGATACTATGGCAGGGGTATTTGAAATTTATATGGACAAATTAGAAAATTTAGATAAAAATATATTCGGCGGAAAAAGACCAACGGATGATCTATATTATAAGAACTAAAAACTCCCTTTTGGGAGTTTTTTATGTGGAAATTTATACGATTTTTAAATGAAAATTATTGGCAAATATATATTAATGGTAGTAGATATGTACTTAAAAAAATAAACGCTGAATAATCAACGTTTACAAGGTGTTTGGTGGAGATGAAGGGAGTCGAACCCTTGTCCGTGAAAGCGTCACCAAAGGCATCTACAAGCTTATTAAGTTTTAAAGTTTCGCATAGAAAATAAAAAACTTACAAAAAGTTTTTATGCTAGCTTCATAATACTCGATATAGCTCAAAGCTTTGATATATCGGTTGTCGCGTAATTATAAAACAAATATTAAGTCTGCGACGGGCTTAATATTCATTGCTGGACCTATTACTAGGCAGCTAGTGCGAAGTTTGCTTCGCTATTTTCGTTTGCGTTTATATTTAATTATCAATTTACGTTTTGATATACGGCCTGCAGCCAAAGCCTCTTCAATCACGTCGAAACCATGGCATCCCCATATAGGGTAATTATACTTATATAATAAGGCTTGTCAAAAGAGTTAAATATATGATAAAATATAAAAAAGAAAAGGTTTTCTAGAATATAATTTCCATATTTGGGTATATATATGAAGACAAATATAATTCATAAAACAGGAGGGCTTATGAGAAACGCAAACAATACTGCAGCAATGCTTTTAGCAGGTGGACAAGGTTCAAGACTTAAAGCATTGACAAGAGAAATGGC
This sequence comes from Anaerococcus sp. C0059F3, assembly GCF_056590475.1. Taxonomy (NCBI): domain Bacteria; kingdom Bacillati; phylum Bacillota; class Tissierellia; order Tissierellales; family Peptoniphilaceae; genus Anaerococcus; species Anaerococcus sp. C0059F3. Next base: position 30,259 of record NZ_JBWPWE010000003.1, read on the forward strand.
AAAACCGGTAGTTCCTTTTGGGGGGAAATATCGTATTATAGATTTCGCCCTTAGTAACTCTACAAATAGTGAAATTAAAGATATAGGTGTCTTGACTCAATATAAACCACAACTATTAAATGAACACCTTGGTATAGGCACTGCCTGGGATTATGATAGGAATTTTGGTGGCTTAAGAATTCTTACACCATACTATACTGAAGAAGGTGGTAGGTGGTTTGAAGGTACTGCTTCTGCTATATATGAAAATATCAATTATTTAGACGAGGTTAATCCAGAGTACGTTTTAATTTTATCAGGCGATCATATTTATAAGATGGATTACAGAGAACTTTTAGATGTACATAAGCAAAAAGGAGCTGACTGTACAATCGCTGTTATGGAAGTAGATTGGGAAGAGGCTAGCCGTTTTGGTATCATGAATACTGATGAAGATGGAAAAATTGTTGAATTCGAAGAAAAGCCTGAAAATCCAAAATCAAACCTAGCTTCAATGGGTATTTATATTTTCAATTGGAAAGTTTTAAGAAAAGAATTAATTGAAGATTATGAAAATAAAGAATCTACAAATGACTTTGGTCATGATATTATACCAAAAATGCTAAACCAAGGCTCACCACTTTATGTTTATAAATTTGATGGTTATTGGAAGGATGTAGGAACAGTTAGAAGTTTCTGGCAGGCAAACCTTGATCTTATCGATCCTGATAATGAACTTCGAATTTATGATGATAACTGGAGAATATATACTAAATCTCTTAATCTACCTCCACATAGACTAGGCAAGAAAGCTGAGCTTACTGATACTCTTGTAAATGAGGCTTGTGTTATAAATGGTAAGGTTAATCATTCTGTTCTTTTTTCAGAAGTCGAAATAGAAGAAGGAGCTGAAGTTTATAATTCAGTCTTATTAAATGGAGTAAAAGTAAAATCTGGAGTTAAGATTTATAATGCCGTAGTTGCAGAAAATATGGAATTAACCGAAGATATAGGCAAAGAAAATGACGAAAAAGTTTATCTTGTCAGCAATGAAGGGATAGAGGAGGAATAGGATGGAAAGAATTGTTGCTTTAGTATATAGTCCTGACTTTAATGAATCAAATTATGGTCCTTTATGTAAATTTAGACCAGATTATATGTTGCCATTTGGTGGCAGATATAGAATTATAGATTTCGCCTTGTCAAATCTTGCGAATTATGATATAAATAGGGTTATCTTGTATGCGGGTAGCAAATTGCGTTCTACTCTTGATCACGTTGGAAATGGTAAAAGCTGGGAATTAAATAGGAGAAATGGTGGTCTCATGATAAACCCAGTTGGTCTAGCTAGCAAAGGACCAAGAAGTGAAGTTGAGACTTACTATGATACAATAGTATATTTCCAAGAGCATGATTTTGAATATGTTTATATCAAAAACCCAATGTATATCATAAAAGAAGATATTGGTGACGCTATGGAAAAAATGAAAGAAGAAGACATTGATTGTTTAATCTTATCAAATAAGACTGTAGATAAGGATGGAGAATATTTAAACCAATCCATTATTAATTCTGATGATTCAGGAAAACCAACAGGTGTTGGCATTAACCTTGGAATTACAGATACAGTTGACTTATTCCTAGGCTCCTTACTAATGAAAAAAGAAGCTTTCCTAAAGGTTTTAAGACATGCTATGCAGGCTAATGTATCTAATACTATGCTATCAGCACTTTTTGCTTACCCAGGTAAATTGAATATAGATTTCTATAGGCAAGAAAAGGAATTTGAAATAATCAAAAACGTAAATTCATTCTATGAAGTTAATATGAGACTTCTTGACGAGGATATTTTTGATGACCTATTCTATAAAGATGGTTTAGTATATACAAAATCAAAAGATGAACCATCAACTTCTTATACCAAAAATGCCAATGTTAAAAATTCGCTCATAGCTAACGGTGGAATTATTGAAGGAGAAGTTGAAAATTCTATTATATTTAGGGGCGCAAAAATTGGAAAGGGAGCTATAATAAGAAACTCTATCATTTTCCAAGATTCTGTGATAGGTGACGGCGCTATTCTTAACTTTGTTATCACTGATAAGGGTACAGAAATAGGCCACGATGTAAGATTATTTGGTAATAGGGCAAATCCATTCGTTACAGGAAAGAATGAATCGTTAGATCAAAGGAGCTATTAATGAATATACTTTTTCTAACAAGTGAATCAGTACCATTCATAAAAACTGGGGGGCTTGCAGATGTTGCTGGAGCTCTTCCAAAGGAACTTAAGAAAAAAGGTGTTGATATTAGGGTTGTATTACCCCTACATAAGGGAATAGATGGCTCTTTCCGTGAAAAAATGGAAAAGGTCACAGAATTTTACGTAGATCTTGATTGGAAACACCAATACGCTGGAGTTTATCAGTTAGAATGGGATGGAGTAACTTATTATTTTATAGATAACCTTGAATATTTTGACAGAGATGGTCTCTATGGTTACGATGATGATGCAGAAAGATATATCTATTATTCTAAGGCATGCACTCTTCTACCAAAAGAAATTAATTTTAAACCGGATATAATCCATTCAAATGACTGGCATACAGCTATGGTCAATGTTTTTGTAAATGATTTTAGTCAGGGTGATAGTTTTTATGAAGACATAAGAACCCTATTTACTATTCACAACTTAAAATACCAGGGAGTTTTCAACTCTGATTATATGGCTCTAGCCGGACTTGATGGAAGATATTTCAATGAAAACGACTTAAAGTATTTTGATGCTATAAACTTTATGAAGGGTGGAATTATTCACGCAACTCATGTAAATACAGTATCAGAAAATTATGCCAGAGAAATTCAATATCCATTCTATGGCGAGGGTCTTGACGGAGTAATTCGAGAATATAATTTCAAGCTAGATGGAATTGTAAATGGAATTGACTATGATGTTTGGAATCCAAAAACTGATAAAAATTTAGCTAAAAATTACGACTTAGACTCCATTGATGATAAGTATGTAAATAAAAAAGAATTACAAAAACTTTATAACCTTCCAGAAAGAGATGATGTTCCTGTATTTGGTATAGTTTCAAGGCTTAATGAAATGAAGGGTATGGATCTTGTTAGATATATCCTAGAAGAACTTTTACAAGAGGATATTCAATTAGTTGTTCTAGGCACAGGCGACTATACCTATGAAGAAATGTTTAAATACTTTGAATGGAAGTATCCAGAAAAGGTAGCTGCAAGGATATATTATAATGATAAAGAATCACATGACATCTATGCAGGATCTGATTTTTATCTCATGCCTTCTATTTCAGAACCATGCGGTATAAGCCAACTTATAGCCATGCGCTATGGATCTCTGCCAATTGTAAGGGAAGCTGGAGGTCTAAAAGATACTGTAATTCCTTATAATGAATATACCGGAGAGGGTACGGGCTATTCATTTGCAAATATAAATGCACACGAACTTTTATTTGCAGCTAAAAATGCCGTTGAAGTATATAAGAATAAAAAAGACGTCCATAGACATTTGATAGAAAATGCTATGAAGCAAAAGAATGACTGGGAAATGTCATCTGAAAAATATTTAGAATTGTACGAAAGAATTAAAGCTTAGAAAATATGAAAAATGATAAAGATTTTATCGTAAAAAGAATACAAAGTTTTTTGTATTCTTTTTATGCTAAAAATATAGAAAACGCAAGAATAAATGAAGTTTACGACTGCCTGTGTAGGTATATGATGGAAATTATTGGTAAAACTTGGGTGAAATCTAAGTCCCTTGGTGGTGACAAAGACTATTATATTTTATCCTTCGAATACCTACCTGGAAAGTTCATTGAAAGAAATATTCATAGACTCAAGATAAAGGATGAAATAATAGGAGCTCTTGATGAAATGGGCTTTGACATCGCTGATATTTTAGCCTGTGAAAAGGAAGCTGACTTAGGCGTTGGAGATATTGGAGTTGGATCATCAGCCTTAATAAATGCTCTTGCTAATGAAAATAAGCGTGCAGTTGCATATGCCTTAAGGTATGAAAATGGCAACCTAAAGCAAAAAATTATTGATGGTAGACAGGTCGAATATTCGGATTTTTGGCTGGAACAAGGATCAAACTGGGAACATAAAAAGGCCTTTTCCTACCTACTTGAAATTGATGGTAGAAAAAATAAATCAATTGCCTATGATATGCCTATATTAAGTGATGATGCTGGTTTTGTAAATACCTTAAGACTTTTTAAATCTGAACCACTTAATGCAATAAATATTGATGATTTTTCTAGAGGAGATTTTTTAAAAGCTTACGATGACTATATAAATGTCAGTTCTATTAATAAGTTCTTGTATATAGATGATTCTACCTATGAAGGTAAGATTTTTAGGTTAAAACAAGAATATTTTTATTCGGTATCTGCAGTTAGGGATATATTTAGAAGGCATAATAAAAGACATGGTAAGATTGAAGGAATTGAAAACAATATAAAAATATACACTCATGATATTCATCCAAGCCTTTCAATAATCGAATTCATAAGGATTTTAACTCAAGAATATGACTATGATATGACTAAAGCTGTTGAAATGGCAAGAAATGTTTTTGAACATGTTGCTTTTTCAATAACAGATGATAGTGTCGAAGTTTACGATATAGACATGATAAGAAGGATAAATCCTGGGATAATGGATGCAATCATTGAGATTCAAAAAAATCTTCAAATAAGCACTAAAGATATTAGCCTTGTAAAGAATGGCAAGGTGTCTTTTAGGAATATAAATAAATATCTGTCAGGAGAATATCACTACTTATCAAAAATCATTTCAGATTCTCGAGAAAATGATATTAACCATTCATATTATAATTATGGTACTGACAGGATTCTTTATGCTGAGGCTGCAAATATAGGACTTACAAATCTTTTTAAAGACTACGGCATAAGTTCTTATCATAATGAAAAAATTGGAAAAATCAAAAAGCTAAAAAATAATAAAAATTTTATTCTTGATTTAGACAAAGTAAAGTACAATAATAAAAGTGCGTTCGCAAATATTGTCAAAAATAGGACAGGTGACATCATAAATCCTAACTCTATTTTTGATATACAATTAACTATAATGCATGAAAGTAAAAGACAAATTCTTAATTGTCTTGCTATTGCTTATGAGTATTACATGCTAAAATATAATAGTAACCTTATGCTAACGCCAACCACCTATATATTTTCAGGTAAAGCCAATGAAGGATATTTCATGGCAAAAGAGACCATTAAATTTATCATAGCTCTTAAGAAAATGATTGATAAGGATAAATTTATTAGGGAAAAAATTAAAATTGTTTTTATAGAGGATTTAAATGTTGAGAAAATGAAAGGGATATTACCATCAGTTGATGTTTATTCAAATCTAACCCTGCCAACCCTTGATAATCAGAATTTCAATATTTTAAATGCTATTTTTAACATGTCCAATATTCTATCCTCAAAGGGTGGAATTGTAGATAATCTTACTAGGGAAAATTCATTCTATACTTTTGGTGCCGACTTTAAACAAGTACAAAAATTATATGAGGATAATACATATAATGCCAATGAGTTTTATTATGATAAGCAGGTTGTTAAATTCACTATAGACAATTTATTAAATGAATCCTATGAAGATTTTCCTTATAATTTCAAGACTATTTACGATCAGTTGTTGATGTATAACGACTCCTTTAAGTGTTTTTATGATTTAGAAGATTTAATTGATACACGTAAAATTATCAAGAAAGACTTTTTGGATGTTTATAAATGGACTAATAGACAAATTGAAAATATATTGTGGGCAAATAATTTTAGATTGGATGAAGTAATTAGTAAAGAGAATGAACTTAGTTAACAATATTAGCTATAAAGAAATAAAAAAAATTAAATTAGGAGCAACTTATTCTAAAAATGAAACTACATTTAAGGTATTTGCTCCAAATCGAGATAAGATTGACCTAGTAATAACGGATGATTATAAAAAAGTTAGAAGAGATATCTATCCAATGGTAAAGGATGAGATGGGGATATTTACTGTTAGTTTAAAGGGAAACTACGACGAATATTTTTATAATTATATTGTTGAAGATAAGTATGAAGTAACAGATCCTTATGCAGTTTCAGCATCGATAAACTCTATGTATTCGGCTGTTATTGATTTGGGGGATACAAATCCAGAAGGATTTAAGGAAAGCAAACATCCTGACATTAAGGAAAATGAAGCTATCATTTATGAGTTAAGTGTAAAAAATTATACTGCTGACCAGTCAAGTGGGGTTTATAATAGGGGTAAGTTTTTAGGGCTTGCAGAAGCTGGTACCAGATACAAGGATGTAAAGACAGGACTTGATAATATAAAAGAGCTTGGTGTGACCCATGTACAAGTTTTACCTATTTATGACTTTATTTCTGTAGATGAAGATCATTCGAGATTTTTCCATGATGATAATTATAATTGGGGTTATGATCCTGAATTATATTTTGCCCCAGAAGGCTCCTACTCAACTAATCCTTTAGATCCAAAATCTAGGGTTAGGGAAGCTAAGGAGATGGTGAACGCCTTTCACGATAGGGGAATAGGTGTGATTATGGATGTAGTTTTCAACCACACTTTTAAAACTATAGATTCAAACCTAAATACCCTGGCTCCTAAATATTATCACAGGACAAATCCTGATGAGAGTTTTTCAAATGGTTCAGGCTGTGGGAATGAGCTTGCAAGCGAGAAACCATTTGTTAGAAAACTTATTATAGATTCTTTAGTTTATTGGGCAAAGGAATATAAAATTGATGGTTTCAGGTTTGACTTAATGGCTCTTATTGACCTTGAAACTATAAAGATTGCAATAAAAGAGCTAAAGAAAATCAACCCAAATATAATTATATATGGTGAGCCATGGATGGCCTTATCTTCACCTCTAGCTTACGACCAGCAAATATGGAAGGGTAGACAGAGATCAAATGGATTTGGTGTTTTTAATGATGATTTCAGGGATGCTATCAAAGGCGATGTAAATTCATATGGAAAGGGTTATATTCAAGGCATATTCAACAACAAACATGCTATTGAAACTGGAATAAGGGGTTCGATAGATATCGGTAATGGCGATGGTTTTGCAGACGATGCTAGTGAGACAATAAATTATTTTAATTGCCACGATAACTTGATTCTATATGATAAGCTTGCTATTTCACTTGATGACACCAGTGATATCAATTCATATGTTAAACTGGCCTTAGGGATCATTATGTTATCTTTCGGTAAGCCATTTATTTACGAAGGAAATGAGTTTAATCACAGTAAAAAAAATGATGCAAATTCATATAGGTCACCACTTTATATAAATGCTATAAATTGGGAAGATAAGGAAAATAATAAAGAAATTTTCACCTATGCTAAAGACTTAATAGCCCTTAGGAAATCTATAGAAGCTTTTAAATATACATCACATGATGAAATAGAAAAAAGACTTGATTTTATTGAAGGTCTTGATAATAGCGTGATAGGATACACACTCGATAAGGAATATTTAGTTTTAATAAATGTAAATTGTCATGAAATCTTCATTGACCGTGATATATTAGTAAATTATCTTGGTTCTGAAGAGTATAATAAAATTGAAAAGATTTTTGACAAAGAGGGTATGAATAATATGAGCATGGATATAAGTCATGGTATTAACTTAGAATCTTTGTCAGTAAATGTATATAAGATAGGAGAGGCTTATGGACTATAAGAAAATTTTTGATACTTGGTACGAAGATGACAGGTTTGATGAAGAAACCAGGAAAGAGTTAGAGTCTATTAAGGACAACGATGAAGAAATCAAGGATAGGTTCTACCAATCATTAAAATTCGGTACAGCAGGTCTAAGGGGCAAACTTGGTGCTGGTACTAATAGGATGAATAAGTACATGGTAGCTCAAGCTACTCAGGGTTTTGCAGATACAATAGCAGAAGGCGGAGAAGAAGCTAAGAAACATGGCGTTGCCATTGCTTATGATGTAAGACATAAATCTCTAGAATTTTCTAAGATAGCTGCTGAAGTTTTTGCTGCAAATGGCATTAAGGTTTATATCCATAAGAACATTGAACCAACTCCAGTATGCTCATTTACAATCCGTGAATTAGGTTGTGTTGCAGGTGTAATGGTAACAGCATCTCACAACCCAAGAGAATATAATGGTTATAAGGCATACAATGAAGAAGGTAGCCAAATTATGGATGAAACTGCTAATAAGATTTTATCCTATATTGGTGACCACCCAGATTTCTTTGAAATCCCAAGAATGGACTTTGAAGAGGGTTTAAAAGATGGAATCATTGAATATGTTCCAGATGAAGTCATCGATAAATATATTTCTCTAATCCTTGATTGTACAATTAATGATGAGGGAATTGACAAAGACATTTGTGTGGTTTACTCACCACTCAATGGTACAGGAAATAAACTAGTTAGAAGAATTCTGGATGAAAGAGGATTTACAAATATTCATGTTGTTAAAGAACAAGAAAATCCAGATCCAGATTTCACAACTGTTGGATATCCAAATCCTGAAGATCCAAAAGCTTTCAAATATTCTGAAGAATTAGGAAAGAAAGTTGGAGCAGACCTTCTTCTAGCAACTGACCCTGATGCTGATAGATGTGCTGTAGAAGTTAAGGATAAAAATGGGGACTACCAATTCTTAACAGGTAACTTAATAGGTACCTTATTAACTCAATATATCTTATCAGGACTAAAAGATAAGGGAGAACTACCAGCTAAGGCTGCAGTTGTTAAGTCAATTGTAACTACAGATTTAATCGCTCCAATTGCTGCTAAGTATGGTGTTCAAAAATTCGATGTTCTAACAGGATTTAAGAATATCTATGATAAGGCAAATGAGCTTGAAAGAGAAAATTCAGGCAAGTTTGTATTTGGTTTTGAAGAATCAATTGGATATAATTACAAAGATTTTGTAAGAGATAAAGATTCTGTAAATGCTGCTATGATGATTACAGAAATGGCTGCATATTACAAAGCTAAGGGCAAGAGCTTAATAGATGTAATAGGAGAAATCTATGATGAGCATGGATATTATTCTAACGAAGTTATATCAATAGTTCTCGAAGGTGTAGATGGCCAAGAAAGAATTGGAAGGATTATGACTGAAGTAAGAACAAATCCTATCAAAGAATTTAATGGCGATAAGGTAGTTAAAGTTATTGACTATCAAAATGATGATACTGGACTTCCAAAATCAAATGTATTGAAATATTACTTTGGAGAAGATTCTTGGGTAACATTAAGACCTTCAGGTACAGAGCCAAAGATTAAGATTTATGTAAATGCCATTGGTGATTCTATGGATAAAGCAAAAGATAAGAAAGATTCAATAGTTAAGCACATGGAAGCTGTAATTGACTCTATAAAATAAAATAATTCTAGGCCTCAGGGGAAACTCTGAGGTTTTTTTCTTAAAAACTTGAATTTAGGCTTAAAATATCATAATATATAGCCAAGGAGTATTAAATATATGGAAAAGTTTTTTAATCTTATTGATAAAGTATTTTCAATAAATGTTTTTGGAAGTTTAACTTTATATCAATTATTATCAACAATATTAAAGTATATATTTGTTTTTGTAGTTTTTTATTTTATTTACTCTATTATTAGAATAATATATTACGATGTTAGAACTACACTTAAAAAAGAACAAGATTCTGATACTTATTTAAAATTAATAAATTTGAACGATGGTTTTTCCTTTATGGTTCAAGAATATTACTTTTTGGGAGAAGATAACACTATTGGTAGAGATGCAAGAAATACTATAAGTATTAATGATAAGTATTTATCAAAATTCCATGCTAGAATTCTTCAAGACGAAAGTATGTATTTTCTCGAAGACCTAAAATCAGCAAATGGTACTTATTTAAACGATGAAAAAATCATTGATGCTATAGAACTAAAATCTGGAGATATTATTAGAATAGGATCTCTTAAGTTTTTATTTGTCCAAGGTGATCGAGATGAATAAATCGATAGATATATTAGAAAAGTCAATGAGAAAAACTAGGGCCAAGGCAAATATGCTTTTATTTTTCTTTGAGTTTTTGTCTTTGTCTTTGGCGATGATTTTCAATATAGAAAATCTAACAAATATGGATTTTTATACCTATCTAGCAATTTTGGCAGTAACTCTTCTTACTTCATTTTTGGTAGATAGGTTTACAAAGTCTGATAATATTTTGCTACTAATAGTAAATATGTTATTTTCAATTGGTGTTGCCATTATATATAGACTGGATCCAAAGTTAGGTAGGAGACAACTGCAATTTTACTTAGTTGGAGTAATTTTATTTTTTATTACCTATTTTATATTAAAAATTGGTAATAAATGGGATAAATTAATATTATTCTACGCCGGGATATCAATAGCTTTATTTATTATAACACTTGTATTTGGTACTTATCTATGGGGTGCTAAGAACTGGATTATAATTGGTAATAAATTTAGTATCCAACCTTCAGAGTTTATAAAAGTGCCCCTAGCATTTTTTATAGCAAGTTTTTATACTAACTTCAACCAAATAAGTCTTAAGCCCTTTGGCAGGTATTTTATGAACTTTATGATTTATGTATTCATAGGATTCTTGTTTCTTCAAAAAGACTTGGGAACTGCTTTGATATTTTTTGGTGTTTTAATTTTAAGCCAATTTGTTTATGAAAAGGACAGAAAACTTATATTTGTAAATATGTTTTTTATGATAATGGGTTCTATAGCTGCATATTTCTTGTTTGGTCACGTTAGAATAAGGGTTGCAACTTGGCTAGATCCATGGTCAGACATTGACGTTACTGGATACCAAATAACTCAAGCACTATTTGCAACAGCAAGTGGGGGACTTTTTGGAACAGGAATTGGCCTTGGAAGACCAGATTATATACCAGTGGCGGAATCAGATTTCATTTTCTCTGCTATTTGCGAAGAAATGGGTGTTTTCATGGGCATAGGAGTAGTCCTATTATTTATGATTCTCGTTTATAGGGCGATAAAAATATCTCTTATTCAACAAAATAAATTCTATTCTGTCTTAGCTTTTTGTATAGGGGTTTTATTTGCGCTTCAAACTTTTATAATTTTAGGAGGGGTATTAAAATTAATCCCACTAACAGGTGTAACCCTACCATTTATTAGCCAGGGTGGATCATCCATGCTTGCAGGTTTTATCCTTCTCGGCTGTCTCCAATATTGTGGAGAAGAAATAAAGGAAGGAGGCGAAAATGACAGATAATAAAACAAACAAAAAAAGAACTGATAATAAAACTCTTTTAGATAAAATCAAGGAGCTTGAAGAAAAACAGAGATATAGGGAAAATAGCCAACTTAAGGTTCTGACAAAATCAACATTAAATAAAAGACTTGTTTTTGTAATGGTATTTTTTGTGTTTTTGTTTATGTTTGTAGCTTTATACTTAGTTTATTTCCAATTATTTAAGGCAAAATCTTTGGCAGATAATTCTCATAATAGGAGACTCTGGTTAAATGAGGATTTAGTTAAAAGGGGAAGTATATACGATAGAAACGAAAATGTTCTAGCCTATAGCGAGAAAGATGAGTCAGGAAAACAAGTAAGGATTTATAATTATCCTGAAGCCTCAGCTCCAGTTACAGGATATTCTTCCAATACTTACGGGAAAACAGGAATTGAAAAATCTTATAATAAAGAACTCCTTGCAATAAGTGGAGAAAATTTTAGTAATTTTAGAAAAATGGTTGTCAAAAACGATACAGGAAATGATCTCCATTTAAGTTTGGATCAAAATATTCAAAATATAGTCTATAATTACTTAAGTGCCTACAAGGGTTCTTGTGTTATTATGAATCCAAGTACTGGTCAAATTCTAGCAATGGTTTCAACACCAAGTTTTAACCCGAATACTTTAGACAATGATTGGAATAATCTAATCCAAACAACAGATGGTAGGCTAGTCAATAGGGCGACACTTGGTATGTATAGACCGGGTTCAACCTTTAAAATAATAACTTCTGCATCAATTTTAGATAATAAGATAGATACATTTTATAATGATAAAGGAAGTGAAGTTATTCAAGGTTATGAAATAAAAAACTATGATGATCAAATTTTTGGTAATCTTGACCTAAGATCGGCATTTGTAAACTCTGCAAATACTTATTTTGCAAACAAAGCTGTTAATTTAGGCAAAGATAAGCTTGCTAGGACAAGTGAAAAATTTGTTTTCAATAAAGACTATAAATTTGACTTAGATAAAAATAGCTCAGTTATTCCTTTCAAGGACTTAAATGAAGCGGATCTAGCGATGACGGGATTTGGTTATGGTAAGACACAGATGACACCACTTCATATGGCGATGATTACATCCGCCATTGCCAATAATGGTGTTATGATGAAGCCTAGACTTGTAGATAAGATTACAAACAAAGAAAAAGATGTTGTTTATGAGGCAGAAAACGAAATTTTATCAAAGGCAACAAGTGAAGATACTGCAAATACAATTAGAGATATGATGGTTGAAGTAGTTAATTCAGGAACCGGAACTAATGCTTATCTAAATTGGGTACAACTAGCCGGAAAAACAGGAACAGCCGATAAGGCTGATGGAAATGTTGATGCTTGGTTTGTTGGATTTGCTCCAGCTTATGAGCCAAAGATAGCCTTTGCTATGGTAATAGAAGATAGCCAAGGCACAGGTGGTGAAGTGGCTGCGCCTTTAGCAAGAAATATAGTTAGGGATATTTTTAATACAACATCATTTAACTAATCACATAAGCTTATTTTTGATATTAGTCCAGTAATGGTTTTTATTAAGAATAAGCTTATTTATTTTATTTGGGGAAACACCTATGCTAATTTTGAAATCTTTAGTATAGAATTCTCTGCCATCAAAAATAAATATTGTATGGTAGTTATCTCTCTTTGAAACAGATATTTCAACTGTCGCATCATTTGGAAGTACAACAGGACACTTTAGTGACTTGTTTAAATTTGAATATACAGGAGCAATTGGAGTTAGCTGAAAACCATTGAGTGATTGGTGCAAAATAGCTCCATTTGCTGATAAATTGTAAGCAGTAGATCCGTGTGGAGTAGAAATTATCAGACCGTCTCCAGAATAAGCCTCAATAAAATTGCCGTCTATAAAAACTTTTAGTCTAATAATTTGGTTTTTCTTAGATTTAACAACTACTTCATTGATTGCATTTATACTCTTGTTGTTAATTTTTGATTGAAGAACTGTTAGTTCTTCAACTTTGTATTGATGTTTTTTTAGAGCATCTACAAATTCTTCTAGCATGTCTACCTCAATTTCTTGGTAGAATCCGAGGTGACCAGTGTTTATTCCTATGAAGGGGATAGAAGAAAAATTTGAAAGATGAACTGCATTTAAGAAGGTACCGTCACCTCCTATTACAAGATTTAAAAAAGCGTTGGGGTTAAAATCTGCGCTAATTTGATAACCGTTGGACTCTAATATTTTTTTTGTTCTCTGAAAGATTGTGTTTGTATACCTAGATTTGTTTTTAAAAATATTAATTATATTTGTCATATCATATCCTCTCGCTTATATTATATCATAGGAGTAAGTATGAAATATATAAAATTTAAAAATTCTAAGAAAATATCTTTAAAAAAGTTCCTAAAAGAAAAATCAATATCTATGAGAGCTTATCAAGAACTCATTAAGGGAGGAATATTTGTCAATGACGAACCAACATTCAAAAATATTTCTCTTAAAGAAGGAGATACTATAAAAATATTTATAGAAGATGAAAACTTAGACTACAAACCTATTGAAGGTGATTTAAAGATTGTTTATGAGGACGATAATCTGCTTGTAGTTAATAAGCCTAGTGGACTTACTGTAAACTCTAATAATCAAGTAAGTCTAGCAAATTATTTGGCGTATTATTTCAATGAAAATAATATAAAAGCAAAAATTAGGTTGATTTCAAGACTTGATATGAATACTTCGGGTCTTATGATGGTTGCAAAGAATAAGTACGCTCAGGCTTATTATCAAAAACAACTAGAAGAAAATAAGATAACAAAAAAATATCTTGCATATATTAAAGGTGAATTAAATATAGATAAGCTCTATAAAATTAGGCTTGCCTATGATGAGTCAAGCAAGTCCTATAGAGAAAATAATGATGGTAAGGAAGCCATTACATATTTTAAGTCCATAGAAGTAGGGGGAAAATATTCTATAATTGAATGTGATATAAAGACAGGAAAAACCCACCAAATCAGAGCTAGTCTTTCAAATTTGAAATATCCAATAATAGGTGACCTTCTATATGGTTCAGAATATCAATTTGAAAGATTTCTCCTACATTCATATTATTTGCAATTTATAGAATTTTTAAGTCAGGAAAGTATTATCCTTGAGGATTTCCATGATTTTAAGCCCTTTTTAATTAAATTGTGAAAAGATTTATCTTGCAAAATTTATAGAAATATATTATAATTAAATTATCCTAAGGTAAGGTCCAATTTAAACCTACAAACTTTATAAGGGATTGCGGAGTTCTAACTTTGATGACAAGCCTCCTTAGAGTGGAAGTCAGAGATTTTAGACAGCTTGCCCACCTTCACATACGGGAAGGTCTTAAGTTAAGGACCCCTTAGGATAATATTAAGTTTTAAAATATTATTTTTGGGTAATAATTAGTAAGACTAAAATAAAGGAGAATAATTTATGTCATTACAAGATTATATTGAAAGCAAAGCAAAAGCTAAACAAAGAGAAATTAAATACGAAATATGGAAAGCTAAAAATCATGACTCAAGAATGAGAGGCCAAGGTCTTTTAGTAGGTGCACTTGTAGGTGCAGCTGCGGGCATTTTATTTGCCCCAAAATCTGGCAAACAAACTAGAGAAGATTTAAAAGAAGCTTTTAATGATACAGTAGATACTGTTAGAGATACAACTTACGACGTAATCGATCAAGCAAAAGATGGTTATGAAGATTTAAAATATAGAGCTTATACAGATCTTCAACCAATTAAAGATGGTATTGAATATGGCGCAGAAGTTGCAAAAGATACAGGTAGACAAATAAAAGAAGCCTCTAAAGAGGTAAAAGATTCTCTTGCTGATGGAGCAAAAGACGTAAAAGAAATAGTTAAAGAAAGCGCTGGAGAAATTTCTAAGGTTGCTGATGAGAAGAAAGAAGAAATCTCAAAAGAAGTAAAAGATACCAAAGAAGATGTAGAAGAAGGCGCAAAAGAAATAAAAGATGAAGCTAAAGAAACAAAAGAAAAGGTAAAAGAGAACGATTTAAAAGTAAAACATAAAAATAATTAGTCAAGGAGATATAAATGAGTATAACTATAGATTTTAATCTTCTAGGCAATATAATTATGAGCGTCTTAGCTATACTAGCTCTAATATTTTTAGTACTAGTTTTAGTTAAGGTGAATAAATTGTTGGGAAGCGTTCAAGAGGTTCTTAATAAGAATTCAAGTAATATTGATAACGTGATTACTAAATTACCACATCTAACAAATGAGGCGACAAACCTTGTTGAAAATGTTAATAGTGTAGTCACAGATCCTAACTTAAAGATGGCAATAGCAAAAGTAAATGATACTATGACAAGTGTTAATTCTATAGCTGATGATGTTAAAGATACAGTTAATTATGTTGGAATAACAGCTGTTGATAGTGTAGATACTTTTGGAGCTGGAGTTGCATCAATTACTGACTATTCATCTTTAATTATAGATGTAATAGATATCGTAAAAAACGTAATTGCAGGTTAAACTAAGACCATCTAAATGATGGTCTTTTCTATAATGGAGGAAATATGGGACAGCCAACAATCAAAGACGTAGCTAAGCTTGCAGGCGTATCTATATCTACGGTTTCTAGGGTTATGAACAATTCAAAACCTGTTAGTCCAGAAGCAAGAAGAAAAGTAGTAGATGCAATTAATAAGCTTGACTTTAAACCAAATGAATTAGCTAGATCCTTAGTAATGAGAAAATCAAACCTTGTAGGTGTAATTGTTAAGGATATTGGAATTGAATACATGGCTCAACTAATAAGGGGCATAGAAGAAATAGGTAGGGTATACAAATATGATATCTTGCTTACAAGCTCTTATGGCGAAGATAAACAAGTCGAAAACTCTATAGACTTTTTAGCAACCAAACAAGTTGAGGGCTTAGTAATTATTACTGAAGATATATCTACAGAAATACTTGTAAAACTAAGAGAAACAAGAATACCTTTTGTAATCTTAGATAAGTATCATAACTATAAAAACATAAAAACTGTTAAAGTTGATTATGAGACTGAGGAATATAAACTTATATCTAGTCTAACAGAAGCAGGTCATAAAAACATATTATTGCTTGCAGGTAAAGATCAAAACGTAATCAATGAGTCTATGATAAATGGTTATGAAAAGGCTGTAGGTAAGGATAATTCTTATATCTTAAGAATAGATGGAATGTCAAGCGACGATGGATATTCAAATGCAGGTGAAGCTGTAAAAATTATTAAGGAAAAAAATATTAGCGCAGTTGCCTGTGTGAATGATGAGATGGCAATTGGTTTTATGAACTATTGTGTTGACCACGGAATTAAAGTCCCTGATGACCTATCTGTTGTAGGATTTGGTGATAACAAAGTTGCCAGCATATACAGACCAAAATTAACCACAGTTTCTATTCCATATTATGATATAGGTGCAATTTCTATAAGAGCTTTAATTAAAAGAATCAAGAAGGAATCAGATATTTTAGAAGATGATTGGATCATTGATGCTCAAATAAACAAAAGGGAATCAACCAAAGTTATTAGTTAAAGTATTGTTAATTTTTTTAAAAATAGTAAAATATAACTATAAATAAAAATCAATTTAGGAGGATTTTATGGCAGAAAGAACAGTAGTTGTTACAAATGAGACAGGTTTACACGCTAGACCAGCAGCATCATTAGTACAATTCGTAAAAAACTATCCAGGTGAAGTTACAATTATAAAAGATGAAAAAGAAGCTAATGCAAAGAGCATCTTCAATGTTATGAGCCTTGGAATAGCTAAAGGAACTGAAATTAAACTAATCGTAGAAGGCGATGATGAAGAAAAATTTGCTGACGAATTAGTAGAATTTGTTGAGAATTTAGCTGAATAAAATCAAGTCTATAAAGGATACTTTTAAAGTATCCTTTTTTTAAAATATAAATATAAGGAGAATAGGTTATATGACTGAAAGATACGAAGGAATTAAAGCTAGTACTGGTTATGCTATTGGTAACATTTATTTATTTACAAGAGAAAAAATTGATGTGAACCAAGCAAAAATCTCGCAAGAACAAGCTGATGGAGAATATCAGAAAGTAAAAGAAGCTATCAACGCTTATTTTGAAGATTTAAGCAATCTCGATAACCCAACAGAAGCCCAACAAAATATAGCAAATGCCCATAAAGAATTACTCCAAGACCCATATTTTTCTGACACAATTGAAGGGAAGATAAAAAACGAAAATAAAAATAGTGAACTTGCATTAGATGAGACCGTTAGAGAAATGGTTGAAATCATGAGTGCCCTTGATGATGAATATCTAAAAGAACGTGCAAGTGACTATCAAGATATTGGCTTCCAAGTTATGTATAAATTAAAGGGAATTAAACCAAAAGATTTATCTAATCTTGATAATGGAAGCATAATCATTTCTAAAGAACTAACACCATCTGATACAGCAAATATGGATAAAGAAGCAGTTGTTGGCTTTGCAACAGATTTAGGTGGTAAGACAAGTCATACTTCTATAATTGCCCAAACTTTAGATATGCCTGCCCTAGTTGGTATGGCAAATGTTTCTACTAAGCTAAAAGGCGGAGAAAAAGCAATTATTGATGGGTACGAAGGAGTTCTAATCATTAATCCTAGCCAAGAAGAAATTGAAAAATACGAAAAATTGATTCTTGAACAAAAAGAGAAAAAAGAAAGACTTAAAAATGTCAAGGATATGGAAGCTATAACTACTGATGGAAAAAAAATCGAAGTTTCAGCAAATATCGGAAATATTGAAGATCTTAAATTAGCTATAGAAAACGGATGTGATGGTGTAGGCCTATTTAGAACTGAATTTTTATACATGGAAAGTTCAGAATTCCCAAGCGAAGAAGTTCAGTTTGAAGTCTACAAAGAGGCAACTGAGATGCTTGGAGAAAAACCTCTTATCATAAGAACTCTTGATATTGGAGGGGATAAGGGACTTGATTATTTCAAATTCCCTGTAGAAGAAAATCCATTCCTAGGTTACAGAGCGATTCGTTTATGCTTAGATAAGGAAGATATATTTAGAACCCAATTAAGAGCCTTAGTAAGAGCATCAGCTTTTGGTAATCTAAAGATAATGATTCCTTTCGTAGTAAATATTGATGAGTTAAAGAAATCAATCGAATTAATTGAAGACATCAAAAAAGATCTTGATAAGGAAGGAATAGACTATAACAAAGACCTTGATGTAGGAATAATGGTTGAAACCTCTGCTTCAATAATAATGGCAGATAAATTTATTAAATACGCTGACTTTTTCTCAATAGGAACTAATGACTTAACCCAATATACCCTTGCGGTAGATAGAGGAAATGAGAATATAGCTCATATGTACTCAAACTATAACCCAGCGGTTCTTAGAGCTATTAAACATGTAATTGATGTATCTCACCAGGCTGGTAAATGGACAGGTATGTGTGGAGCCTTTGCAGCTGATACAGAAGCAACAAAACTTTTACTTGGTTTAGGATTGGATGAATTTTCAGGCTCATCTGCAAAAATAGCAGAAATTAAAGACACAATTTTAAAATCAAGCCAAGCAGAAGAAAAAATCTTTGCAGATAAAGCCATAGATTTAGAACTTGCTTCCGAAGTAGAAGAATTAGTTAAAGAACATAATAAATAAGGGATAAAAATGACTAGTGATATTAGAAATATCCTAGGACATACTAATATTTTTAATAATCTTGGTGATTTTGATAGAATTGAGAAAATTGGATCAAGCAAATATAGGGTAGACAAAGATGGAATATCTTATGTCTTTGCCCTTTATGACCTTGACCAATTTGACAATATAGAAAATGAATCTTTCGTCAACGAGGTTTTGGAGCACGCAGGCCTAGATCCTCTTAAGATCTATGAAAAAGGTTTGATGCCTGATATAGAAAAATCTTTTAAAGTTTATGAATACAGAAACGAGATATCATTAAAAGATTTTCTAGACAAAGCAAGTTTAGATGAGGAAGAAAAAATTGGAAAAGAATTTGGCATTGCACTTAGAAAGCTTCATGGAATAAAGCCTACCGATAAGATAGATTGGCACAAAGCCTTTCTTCTAAAGTCAAATCAAATATTTTATAGACATGGTTTAAGTGAGATAGGTGATGATGATTATATGTTGGTAGATTTTATTAATTCTAATAGGCATTTGACCGAAAATACTGCAATAAACCTTTTATATAAAGATATTAGTGATAAAAACATTAGGATATTTAAGGAAAAATATTTAGATTTAAGAGGTATAAAAAAACTTGAATATGGTGATGGAATAGTTGATTTTGTTGAAATAAATAGAATTGCAATAACCCACCCAAATTTTGCAAAAGCTGCTTTATATTCTTATCATGAAGGAAATAAACCAGCACGAAAGTTTTATCGACTCTTAAGTTTATATCAAGCAACAACTATCCTTGATAGCATAATAGATCAAAGAAATAAATCACCATCATACTTGAGTAAAGATGAGTTAGAATCATTACTTGATATGTATGATAATTTCAATGAATTAATACCAAAATGGGCAGAATAAAAAAGGTGGCGTTATAATGGCAATTCCCCTTAAAATAGATGACAAAGATAAATAATATTTTTAGTTAGATTTTGGGGATTTGTAATTATATTAGCCGCTTTTTAAGGCTCTATTTATTGAATAAATCTCCATTTTATGATAACATTTTATTATAATATAAGGAGGTTGTATGAAAAAATACCTTTGGATTTTGTTTGGATCCTTTCTTATAGCAGGAGGATTGTATTTTTTTCTACTTAGCCAAGATATAGCAGCTGGAGGAATATCAGGTTTTGCGCTCGTAGTATCTAAGGGATTACCATTTATAAATTTGGGTATGGTCAACCTCTTATTAAACGTGATAGTCTTAATCGCTGGTATGGTTTTTATAGGTTTTGATTTTGCAAAAAAATCTCTCATATCATCCCTAGCAGTGTCAGCATATATACTTGTGTTTGAAAAAATTGTTCCAAATGTTAGTCTAGGCAATGACAAGATAATAAATATAATATTTGGATCGATTATAGTTTCTTTGGGTCTTGCAATAGTATTTAACCATGAAGCTTCTTCAGGTGGGACAGACCTAATCGCAGCAATATTTAATAAGTACTTTAATGTACCCCTTCACGTCTGTTTGTTTTTTGCAGACTTCGTGGTTGTGGTTTCATCAGCTTTCATAATAGGTATTGACCTTGCCATGTATGCCACCCTTGCGATTATGATTCAATCTATAGGCTTTGATTATTTCATGCAAGGATTTGGTAGAAAAATATCTATCATGGTTATTTCTGATAAGTACAGGGAAATTAATGAGATGCTAGTTAATAAGCATGAAAAAGGCGTTACCCTTATTGAAGCTGAGGGTGGATATTCTCATAATGAGAAAAAAGTTGTAATGACTATAACAAGTGTTAGGACATTTCCTGCAATCAAAGATGATATTTTACAAATAGATGATAGAGCCTTTGTATTTACATATACAATCTCAGAAGTATTGGGTGAGGGCTTTACCTACAACCAATTGGATTAGGAGAATTATTATAAAAGAATTTATTATAAAAAGATTTACAAAAAACAAAGCATATTTAAAAACAAAACTTGGTGATGCTGTGATGGATAAGGACCAGGTTAAGGATTACAGGCAAAATGATAAAGTAGAAGCTTATCTATATAAGGATTTAAATGAAGTTTTAAGGGCGAGTCGAGTTCTTCCTTATAAACCCGGTAAGATTTATGATTTAAAGGCCGTTGAGGTTACTAAAAAAGGTGTTTACTTTGAAATAAAAGGGGGACACGCATTCCTACCATTTGAAGAAAGAACTTACAAAATCTTAAAAGATATGGTTTATCCTCTTTCCTTTAAGGAAGAAGACGGATATTTATACCTAACTAGCAAGATAAGAGAACTTTTAACCAATGATCATAATTTTAAGGAAAATGACATTGTTAAAGGCAGGATTTATTCAATAAATAAATCAATTGGAGCCTTCGTAGTTATTGACAATAAATACGATTCATTAATTAGAATTAAGGAACTAAAAGGTGTATATATCGAAGGTGAAGAAATTACAGCTAGGGTCAAAGAAGTAAAAAGTGACGGTAAGATTGAACTTTCTCTTAGACAAAGAGCTTATTTAGAAATAAATAACGATAGCGATAAAATTTTAGACTACCTCTATCAAAATGGAGGAGTTTGCGATGTTTCTGATAATTCATCACCAGAAAAAATTTATTCATATTTTTCTATGAGCAAATCTTCATTTAAAAGAGCTATTGGTCGCTTGTATAAAAATAAAGATATAAAAATATTTAATAATAGAATTGAACTAAACGAAAGGTAAGTATGGAGAATAATAATAAACTTTTAGCAGAAGTTAATGGCAAGAAAATATATAGAAATGATGTTATCGCTTTTATGCAAAATATTGAAGGCGGTGCAAGGTTTCAAAATGAAGAAGGTATCAAGGTCCTAACTGATGAGATGGTAAATCAAGAAATAATTCTTACCGATGCCTACAAAAACAAACTAGATACAGATGATGAGTTTCAAAACGAACTAAAACTTGTCAAGGATAATATGCTTAAAAATTATGCAATGCATAAGATTTTTGAAAGTGTTAATCCAACAGAAGATGACCTTAGAACTTATTATGATGAAAATAAGGAAGTGATAAGCCCAAATAAGACTTATACAGCTAGTCATATCTTAGTAGATGATTTAGATAAGGCAAATGAAGTATATAAAGAAATTGAAAATGGGCTGGACTTTAAGGAAGCGGCAAAGAAATATTCAAAAGATCCATCTGCAGCTAGCGGTGGCTCTCTAGGAACCTTCCCAAAAGGAGTTATGGTAAAAGAATTTCAAGATGGTCTTGATAGCTTAAAGATTGGAGAAATATCAAAACCTGTTAAATCACAATTTGGATACCATTTAATTTATCTTGAAGATGTAAAAAATGAAGAAGCAAAAGCTTTTGATGAAGTAAAAGATCAGGTTTATCAAACATATCTTATGGTAAAGAGACAAGAAAAATACTTAGAGAAACTAAACGAAATCTCAAAGGATGCAGAAGTTAAAAAATATTATTAGGCAGGCCTTATGGCAAGTGAAAGCACAAAATCAAATTTCAAAAAATTTATAGAATGTTTTAATACGAAGGTAATAGAAGAGGATTCTTTTCCGACAATAGTAGGGACAATTCTAAAAACAGCCAGTGAAAATGGATACAAGATAATAGATTTAGAAGAATCCTTTTATATACAAAAAGGAGAGAATCCATTAGCTTTACTACATTTAAACATTGATAGTCCGTCGGATATACCTTTCGATTTTTCAACATCAAACGACGGAAAATCCATTTTTAGCAAAGCTAATATTAACTTAATTTCATCTGCCATAGTTATAAATTATCTATTAACTAATTCCGCGCTCTCTTTTGATGTGCTATTATCCTATAGTAATATTCAAACAAAAATTGAAGATTATAGGGAAATAGTCGATGTATTAAGAACTAAGAATATAATAAATTTAAATTTAAGACAGGCTAATGCAGTAGCTGATGAATTTTCAAGTCTACTTTTATCTTTAATTACAGTTCCAGTTGATAGGTTTAAACCAGAATTTTCTTATAAAACCTATAGACTAGCTTTAAGTGATCTCATGGGTGGTCATGCTGGTGATAATATAAATAAAGTTAGAAAAAATTCTATAAAGATGATTATAGGGTTTTTTAGGAGACTAAAGTCAAAAGTGGATCTAGAAATGGTCTCCTTAACAGGAGGAGATAGGTATGATAATATACCATCTTCAGCAAATTTAGATTTTGTGATTAGTTCTGAATATGAAAATGATTTATCAAATGCTTTTGAAATCTATAAAAACGAAGAAATTGAGAAAAATCTACGCTATGAACCTGATATGAAATTCACTTGCCAAGAGATTGAAAATAAAGATATTAATCCAATAACTTCTGAATCATTTAACCACCTGGCTTCTTTCGTTGAATTATGTCCATCAGGTAGCTTCGCGGTTAATAGTTTAGACAATCAGATTATATCATCTTCTAATCTTGCCACAACTAGGACTATGAAAAATTCAATCAACATGATTTTGGTCTTAAGATCTCTAACTGAAGAGGGTATCAGGCAGATGCTTGAGAAAAGTAATCTTGCAGCTAGCATAGCAAAGTCAGAACTTGATGAAAAGATATATATTCCAAGTTTTAAGAATTCTGATAAAAGCTTTACAAAAATTTTTGAAGAATCTTATAATAATCTTTTTAATAGGCCAATAGAAGTTATTAAGACCCAATATTCACTAGATTCTAGAATAGTTTTCAAAAATCAAAATGTGAAGATGGTTTCATTAGGGGTAAAATATAAGCAAGACGAAGAATATTTCTATACTCAATTAGATGATATCTTAACGGTAATAATTTTAATTGAAAATGTATTCGACAAACTAAAAGAAATTAAGGAGCAACTATGACAGAAAGATTTGATATTCACGGTCATGATGTAGTTTTTAATAAAAACGAAGGCAAGGCTGTAATAGCTATTCAACTAGGTGAGACAGAAGAAGAATGTCTTTTAATAGACATCTTCAGTGTAGATGATAAGGAATACATCGCTCTACTTTCTGGAGAATCTTCAGAAATTTACCTATTTAGGTACACAGACATATATGGTGAAGAAAACATAGAATTAACTATGATTGATGATGAAGATGAAATTGATGACGTCTTCCATATCTTTAGTCATTACTGGACAGATGAAAAGATTGATGATCTAATCGATGAATACGACGCAGAGGCAAATTCAGAAGAATAATAATGACCCAAGTATATTATAAGGTCAGTGATTATTATAAGGAAACCTACAAGGAAAAAGTCTATAAATTGCCAATAAAGCTCCCGCTTACATGTCCTAATAGAGATGGGGCATGTGGTTATGGAGGCTGTATATATTGTTCAGAAACTGGTGGTTCATTTGAAAATTTAGATTCAAGTTTGACAGTAACCAATCAGTTATCAAAAAATAAAGAATATATAGCAAAAAAATATAAGGCAAATAAATTTATAGCATATTTTCAAAATTTCTCTAATACCTATATGAATTTAGAAGATTTCAAAAAAATAATTAGAGAATGTGAGAAGGACTATATAGTTGGAATATCTATTGCAACGAGAAGTGACTGTATTACCGAAGATAAGCTGATATTTTTATATAAATGGCATGAAGAAACAGGCATTGATATAACAATAGAGCTTGGGCTTCAGACAGCAAATTACAAGACTTTAAAAATCCTTAATAGAGGTGAGAGCCTTTCAGATTTCATTCTAGCCTGTAATCTTATAAATAAATACGGGTTTAGGATATCGACCCATGTAATTTTAGCTTTACCTTGGGATGATATTAGTGATACAATAGAGACGGCAAGGATATTAAATGCCTTAAATGTAAAAGAAGTAAAAATTCATTCTTTGTTTATAGCTAAGAATAGTAAACTAGGCCAAATGTATGTTGATGGTCAGATACAATTAAAAAGCAAAGAAGAATATCAAAAAAATGTCATTGAATTTTTGAGGCATATAAATTCTGATTGCGCTATAGCAAGACTTGTAGGAAGAGCTCCAGAAGAAGAAACAATTTTCTGTAACTGGGATAGGTCATGGTGGCTTATCAGGGATGAAATAGTATCTTTCATGGAGGAAAATTCTATAATACAAGGCGACAAAAGTAAGAAAATAATTTATGAAAAAATAAAGGGGGATAAATTATGATTTATTTAGTAGTAGGAGAACAAGGAACTGGAAAAACAAAATATCTTGTAGAAGAAGCAAACCACGAAAAAGAAATTGGTAATTCAAATATTGTATTTGTAGATACTGATGATAGCCAAGTAAGAATTCTTGATCACAAGATTAGGTTAATCAATGCAAAAAGCTATAAGATTAGAACTGTTGAAGCTTTAATAGGATTCATTTCTGGAATTCTTGCTCGCGACTATGATATAGGAAAAATTTATATTGATGGAATATATGATATTGTTGATATAAATGAGGAAGATATTAAAGATCTAATTGAAAGATTGAATGCCCTATCAGAATATTCTAAATCAGATATTTACCTAGGATTAGATTGGAAAAAAGAAGACGTTCCTCAAACAGGTCAAGCAGAAATTATTGAACTTAAATTAGAGGATTAATTTAAACCGTCTCTTTGAGACGGTTTTTTATTATGATAGTAGAAAAGCAAAAATTAAATTTATTTGAAGAATGGAGAATTGAATCTATTGATTTATTATCTGATAAAAAGATAGACAAGGATGAGTTTTTAAAAAGGAATTATAACTTTATTATTAATTTGGGCTTAAAGCCTTTTTCTAATATTAGAGACCTCGATGAAGCTATATATAATTATCAGTATTATAATATAATGGCTAAGTTTGCTAATGCGAAGGCTTTCTTGTGCCAAAATTCACCGAAGAAGAAAAAAATTCATACAAGACTCATTAATGATAGGGAAAATTTTTATTATCTGAAAGATTTGGCAACTGAATCTTTAATTGATATGGTTGGACCTGAAGATATTGAATCTTATTTTATAAGCTTAAAATCAAAAAGACTTACCGGCGAGATATTCGAAATACAGGTAAAATCTTGCAACAAACTAATACTTCATTCTAAGAATAAAAAAATACTAAATAAATTAAGGCAAAAAAAAGTTTTTTGCGAAGAAATCAGAGAATCTTTAATAGATTCTTATGTAAATAGAAGTTTTTAAAATGATAGAAATAATTGTAAGCAAAAATCAAAGTGACCAAAGGTTCGATAGGTTTTTAAGAAAATACTTTGAGAATGCACCACTTTCTGTAATTTCAAAAAATATCAGAAAAAAGAATTTTAAAATTAATGACAAAAGAGCTAAGAATAATGATTTCGTTTATGAAGGAGATGTAGTTAAGATGTATATCTCAGACGAAGATTACAACAAATGGCTAACAAAAATTGATTTTGTACCTGGAGATTTCTATTTGGATATAGTCTATGAAGATGATAATATTATCATCATGGATAAAGACTATGGCGAATTAACACACGCAGCAAGTAAGGCTGACTATGGAAATAACCTTGTTGATAAGATGCTATCTTACCTTTATAAGACTAGATCTTTTGATATGTCTGATAAGACCTTTAAGCCTGCTGTTGTAAATAGGCTCGATAGGAATACGGCTGGGCTGGTAATTGGTGCAAAAAATAGTAAGACACTAAGAAGCTTAAATAAGGCAATAAGAGAAAATAGAATGGATAAATACTATTTGACCATAGTATCTGGAAGGGTAGATCAAGATTTTAAAATTGATAGTGTCATTTCTAAAAATGAAAATAAGAACAAGGTTAAAAAAAGTAAAGATGGTAAGGAAATACTTACATATTTTAAGGCTTTAGAGACAAATGACAGGTATTCTTTCTTAGAATGTAAGTTAATTACCGGTAGGACCCATCAGATAAGATACTCACTAAAGGAAAACGGCACTCCTATACTTGGCGATAGGAAGTATGGCGATAGGACAGTTAATAAAGAAGTTAAGGATATATTTGGAATTAATAACCATATACTTCTAGCTTATAAACTAATTTTCCCAGAGATTGAGGGCCTAGAGTATCTAAAGGATAAAGAATTTCTATCAGATAAGTATGATGATATGATAGAATTTAAAGAAAAAATAATGAGTAAATGAGGAAAAAATGGCAAAAGTAATTGGAATTGATATAGGTGGAACAAAAATAAATGCATGCTTAGTAGATGAAGAAGGCAATATTATTGAAAGGCACATGATGGATACAGAAGCTAACAAGGGTAGGGATATAGTTCTTGAAAATATTAAGAAGGCTATCCATAGTCTTTCATATGAAAAAGCTAGTGCTATTGGAATAGGCACACCTGGCTTCATAGATTCAGAAAGAGGTATTGTCACATTTGCTGGAAATATCAATGGATGGACTGGTCTTAACCTTAAAGAAGCAATAGAGTCATATATGGACATTCCAGTATTTGTTGAAAATGATGCTAATATAGCCATAGTAGCGGAGAAGTGGATTGGAGCTTGCAAGGACTGCGAAAATGTAGTTATGATTACACTGGGTACAGGACTAGGTGGAGCTATAATAACAAAAGACGGTGGGCTACTTTCAGGAGCACATTTCCAAGGTGCTGAACTTGGCCATATGATGCTTCATCCAGGTGGAAACTATTGTACTTGTGGACAGTATGGATGTGCTGAAGCCTATTGCGCAGGTCCAGCCATAAGTGAAGATTATTTTAGATTAACAGGCAAAAGACTTACTGGAAAGGAAATATTCGGACTCGTTGATGAAGATGAAAAGGCTAAGGAAGTTTTAGAAAATTACCAATCAAACCTTGCATATTTTTTAACATCTCTTAGAAATATTTTTGACCCTGAAGCAATAGTTATTGGCGGGGGAATTATAAATTCAAAAGATATTTGGTGGGATGGAACTATTGAAAAATTCAAATCTTACTGTAATAAACCATACAATATTGATATTAGACCAGCAGAATTTTTAAATGATGCAGGTGTTATTGGTGCTGCAAAGATTGCCTTTGAGAGGATGGATAATGAATAATAAAATCTTGATTCTAGATGATGAAGATCCAATAAGACAATTTATGAAAATAAACCTTGACTATCAAGGTTATCAAACCGTTGAAGCATCAAGTGGTGAAGAAGCACTTAGAATTTTTGAAGAAGAAAAACCTGCAGTAGCTATTTTAGATATCATGCTTCCAGGCATAAGCGGTTATGAAGTTTGTGAGAAAATACGTGATAAATCTCCTATGACAGGAATCATTATGGTTTCAGCTAAAAGTCAGGATATAGATAAGATTTTGGGGCTTGAAAAGGGTGCTGATGATTATATTATAAAGCCTTTTAACCCTCAGGAGTTAATTTTAAGGGTGAAATCTTTGATGAGAAGAGTCAATTTAAATCCTGCTGGAGAAAGCAGCGATGAAGTAAAAAGTCTTACAGACGGCCCATTTACCTTAGATATTTATTCTAAAACATTTTTCAAAAATGACCAGGAAATAGATGTTACTCCAACAGAATTTACAATCCTAGAGTATTTTATAAAAAATAAAGGTAAAGCAATGACTAGGGATGAAATAATGAAAGAGACATGGGGCGATAATTACAGCAATGATACAAAAATTGTCGACGTAAACATAAGAAGGATAAGAGCTAAAATTGAAGAAAATCCTGCAAAACCAGAATATATAGAAACCGTTTGGGGAACCGGATATAGATGGAAATAGGAAAAAGCTTTAAAAAAACTACAGAAACAACTAAAAATTTAATTGGGTCAAAAAGCATTAAATATACTGTAATAAAGATAATAATGCTTTTTGTACTCACAATTGTAATTGGCTTTGAGATTTTTGCCTACAATTCAATTAAAAATTATTATGAATCATCCCTAATTTCGTCAATGAAAAACCAAGCGAGAATTAGTCAGCTTCAGTATTCTTCATATATGTCAAGGTATGATCTTCAGGAAGTAATAATAGGAGATAAAAATCTTTTTTATAGGCAAAACGATAGCCAAGTTCAAATCCTTGACAACTCAGGTGTTGTTTTGTTTGATTCAATCGCTTCTTCTGAAATTGGTTCTATACTGAATACAAAGGACATAATAGAAGCCAGGGAAGGTGGAACTGGCATAAATAAAGATACTAATATAGACTCTAAAGAACAGGTTTTATCAATATCCTACCCATTAAAGGCATCTGACCAACAAGTTGGTATTCTTAGGTTAACTAGTTCTATGGATAGGGTAAATAAACAAATTAATAAGGATGCATTTATATATCTTTTATTTGGAATTATTATAAGTATATTAGCCCTGCTAGTTTCATTTATAGCTGCAAAAAGTTTTATACAACCAATTAAAGAATTGATTGGTGTATCAGAAGTACTTGCCCAAGGAGATTATACAATTAAGGCTGATGACTCAAGGGAAGATGAGATTGCTGAATTAGCTTCAACCATCAACCTATTGAGTGAAAATGTAGTCAAGAGAGAAGATATGAAAAATGAATTTATATCTTCTGTTTCTCATGAATTAAGGACACCTTTAACATCAATTAAAGGATGGGCTATAACTCTACAATCAGAAACTATTCAAAAAGATCCAGATATGGTTAGCCAAGGCCTAAAGATTATAGAATCAGAAGGAGATAGGCTTTCTATGATGGTTGAAGACTTACTAGACTTCTCAAGGCTATCTTCAAGTACTTTTAAATATGAAAAAGAAAAAATTGATATAGTGGATTTAGTTAAACAAGTGCACACTCAACTTTTACCAAGATGCCAATCAGATGGAATCAAATTTACTTTTACAACTTATTATAAATCTTTATTTATAAATGCGGATACAAATAGGATGAAAGAAGTATTTATAAATATTATTGATAATGCTATTAAGTTTACAGATTTAGGCGGAAATATAGATATTGTTATAGATTTAAATGATAATGATATCGAAATAAGCATTAAAGATGATGGAGAAGGGATAAAGGAAGATGAAATTGCTTTTGTAGCAAGTAAGTTTTATAAAGGGTCTTCATCAAAGTCTCAAACAGGTTTGGGGCTTTCTATTTGTGAAGAAATTGTAAAAGCCCATGACGGTAAACTTATCATAAAGTCCAAGTATGGTATGGGTACTGTCGTAAGCGTAGTATTACCGAGGTTAGAAGATGAAAAGACTATTTAAACTATTAATAATATTTACTCTTGCAATAATTTTTTCATCATGTGTAAATGCTTATAAAGAT
Source organism: Anaerococcus sp. C0059F3 (assembly GCF_056590475.1). Classification (NCBI taxonomy): domain Bacteria; kingdom Bacillati; phylum Bacillota; class Tissierellia; order Tissierellales; family Peptoniphilaceae; genus Anaerococcus; species Anaerococcus sp. C0059F3. The sequence continues at coordinate 60,464 of NZ_JBWPWE010000003.1, forward strand.
GATCTTAGTGATTTAATTCAAACTCCTAAGCAAAATAATCCAATAATTGAGGGAACTTGGGAAGTAGTAGAAGTTAAGGGAAATAACTCAGAGGATAAGTCTAATAATATAAAATTAGGCGATAAATTATATGTAAATAAAAATTTAGTTGCCATAAATGATTCCTATGCTTTTCCTCCAAGCTTTTCATCTAAGTATGTAAAATTATCAGATTATTTAAAAAATAGGGGAATAGATACCAAGGCTGATTTTAAAGATAGAAATGTCATAGTTATTAACGCTTCTCAGGGGCAATTATTTTCAAGGGATTTAATAATTACTGGTGATAAGTATTTATTTTTGATTAAAGACGAAAATATTATAAGTCTTAAAAAAATTTCTGATAAGGTTGACTCTAAAGTCCAAGATACTTACGCTAAACTCGCTTCTAAAGAGAGGATTACTACTGATGATGGGGAAGATATAGCCGAGGATTTATCTCTTCTCCTAGGCGTAAGAGAAAGGGTAGATCCTGAAAGCGATGATCCTATTTATAAGTATTACACATATTTAATAAGGGTAGAACCAGATGATACAATTAAGTATCAAAAATCGGAGGATATCTTTATTAAAAACCAAGACGAATATTGGAGAGTATCTCTAGATATAAATAATTTTACTGATTTATATGATGAAATAAGGGCTTATCCTGTAAAGGTTAAAGAAAAAGAAAATGATGAGCTTCTTTTAAAAAATTACACTTTTAAGGATATAAATCTAAATATGAGACTTAACTTCATATCAAAGGATTTTATTTCAATAGATTATACCAATAATGATGATTCTAATCCTATTAGAAAATATGCCTTAATGGAAACAAATAATATAGCAGATAATAAGTTTATGTCAATTGAAGAATTTACTGGGGAAGACCAAAGTGACTTAATTTTTAAAGAGAAGGTTAAAGATGAAATAAACAAAAACTTCCCAAAAACCGATGTTAATGATATAAAAGTTGATAATACTAACTTCGGTATCGTAAGAAATCAAGGGATATGGACATTCCAATCTTCAATTTTTAAAGGGAATGGAGATGAGTTTGTTCAAAATTTCTTTAATGTTGATATAGCGATTGGAGATTCTATTTTAAATCCTGGTAATCAAATTATCAATAGAGATCAGGTCTTTAATATCAATACACAATTTAAGGATTATTTGGTTTTAGCCAACCAAAGATATATCCTAATTCAAACACCAGATGAAATATTAATCCATAGGATAAAGGATGGGATAATAGAAAAAACACCTGTCTATGCCATTGCAACAAGAGTGCCAGCTACAATTGTTAGTGTTGACCAATATTTAGGTTCTAATGCAACAGATGTAGAAAAGGCATTTGAAAAGTATAATTATATAATAGAAAAATAAGATTGACTTACTCATTCATTATTTGATATTATTTAATAGGAGATAGTATGGAACTAGTTTTTGCAAGTAACAATATAAATAAATTAGAACAAGTAAAATTACTTTTAGATAACGATAAAGTTCTTATGCCAAAAGATATTGGTATTGAAGGCTTTGATGTTATTGAAGATGGACATACTCTTAAAGAAAATGCCTTTAAAAAAGCAAATGAACTATATAAATTATGCAAGAAAAGAGTTTTTTCTGATGATACAGGTCTTTTTGTAAAGGCGCTTGATAATAGGCCTGGCATATATGCTCATAGGTATGCAGGCGAAGATGCCACAGATAAGGATAATAGGGATAAGCTTTTAGATGAATTATCAGATAAGGCTAACCGAGATGCCTATTTTTTAACAGTAATTTGTTTTATTGATGAAGATGGCAAAGACTATTATTTCGAGGGAAGACTTGATGGTACAATCTCTGAGATTGAACTTGGAGATGGCGGATTTGGATATGATAAGATTTTTTATGTCAAAAAATACGAAAAAAGCCTAGGACAAATGGATATAAATTTTAAAAACCAAATAAGTCATAGAGGCCTTGCTATGAAGGAATTTAAAAAGTTTCTGGAAGATAAATATGAAAATCTTAATAACTAGTGATACCCATGGTTATTATGGAAGGATTTCTGACTTAATATTAGACCATGGTGACTTTGATCTTATGATTCATGCTGGTGATGGTGTAGAAGATTGTAAGAATATAAATTACGAAACTGGTATAGAATATTATGTTGTGAAGGGAAATAATGATTTTTTCTCAAATGAACCCTATAATAAGATTATAGAAATTGCTGGTTATAAAATTTTTTTAACCCATGGGCATAAGGAACATGTGGATTTTTCTATGGATGATCTTATTGAAAAATCAAAATCATTTGGGTGTGATATAGCTATATTTGGTCATATCCATAGGTATGTTAATATAAATAAGTCAGGGATACTGATTTTGAATCCAGGATCACCATTTCTACCAAGAGATGGAGCTCCTTCTGCAATGATTATGACTATAGATGATGACCTTAAAATAGATAAAGTCTTATTAGACTAAGGAGATAAGATGAGTGGATTAATTAATTTAATAAGTGAATATTCTTCAAGACTTGCGATATTACCAATCCTAGTCCTTATGAATGCGATTATCACAATCATAATTCATTTTATTAATAGAAAAAAGATACTTAAATTTTTGCCATCACTAGTAATTGGCATTGCAGCCTTAGTTGTAGGAATTTATTCTATAACTATTTTTAATACACCGATGGGACTTAATACTGCTTGGATTGCTGTATTTTTAGGTTCTGCAGCCTTAGTTGGTGTTTGCGTAGGTTTTATTATTGATCTTATCATATCAATAAAGAGAAATATGGGATTTAATGAAGAAAAATCTGCAAATAATCATGTTAAAAAATATTTAAATGAAGATAAAGCGTTTAAGGCTAAAAGAAAAAGGAAAAAATGATGAGTAAAGCAGCTTTTTTTGATATAGATGGAACACTTTTTAGGAATTCCTTGCTCATTGAGCATTTTTTAAAACTAGTAGATGCAGGAATTCTTGATAGAAAAATTTGGACTGATGAGATAGGTCCTCTATATAGTAAGTATGAAAATAGGTTTGGAGCTTATGAAGATTATTTAAACAAATCTGCTTTGGCCTATCAAAAAGCTATGATTGGTCTCGACAAAGAAATTGTTGATAAGTATGCCCAAATAGTACTTGCAGAGAATAAGGATAAGGTTTATAACGTAACCAGAAATGCTGTAAAAAAGCATATAGAAGAAGGATGCTTAATCTTTTTTATTTCTGGATCTCCAGACTTTTTGGTGGATGATTTTTCAAAGCTTTATAAGGCTACAGATTCTATATCAACCACCTATGTTTTTGATGAAAATAATAAATTTACTGGTAAAGTAATACCTATGTGGGATGGGGAAAGTAAATTAGGGGCTGTTGGTAAGCTTAAGGAAAAATATGATATTGACCTAAATAAATCCTATGCTTATGGGGATACAAATGGTGACATCACAATGTTTGACCTTGTTGGTAATCCTCATGCTATAAACCCATCTTTTGAATTAATCGAGAATTTATACAAGAATGAAGATTTAAGAAAAAAAGCCATTATAAATATAGAAAGAAAAGATGTTAATTATAATTTTGCTCTAAAAGATTTATCTGTAGAATTTTTCAAATTCTAAAAATATTTTTAATGAATTTTTTTAAAAAATAATCATTCTCAAAAGCTAAAACATCTAGGAGATATTCATTAATTAATTATTAATGAATATTTTTACCGCTAATTTAGCTTTTTTTATTTCTTATGGCAAATAAATCTAAATAAAAGACTTCGTTTTTATGTTAAAATAGTAGTCGAGGTAGAATAATGAAGGCAGAATTAAGGAATCCTATTCCAGTAATTGAAAAACTTGAATATAATTATTTAGTAGATGAAGATATATACTCATTAAATACCCTTATGTCTTTGTTATACGACAGAAATTTTATGAATTTCTCTAAGCACTCCTATTATGTTAAGGATTATTGCTTCAGGAATCTAAAAAAATATTTCTGGAACCTAGTAGATATTGACGAAATAATCAATAGTCTTAGTAGAAATATAGGTGGAGATATAGATAGGTATGAATATTTAATATCTATTAAGGCTCAATACAGAGCTTTTAGGTCGAAAAAAGCAGTTGATAAATTAGAATTTTTGTTAATTGAAGCTTTTGGGGTAGACTTTCTTCTTGATGGATCAAATATTTATTATAATAGGGAAGATAGGGATATTGTAAAAATAGGGAAAGCCATGAAAGATGTAATTTTCTCCAATAGAGAATTGGTTGCTTCTTTGAGACGTGACTTATATAATTTTGCTGATCTCTGCCTAAAGAAAAAGATTTATGCTATAGATATGTTGACACATAAACAGTTAACTTTTAACAAAGAAAGTATTTTTACAGAAGATATTACTACAAAACAAACTCAAAAAATATATGAAAAGACAATCAACTACCTTTATAGGTCCATAGTTGATACATATGCTGAGTATTATTATAGGGGTTTGATAAAAGAAGTATTTGAAAGGTATCAATAGGGCTAAATAAGCCCTTTTTTATTGGTTATGATAATTTTAGGAATAGATCCAGGTATAGCCATTATGGGCTATGGCGTGGTTGAATTTAAATCAAATAAGGTTAAAGTATTAGAAAATGGTGTGGTTACAACATCATCTAAGACCAGGACCCCTGAAAGACTTAAGATTTTATATGATCATTTGGATAAGATTATTAAGGAATACAAACCAGATGAATTTGCTATTGAGGAGTTGTTTTTCAATCAAAATGTTAAAACAGCTATTACAGTAGGTCATGCTAGGGGTGTTCAAGTTTTGTGCGCCCAAGATAACGGCTTAGATATATTCGAATACACACCTCTACAAATTAAGCAAGCTATAACTGGTTATGGGAGGGCGAGTAAACAGCAAATGCAATTAACAATTACTACTCTTCTTAACCTAAAGAAAATACCTAAGCCTGATGATGCTGCAGACGCCTTATCGGTTGCCCTTTGTCATGTGCTTAGCCAAAGATTTAAAGAACAGTATAGGATGAATTAATGATTTCATACATAAAAGGTGATGTTAAGGAAATTAGTGAAGAGGGATTTGTTATAGAAAATAACAATATAGGTTATTTTATAAATTCTACTCTCACAAGTCTTTCAAACATCCAAATAAACAACGAATACAAAATTTATACATCAATGCAGGTAAGGGAAGATGATATTTCTATCTATGGATTTTATTCCAAAGAAGAATTAGAAATGTTTCTGCTTTTAATTTCTGTATCAAGTATAGGCCCAAAGATTGCCCTAGGCATGCTCTCATCAATAAGTTCTGATGAGATTAAGTTAGCAATTGTTAATAATGATATAGATAAGCTTACAAAAGCTAAGGGAATTGGAAAGAAAACTGCATCAAGGATTATCCTTGAATTAGTTGATAAAGTTAAGAAAATGGCTCTTCCAGATGCAAATAAGATAGAACAAGTTAGTCCAGTTGAAAACGACAATTTAGGTGTTGCTCGAGATGCTCTTAAGAACTTAGGCTATATGGAAAATGATATAGCAAGGGTCTTAAGTGAATTAAGAGATGCTGACCTAAGCCTTGAAGCTTTGATTAAAGAAAGTTTAAAAAGACTTATTTAGGTGGATAAATGTTTGACGAAAATACAAGAATAGTAGGTTCTAACGAGCAAATCGAAGACCTAAAACAAGAAAATTCCATAAGACCAAGGTGGCTAAAGGACTATATTGGTCAAGATAAAGCCAAAGAAAAGCTTGATATTTTTATAAAGTCTTCTCTTTCAAGAAAAGAACCCCTTGACCATGTCTTACTCCAAGGACCTCCAGGTTTAGGTAAGACAACACTTTCAACTATAATTGCAAATGAACTTGGGGTAAATTTACGTGTTACAAGTGGACCTGCCATAGAAAGGCCATCTGACCTTGCATCAATTCTTACAAATCTTGCTGAAGGCGATGTTTTATTTATCGATGAAATCCATAGGATTAATAGATCAGTAGAAGAAATATTGTATTCAGCTATGGAAGACTTTGTCCTTGATATTATTGTAGGAAAGGGCCCGAATGCCCAATCAATAAGAATTGACCTAGAAAAATTCACTCTTATAGGTGCAACTACAAGGGCAGGTATGCTTTCAGCCCCACTTAGAGATAGGTTTGGAGTTCTTTTATCCTTGAACTTATACGATAGCAAAGACCTAACAACTATTGTTAAGAGGTCTGCAAGTATTTTAGACATACCAATAGATGATAAAGGTGCGGTTGAGATTGCAAAAAGATCTAGGGGAACACCTAGGATTGCCAATAGGTTATTAAAAAGAGTTAGGGATTACGCCATAGTTAAGGCAGATGATAAGATTGATTATGAGACAAGCAAGAAGGGACTAGAACTTCTTGAAATTGACCCAATGGGTCTTGATACTATGGATAAGAAAATTATACTTACAATGTATGAAAACTTTGCAGGTGGTCCAGTTGGTGTGGATACAATAGCTGCATCTACCGGTATAGAAAATGTAACAATTGAGGATGTCTATGAGCCTTATTTACTTCAGATAGGCTTTATATCAAGGACACCAAGGGGTAGAATTTTGACTAGAAAAGCCTATGAGCACTATGGCTTAAAATATGAGGATTAGATGAGAACAAGCGAATTTGATTATTATTTACCAGAAGAATTAATAGCCCAACATCCAACCAGCAAAAGAGATGAAGCTAGGATGATGGTCTTAGATAAAATTACAGGGGAAAGGCAAGATAAGTATTTTTATAATATTATAGACTTCCTTAAACCAGGTGATGTACTTGTATTGAATGATACAAGGGTAATACCTGCTAGGCTTTTTGGCCATAGACCTGAGAAAGAAGAGAAAATTGAGGTATTTTTATTAAATAATACCGAAGGCTCAAAATGGGAAGTCCTTGTCAGACCAGGCAAGAAGATGAAAATCGGAACAGAAGTAATATTTTCCGATGAACTTTCTTGCAAAGTTATTGATATAAAAGAAGATGGCAATAGGATTGTAGAATTTTATTTTGAAGGAATTTTTGGTGAAATTCTTGATAGACTTGGGAATATGCCTCTTCCACCATATATAAAAGAAAAACTTAAAGATAATGAAGATTACCAAACAGTTTATTCAAAAAATCCTGGTTCTGTGGCAGCACCAACCGCTGGTCTTCATTTTACCAAAGAATTATTAGAAGAAATCGAAGCTAAGGGTGTTAAGCTTGCTTATTTAACTTTAGATGTAGGCCTAGGTACCTTTAGACCAGTAAATGAAGATGAAATTACTGACCATAAGATGCATTCTGAGTTTTATACCCTTAGCGAAGAGACAGCTGAAATTTTAAATGCTGCTAAAAATGAGGGTAGGAGAATAATTGCAGTAGGAACTACTTCAATTAGAACCTTGGAATCTGTATATAAGAAAAACAACAAGATTTGTGCTGATTCAGGATGGACAGATATATTTATCTATCCTGGATTTGAATTTAAAGTGGTTGATGCGATTATAACTAATTTCCACCTACCGAAATCAACTTTAATTATGCTAATCGCTGCCTTTACAAGCAAGGATATAATTTTAGATGCTTATAATGATGCTGTTAGCAAGAAATATAGATTTTTCTCCTTTGGAGACTGCATGTTCATTAAATAGGAGGATTAATGCCTTTAAAATACGAATTGATAAAAAAAGATAAATACACAAATGCAAGAGTTGGGGTGATACACACTGCTAGTGGTGATATACCAACACCAATCTTCATGCCTGTAGGAACTGTTGGCACTGTTAAGACAATGACAGTTGATGATTTAAAAGAGATGGGAGCAAAGATTATCCTCGGTAATACCTATCATCTATACCTAAAACCAGGCATGGATATTATGAAAAAGGCTGGAGGCCTTCACAAATTTATGAACTGGGATGGACCTATACTTACTGATTCTGGAGGTTTTCAAGTTTTTTCTCTTGCTGATAATAGAAAAATTAGCGAAGATGGAGTTATGTTTAGGTCTCACATTGATGGATCCAAACATTTTTTTACACCAGAAAAATCAATCGAAATTCAAAATGATATCCATTCAGATATTATGATGAGTTTTGATGAGTGTGTAGATGCAAATGCTAGTTATGATTATGTAAAAAATTCTATGGAGAGAACCCTAAGGTGGGCAAAGAGAGGCCTTGACTATCATAAGGCAAATTCTCATCCTGATCAATCTCTTTTTGGAATCGTCCAAGGCGGGATGTTTAAAGACTTAAGAGAGATTTCTGCAAGAGAGACTGTAGCTATGGACTTTGATGGATATTCGATTGGCGGCCTTTCAGTTGGCGAAACAAAAGAAGAAATGATAGATATACTTAATTTCACAACTCCACTTCTTCCTGAAGATAAGCCAAGATACAACATGGGTGTAGGTACACCAGATTATCTTTTTGAGTCATTTGAAGCTGGAATTGATATGGCTGACTGCGTTCTTCCAACAAGAATAGCTAGAAATGGTACAGCTCTTACATCAGAGGGAAGGGTTGTTATCAAGAATGCAACCTACAAGGAAGATTTTTCTCCACTTGATCCTGAGTGTGATTGTTACACATGTTCTAATTATTCAAGGGCTTACCTAAGACATTTGGTAAATGCAAAAGAGATTTTGGGAGCAAGACTTCTTTCTTACCACAATTTATATTTCTTATTAAAGATGTGTGAAAATATCAGAGAAGCCATAATGAATGATTCATTCTTAGATTATAAAAAAGAATTTTACGAAAAATACGGTTATTAATGAAACTAGAATATATAATTTTAATTATCTTAGCAGTAGGGTTTTATTACACAAATATACTAGAATTTAGGAAAGAAAAGAATAGAGAAAATTTTATTAATGACAATCTAAAAATATCTTCAAAAGTTATTACAAGATCAGGGATCCTTGGCTATGTAACAAATATTAATAAAAATGAAGTTACTATAGTAACAGGTGAAGTTGAAAAACCGTCATATCTGATTATTGAAAAATCATATATAGAAAATATTTTGGAATAGAGGCCTAGGCCTCTTTTTCTTTATAAATCTTTATTAAAGAGTATAATTTACTTGAAAGGAAGATATGGCAAACTGGTTTATTTATAACAAAAAACAAAATTATATAAACAATCTTAAGCTGGGAAATATCTCTAAACTTGATGCCCTTGTTTTGGGAAATAGAGATATTATTGACCCAGCAAAGGTAGATATGTATTTAAATCCCGAATTATCAAAGCTCCATGATCCTTTTTTATTAAATGACATGGATATGGCTGTAGATTTGATTATTGAAACCATGAAAAAAGGTGGGGAGATAAGAATATTTGGAGATTATGACCAAGACGGCATAGCGTCAGTAATGACTCTGATGGATGGTCTTTTATTTTATTATGACAATATTTCTTATGACATTCCGCATAGGGTCGAAGAAGGCTATGGGATATCTTCAAAAATGAGCGATCAAGCCATCCAAGATAAAGTTTCATTAGTAATTACCTGTGATAATGGTATTACGGGATTTGATCAAATTGATAACCTAAAAGAAGCAGGAATTAATGTCATAGTTACTGACCACCATCAAATTCAAAAAGAAGAAAATGATGAATGGCTTGATCAAATACTCCCAAATGCTGATGCTGTTATCAATCCTAAAAGACTTGATTCTACTTATCCATTTGATGACTTATGTGGAGCAGGTGTTAGTTTTAAATTAATTCAAGGACTTTATCAAAGACTTGACGGTGATGAATATTATTTATATTCCCTATTAGAATATGTGGCTATGGGCACAGTTTGTGATATCGTTTCACTTACAGATGAAAATAGGATTTTTGTCATAGAAGGTCTTAAGAGATTAAATGAGACAGAAAAAATTGGTCTAAGGGCACTTCTCGATGAAACTGGTTGGGATAGGGAAATTGATGAATACACTCTTGGATTTATACTAGGACCTCTTATGAATTCTACTGGCAGATTAAAAAGTGCAAAACTTGCCATAGACCTACTTGTAGAAGAAGATATAGATAAAATATATGAAATGGCAAGGGACTTAGTTAAACTTAACAACGAGAGAAAATCCTTAACTGAAACTGCCTATAATACGGCTGTTGAAATTATAAATGAAAATTCCTATGATAAGGACGATGTAATCATAGTATATGCTCCAGATATAAATGAATCCATTTGTGGTATTGTAGCAGGTAGAATTAAGGAAAAATATTTTAGACCAACAATAATACTTACAAACGCTAAGGAAGAAGGTCTTGCTAAAGGGTCCGGTAGATCAATTCCTGCTTACAATATGTATGATAAAATAAGTCCTTATGCTGATAAACTTGAGTCATTTGGAGGTCATCCTATGGCTTGCGGCTTATCGATAAGTATCGAAAAAATAGATGAATTTAGGAAATTTTTAAACGAAAATTCAAAGTTATCAAAGGCTGATAAAGAAGATTATATAAATATTGACACTCAAATTCCTATTTCTAAGCTCTCTTTAGAATTTGCGGAAAGTCTAGACAGATTTAAACCCTTTGGGAAAGATAATTCTAGACCGGTTTTTGCAAATAAAGGTGTAGATATTGCAGCAATATCTTTGATTGGTAAAGATAAAAATACCTTAAGATTATCCTTGTTTCAGAATGGAATTTACTACAATGCTATTAAATTTCAGGCGGAAGATGATTATAATTACTTAAAAGAGAAATTTAATGGAGAAATTCTAGGCAAAAAAATTGATATTGTTTACTATCCAGATGTAAATGAATTTAGGGGAAACAGAACCCTTCAACTAAAATTAATTGATATTAGGTGATTTTATGGCAACCGATTTTAATAAAGAATTTATAAAATTTAAAGAACTAATTTTAAAAAATAATCCACACGCTAACATAGATCTTATAAAAAAGGCCTATGATTTTGGCGTTATCCACCATAATGGACAGAAGAGAAATTCTGGAGAAGATTATTTTATCCACCCGATTGCCGTTGCGTCTAATTTATCAGATATGAAACTAGATGATGAAACTATTTGTGCTGGTTTAATGCACGATGTCCTAGAAGACACTGATGTTACTAGAGATGAGATGAAAGCTGAGTTTGGTGAAGAAATTACTTTTTTAGTTGATGGAGTTACCAAGCTTAAAAATCTTAATTATACTTCAAAAGAAGAAAAACAAGCTGAAAATATTAGAAAAATGGTTATGGCTATGGCAAATGACGTAAGGGTAGTCCTTATAAAACTTGCTGATAGGCTTCATAATATGAGAACCCTAGAATATATGACTAGGTCCAAGCAATTACAAAAGGCGAATGAAACTATTGAAATATATGTGCCTCTTGCCCACAGACTTGGAATCTATTCTTTGAAATGGGAATTAGAAGATCTTTGTTTCAGATATCAGGAACCAGAAAAGTACTATGAACTTGCCGAAATGGTAAGTGTAAAAAGACGTGAGAGAGAAAATTACATCAACGAAATAATTGAAACCTTAACAAAATCTCTTGAGTCAACAAATATTAATTTTGAAATTTCAGGAAGACCTAAGTCTCTTTATTCCATCAATAAAAAAATGGAAAGAAATAAGATTGCTTTTGAAGAAATTTACGATTTAACAGCAGTAAGGGTCCTCGTTGATACTATAGCTGAATGTTATGCAGTTCTTGGCAAGGTTCATTCATTGTGGAGACCAATACCAAATAGGATTAAAGACTACATTGGCCAACCTAAACCAAATGGTTACAGGTCACTTCACACTACAGTATTTGGTGATGACTCCAAGCCTTTTGAAGTTCAAATAAGGACTCGAAAGATGCACAGAGAGTGTGAATTTGGCGTAGCTGCCCATTGGCGTTATAAAGAAAATAAAAAGACAAAGTCAGAGTTTGACGATGCAATGAGCTTTTTAAGGCAGATTGTAGAATGGCAGCAAGAAGGCGGTAAGGATGTTAATAATGAAGAGTTCATGGAGACTCTTAAGACAGATTTTTTCTCAAGAGAAATATATGTCTATTCGCCAGCTGGTGAAGTTTATTCCTTGCCTATAAATTCATGTGCAATTGATTTTGCCTACAAAATCCATACTGAAGTTGGAAATTCTTGTGTTGGTGCAAAAGTTAATGGTAGGATGGTTCCTATAACCCAACCATTAAAAACTGGGGATTTGGTAGAAATTATTACCAGTAAAAATTCTCAAGGACCAAGTAGAGACTGGCTTAATATTGTTAAAAGCAACCAAGCAAAGTCAAAAATCAAACAATTTTTCAAGCGATTTGATAAGGAAGAAAATATTGAAATTGGTAAATCTTCAGTAGCTCGTGACCTTAAAAAATATAGGCAAAACTACAGATATCTCCTTAAGGAAGAATGGCTTGCTGAAATAGCATCCGATTTGGGATTCCCATCTGAAGATGAAATGTATGCATCAGTTGGTTATGGAAAAACAACTGCCGAACAAGTTAGCCAAAAACTAATAAGAAAAGATAAAGAAGAGCTTAAAAAAGAAGAACTAAGCAAACCATTAGATATAAATCAAAAAGAAATTAATACCCAAGTTACTAACGAGATTAGGGTATCAGATCTCGAGGATGATGTTGAGGTTAAGTTCGCTAAATGCTGTACTCCTGTGCCAGGAGATCCAATTATAGGATTTATTACTAAGGGAAATGGAATATCAGTCCACGTTAAAACTTGCCCTAATATCATCAATTCAAAGTCTCCAGAAAGACTAATTGATGTATACTGGCAAAACCTATCTACAGATAAGTTTCCAGTTAAAATCCAAATTATTTCTGCAAATGGACCTTCAATTATATATGAGGTTTCTAAGATGATGTCAACCTTTGACGTTAATATCTTAAGCATCAACGCAAGGACTGACAGTGATGCAGGTATTATGGACTTGGTTATAGAAGTTACAAGTACAGAACAATTAGACAATGTAATTAAGAAACTAAAGACAATTAAAACTGTCTCAGATGTATTTAGGGTGAAAAGTTAATGAGAGCAATTATACAAAAAGTTACAAAGGCAAATGTTGTAGTAGAAGGTGACTTAATTTCTGAAATAGGAAATGGATACATGATCCTAATAGCCGTCAAAGATACTGACAACGAAGATGACCTTGCCTATATAAAAAGAAAAATAGCAAATTTAAGAATTTTTGAAGATGAAGAAGGAAAAATGAACCTAAGCCTTAAGGACACAGGTGGTGAAATACTCCTTGTTAGTCAATTTACACTTTATGGTGATGCTAGAAAAGGCAATAGACCATCTTTTACTGAATCAGCCGGACTTGAAAAAGCAAATGATTATTATGAAAAACTTCGTGATGAGCTTGTAAATGAAGGTTTCATCGTAAAAACTGGTCAGTTTCAAGCCCATATGGAAGTAAGTCTTGTAAATGACGGACCTGTTACAATTATTCTTGATAGTGAAAGGATATTTTAATGGAAATCAATAAATTTACCCTAGGTCCTGTTATGACCAATACCTATCTTGTCCATGAAAATGGGAGAGGATTTATAGTAGATTGTCCTTACCCATCAAGTGCGCTTGATAAGTTTATAGAAGACAATAAAATAAAAATAGAATTTATTATACTAACTCATACACATTTTGACCATGTAACTGGTTTGAAATATTATAAGGATAGGTTTGGTGTGGATGTTTATGCTTCACAAGACTCTAAAGAGCTGGCTGAAGATCCTAATTTTAATTTAGGATATCATATAAATAAGCTTGAAGTACCAATTGATCATTACCTTAAGGATGGGGAAGTATTTAGTAAATATAATATTAAGGCTATAAAAACACCTGGCCATACAATAGACTCAATGTCCTTTGTTTTGGGAGATGCTATTTTTACAGGAGATACCTTATTTAGGCTTTCTGTAGGAAGAACAGATTTTCCAGGTGGGTCTTTTGAAGAGATTAAAGACTCTATCATAAATAAACTGGGCAAACTCGATAGGAGTGCAAAGATTTACCCGGGTCATAATGAAAACAGCACTCTAGGATTTGAATTAGACAATAATCCATTTTTACAATAATTGGAGGAAGTATGGAATTTAAAAGAACACATATGTGTGGCAGCTTGAGAATAGAGGACTTAGGCAAAGAAGTAGTTTTAATGGGCTGGGTTGCTAAAAAACGTAACCTAGGTTCCTTGGTTTTTATTGATTTAAGAGATAAAACAGGAATAAGCCAAATTGTCATAAGAGAAGATGATAAGGATAATTACGAAAAAGCACGTCAAATATCAGCTGAGTATGTCCTTGAAGTTAAGGGAAAAGTTTTTGAAAGAGAAAGCAAAAACCCCGATATACCAACAGGTGATATAGAAATTATTGCTGATAAGATCAATATTCTTGATAAGGCAAAAACACCACCAATCTATATCAAGGATGATGATGATGTTAGTGAAAACTTAAGATTGAAATACAGGTATCTAGATATGAGAAAACCTTCAGTGCAAAGGAATCTCAAGCTTAGGTCTGATATTGTTAGGACTATGAGAGAATATTTCTACGAAAATGAATTTACTGAAGTAGAAACTCCATTTTTAACAAAACCAACCCCAGAAGGTGCGAGAGATTATTTAGTACCATCAAGAATTAATGCTGGTAAATTTTATGCTCTTCCACAATCTCCACAATTATTAAAACAAATTTTGATGATTGGATCTCTTGATAGATATTTCCAAGTAGTAAAATGTTTTAGAGATGAGGACTTAAGGGCAAATAGGCAACCAGAATTCACCCAGCTAGACCTTGAAATGAGCTTTTCTGACCAAGATGATGTAATAGCTATGAATGAGGGACTACTTAAAGTTCTTTTTGATACTTACACAGATTATGATTTAAAACTACCTATCAATAGAATGGATTACAGTGAAGCTATGGAATCTTACGGATCTGATAAACCGGACTTAAGATTTGGCTACAAAATTCAAGATGTAACAGAACTTTTCGTAAATAGTGAATTTAAGGTATTTGCTGATAATACAAGCGATGGTAGGTCTGTAAGAGCAATTAACTTTGCTGGACTTGAAGAAAAGTATTCTAGAAAGCAATTAGATAAATTAACTGACTTTGTAAAAGATTATGGTCTAAAGGGCTTATCTTACATTAAATTTAATGAAAGTATGCAATCATCAATTAAAAAATTCTTAACTGATGAAGTCATTGATGGTTTAAAAGAAAAGTTAGATGCAAAAGATGGAGATCTAATCTTCCTTGCAGCTGACAAGGACAGGACAGTTCTTGAAGGACTAGGTGCATTAAGAGTAAAAATTGCTAAGGAAAATGACCTCTACGAGAGAGAATATGCCCTAACCTGGGTAGTAAATTTCCCAATGTTTGAATACAGCGAAGAAGAAGATAGGTATGTAGCTCAACACCATCCATTTACAATGCCAAATGAAGAAGATATTGATTTATTGTTAACTGAGCCAGAAAAAGTAAGAACTCAAGCCTATGATATTGTTATAAACGGAGATGAAATGGGTGGAGGATCTGTTAGAATTAACAATTCAGACCTACAAAAAAAGGTATTTGAAGCTTTAAAATTGACTGATGAAGATATACAAAATAAATTTGGATTCTTTATTGAAGCTCTTCAATACGGAACACCTCCACACGCAGGACTTGCCTATGGTCTTGATAGATTATTGATGCTATTTGCAAAAACAGATAATATCAAGGATATAATTGCTTTCCCAAAAACTCAATCTGCAACATGTCCATTAACTGAAGCGCCTGCTTTAGTGGACGATAAGGCACTTGAAGAACTAAATATAAAATTGAGGTGAATTAATTAATGGCAATGACTAAAGAAGGTTTAGTCCTTGAAAATAACAATGGCAATTTAAAAATAAAAGTGGACCGCAATAGTGCATGTGGATCATGTGCTGCGAGCGGTTCTTGCGCAGAAAGAAAAACAACAATAATAGAAATATTTTCTGCAGATAACATAAATAAAGGAGATAAGGTAATCTTAGAGAGTGATGCCGATGAAATTAGTAAAATTTCTGCTCTTGTTTATGTAGTTCCAGTTATTTTAGTAATGATAGGTGCTCTAGCGCCTTCATTTTTACTAAAAAACTCAGGATATGATACTAATCTGATAAGTTTAGGTTCAGTTATCTTAATGCTAGTTTTATCAGTTTTATATATAAAAAGACTTGATAAGGGAGCAAAAAAAGAAAATCTTATGAAGGTTAGAAAAATTTTTTAAAGAATAACAATTAATAATTGAATTGGAGGGGAAAATGGCTTTACCAATAGTAACCCTAGTAGGCAGAACAAATGTAGGTAAATCTACCTTATTTAACCGCCTAGTTGGAAAAAGAAAATCAATAACAGAAGATGTATCAGGAGTAACAAGGGACAGGATAGTTGATAAGGCTGAATGGCAAAACAATGAGTTTTTGCTTGTTGATACTGGCGGAATTGATATATCAAGCAAGGACATGATGAATGTTGAAATAAGGGGTCAGGTAGAAAAAGCCCTCCTTGAAACTGACCTAATCTTATTTGTAGTTGACGGCAAGGAGGGTGTAAATCCTCATGATGTTGATATAGCAAATGAGATTAGAAAATACAATAAACCTGTAATTATAGTTGCAAATAAGGTTGATAATATGAAAACTCCAGATGATCTCTACGATTTTTATTCATTTGGATTTGACAACCTTATTATGATTTCAGCTGAACAAGCCAAGGGGCTTGGTGACCTCCTAGATGCGGTTATTTCATTTATAGATTTTTCCAAATATGAAAACTTAGAAGACGAAACTAGGATAGCAATCATAGGCAAACCTAATGCTGGTAAGTCTTCGTTAGTAAATCTCTTACTAAATGAAGATAGAATGATTGTAACTGATATAGCAGGAACAACTCGTGATGCAGTTGATTCTTACTGGACCTACAATGATCACAACTATGTTTTAATCGATACAGCAGGTCTCAGGAGAAAATCGAAAGTAAAGGAAAATATTGAATATTACGCCAACCAAAGAACATTTGACGCTGTAGACAGTGCAGAAATTTGTCTATTTTTGATTGATGCTACGGTTGGTGTTACCGAGCAAGATGCTAAGATAGCTGGTTATGCCCATAACAATAAAAAAGCGATAATAATTGCTGTAAATAAATGGGACCTAGTAGAAAAAGATACTAATACCATGGCTCAAATGGAAAAAGAAATAAGAAATACCTTATCTTTCGCCCTTTACGCTCCAATTGTATTTATATCAGTAAAAGATAATGCTAGGATAGATACCTTACTTGATATGATAGTGGTTGTTGACAATAATTATAGGATGAGGATTAAGACAGGAGTCTTAAATACAATCTTACAAGATGCTATGCTATTAAATCAGCCACCACAAGATAAGGGCAAGAGATTAAAAATTTACTATATGAGTCAAGTTGGAACATGCCCACCAAAATTTATGTTATCAATAAATGATAGGGAATTATTACACTTTTCATATACTAGGTACCTAGAAAATCAAATCAGACAAAATTATTCCCTAGTAGGAGTACCATTTAGCTTCGTATTTAAGGAGCGAGGGGATAAAAAATGATTTATTTTATTATTGCCCTTTTATCTTATGGCTTAGGAAGCCTTCCTTTTGGATATTTTATCGGTAAGTATGTTTACAAAAAAGATATCAGATCCATGGGATCAGGCAATATAGGAACAACTAATGCCTTAAGAAATTTTGGTAAGACTGCAGGGCTACTAACATTCATTTTAGATGCCTTAAAGGGTGCTGTTGCTACTTATATAGGCGGAAAAATAGCTGGTGAAAACGGAATGTATCTAGCTATGTTCTTCGTTGTTATAGGTCATATGTATAGTTTTCTACTTAATTTCAAGGCTGGAAAGGGCATAGCAACGGTTTTTGGTGCTTTAATTTACATCAAACCATTATTTGCACTTTGTATGTTTGCGGTGTTCTTTGTAGTAGTATTATTATCAAGAATGGTTTCTCTAGGATCTATAAGTGTTTGCCTAGTTGCAATATGCGCAAGCTTTTATAAGTATGGTTTTAATTATTTTAGTCTTAGTCTATCAATTATTGCGATGATTATAGTGGTAAAACACAAAGACAATATAAAAAGAATCATAGAAGGTAAAGAAAATAAATTATTTTAGGGGATATGATGACAATATCTATACTAGGAGCTGGATCTTGGTCGACAGCAATAGCTGACTTGTTGGCAGAGAGGGAAGATGTTCTCATTTATGCCAGAGATGAAAAAGTTGTTTCATCAATCAATAATGACCATATAAATACAAAATATTTTCCAGATAATGAATTAAGAAAAAATATCAGAGCAACGAACAATCTAAAAGAGATTTTTAAAAATAAATATATTGTTAACGGAATACCAACCCAACAAGTTAGAAATGTTTTAAAACAATGCGAAGGATTATTAAGTGATGATAAAATAATAATAAATCTATCAAAGGGCTTGGAACTTTCTAGTCATAAAAGAATTTCTGAAATATTTAAAGATTTTAATCCAAAAATTTCTTTTGTAGCCCTAAGTGGACCATCTCACGCTGAAGAAGTTATAAAGAAGATGCCTACAACAATAGTATCTGCAAGTGAAGACATGAGTCTTGCTGAAGAAATACAAAGGCTATTTGTTAGAGATTATTTTAGAGTTTATTCTTCAAATGATCTAATTGGAGTGGAACTTGGCGGTGCTATCAAAAATATTTTGGCATTTGGGATTGGTATGGCCCAGGGTCTTGGTTATGGCGACAATGCTAAGGCTGCCCTCATCACAAGAGGAATACATGAGATGAGTAGGTTTGCATGTGAATTTGGTGCCGAATTTAAGACTATAAATGGTCTAGCTGGAGTCGGTGACTTAATTGTTACTGCAACAAGCATACATTCAAGAAATAATAGGGCAGGTATCCTAGTTGGCCAAGGCCTTAGTCTCGAAGACCTCAATGATAAAATAAAGATGGTTGTTGAGGGTATACCAACAACTAAGTCTGTTTATGAACTTGCCAAAGATAAAAATATAGATCTACCTATTACAAATGAAATTTACCAAGTGTTATTTAACAACAAGAATTGCAATGATTCAGTAAATGATCTAATGAATAGGGAGATAAAAAGTGAATTTTAAATTTTTACTTTATAATCGTTTTAGTATATAATGATAGTAGATAAAACTAGCAAAGGATGATAAAAATGTTTGAGAAATTTAAAGAATTCATTGGTATCGATGATAATTATGATGATTATGACGATGATCAAATGTATTATGATGATGAAGATGATAAGCTAGAAGATAATAGACCTAGAACAACTTACAGCGACTTATTAGATGATAGCAAAGATAACACCTATTCTGATGATTCATTTAAGTCAAGCAAATCGAGTTTTTCTGATGATTATTCATTTGGAAATTCATTTAAATCAGATAATACTGAAGATAAGGTAGTGAGCATTAATAGTAGTGGTAGTTTTACCAGGAGTAGCAATATGAGAATATCTATACAAGAACCTTTAGACTATGATAACGATGGACCAGTGGTTATAGAAGAAATCCTTAAAAATAGGGTCGTAGTATTAAATCTAGAAATGGTTGATAATGACCTAAGAATGAGAATATTCGACTTTGTAAGTGGTGCAGTTTATGCACTTAAAGGTAATATGAGGAAAGTTACAAAGGGAATCTTTGTGATAACACCAAATGGCGTTGAAATTGATTCTTATGTAGCAGATCAAATTTCAGAAGGAAATTATAACCAACTATAGATCGATTAAGTTCGATCTTTTGTTTTTATGGCATTAGAATATAATTTAGATCATATCACTGACAAACAGAAAAAAACAAATATTAGAAAGGCCTTATCTATTTTAGAGAAGGCTTTTTATAAGAAAATAGAAACTCAAAGTTTCTTTTTAGATCCTTTTGAACAAAAGACTTTGGCAGAAATTGCTAAAAAAAATTCAATTGGTATTTGCTTTTTGGGTGGAAATCCTGACGCTGAAAGAAAAATTTTTGTTGCAAACTATTACTATGAACCACTATATGAGCCAAATTACATCAGTGTTTTGGAATTTGAAGCTTCTGATATTCATCACCCTGATGTTTTAGGAGCACTTTTAAGCCTAGGAATTAATAGGAATGATATTGGAGATATTTCTATCCTAGATAATAAAGTTGAATTTGTCATAAGTACTGACCAGGCAAGTTTTATAGAATTCAATCTAACAAAGATTAAAAATGAAAGTGTAAATCTTAAATTTAAGGAGGATGCACAGCTTGACTTGATTGTACCTAGCTATGATTCATACAATGGTTTTGTTTCTAGTTTAAGGCTTGATAATTTACTTAGTTTATTTTTATCAACATCAAGAACCAAGGCTAAGGAAATTGTGAAGGCAAGACTGGTTAAAGTTGATTTTCAAATAATTGATGATCCATCCTACCAAGTCGATGAAGGATGCCTAATCTCTGTCAGAAGGTTTGGAAGATTTGTTTTTGATAGTATAGATGGTTATAGCAAAAAAGGTAATTATCACATAATATACAGGAAAGTAAAATGATATATATAATAATTATTATCTTAGGACTTGTTTTAGACAGAGTTAGTAAGATATATGCAGTTAACAATTTTATAGAAAACCCAATAGAAGGCCCTTTCATTAACCTAACATACCTAGAAAATAGAGGAGCAGCTTTTGGAATATTGCAGGATAAAAGAATTTTCTTTTTAATTATAACTATAGCTATAGTATGTTATTTACTATATTATTTTTATAAGTCTTATAAGACAAATCCTACTATTTTAAATACAGCCCTTGCAATGATTATTTCTGGTGCTTTGGGAAACTTTTATGATAGATTTGTAAATGGTTTTGTTGTTGATTTTTTAGAATTTTCATTTTTTTCTTTTCCAGTCTTTAATGTTGCGGATATATTTGTAACTTTGGGATGTGGATTAATGATAGTATATATAATTTTTATTCATGAAGATAAATAACGATTGGGATCTTATACTAAAAGATGAATTTGAAAAAGAGTATTTCAAAAAAATAGATTCTTTTTTAGATAAGGCCTATTATGAAAAAAATATATATCCGCCAAGAGAAGAAATCTTTAAAGCCCTAGAGCTTTCCTCTTATAAGGACACAAAAGTTGTTATACTTGGTCAAGACCCATATTATAATTATGGTCAAGCTCAAGGTCTTTCCTTTTCTGTAAATGAAGGAGCAAAACTTCCTCCATCATTGAGAAATATTTACAAGGAAATGGAAACTGACTTGGGTATAAAACCGACATCAAATGGTTCTTTAATTTCTTGGGCAAAGCAGGGGGTACTATTACTAAATGCTAGCCTTACTGTCGAAGAAAAAAAACCAAATTCCCATAAATCTATAGGTTGGCAGATTTTTACTGATAAGATTATTAGTCTTCTTAATGAAAGGAAAGATCCCCTAGTATTTATACTTTGGGGAAATTTTGCTAGGAGTAAAAAGTCTTTAATTACAAATCAAAGACATTTAATAATAGAATCAGCTCATCCTTCACCCTTATCAGCTAGGCATGGATTTTTTGGGTCAAAACCTTTTTCAAAGACTAATGAATTTTTAAAGAAAAATAATATAAAAGAAATAGATTGGAAAATAGAGAATCAATAGTGATTCTCTATTATTTCTTTACATAGATTTAGAATGTTTTTATAGTTATAAGTTGAATTTTCTTTAATTACTAAAAGCTTATCATTAATTTCAATGCTTGAAAAATTTTTTAGATTAAAGTTATTAATGCTTACAAAACCAGTATTTTTATCATCAAAACGTCCATATAATACGTGAAGGTTAAGTTTGATGGTATTATCATTTATAACAATCTGATAATTATTTTCAGCAACAAATAGGTCTTTTAAATCATTTTCTGATATAAACTCGAAGTTCCCAATATCTTTGTTTATATTTGCCTTTACAATCCAAAATTTACCTATTTTAGAATTTATAGATAGTTTATTAATGTAGAAATCTTCTAAGTCAGATAGTGCTTCAGTAGCTATTAGATCATTTTCGTTATGTTTTAGAATAGGGTAGGGTTTATTTCTTGTGATTATATCATCTGTAAGCTTGCTAATGACCTTATATCGGCTAGGGTCATCTCTTTCTATTCCTATTAATTTTTCTATATCCATAAGTTTCATTGAATCATAGGAAAAAAACTTAGAATTCCATTTTATAATTTTATATATATCTAAGCTATCTTCAGGAAATATAGGTATTAGTTTATGGGCAATGAGCCTTGAATTTAGAAATGGGATGTCAAAGTTATCACCATTAAATGTTATAAGCTTTTTGCCTTTTATTTCCCTAAGGAATATTTTTAAAATCCTAATTTCCTCATCATCTGTTTCTGCAAAGTACTGGTGAATATATGTTTCGCTATTTTCTTTTTTTACGAGACCCAAAAGAACCAATTTATCTCTTTTAAAATCAAGCCCAGTTGTTTCAATATCTAAAACAAGGTCCTTATTATTTATTTTTGCTCCGCTAATTTTAATTTTTTTGCTTATCATATAAGCATTATACTATTTAAATCTTCTTAATATCAGTAAAATCCTAACTATCTTGTAATCTTTGCAAGCTCTAATATAATAATATAATTAAGGAGTATATATGATATATTTAGATAATGCTGCTACTACAAAAATGTATGATGAGGCAATTGAAGCTTATGTAGATGCTTGTAAAAATCATTTTGCTAATCCTAGCGCTCTTCATTCATATGGGATGGATGCAGAAAACTTAATTAAGGAAACAAAAAAATATATAGGCAAATTAATATCTGCGAGTGAATCAGAAATATTTTTTACAAAGTCAGCTACAGAGTCAAATAACATCGCTATAAAATCTTTTGATGGACTTGCTATTACTAGTAAGATTGAACACTCATCAGTTTATAATACATTTAAGAACTCACATTTTGATGAAGTTAGATACATTTCAAACGATAATTATGGTTTCATAGATGAAGACGATCTTAAAATAAAATTAGACAACAAAGTGACATTTGTTTCTTTTATATATGTGAATAATGAAATAGGAACAATTCAAGATATTAAAAATCTTTCTAAAATTATTAAGGGTTTTAATAAGGATATAGTAATCCATATTGATGCAACCCAAGCAATGGGAAAGATCTCATGTGATGTAGAAGACCTTGGTATCGACATGATGAGTTTTTCTGCTCATAAATTTCACGGACCAAAACAGCTAGGCGGTTTATATATTAGGAAGAATATTCAAGGAAAAATAAAGCCTCTTCTAGACGGAGGCTACCAAGAAGTTTTTTCATCAGGCACAAACAATCCACCTGCAATTTATGCTTGTGGGATTGCCCTAAAGAAGCAAATAGAATCTAATGAATACACCTATATAGAGGAATTAAATCATTACTTAAGAAAATTAATTAAAGAGAATATCAAGGATTCGTATATAATTTCACCAGTTGAGAATTCTTCTCCATACATATTAGATGTTGCCTTTTCAAATATAAAATCAGAAGTTCTACTTCATATGTTAGAAGAAGAAGAGATTTATGTATCAAGCGGCTCTGCCTGCTCGAAAGGTCAATATAGCAGGGTTTTATCTGCCTTAGGCATTGATAAAAAGTATATGGATGGAGCAATTAGGTTTTCTTTTTCAAACGAAATAACAAAAAAAGATTTGGATTTTACATTAAAAGTTTTAAAAGACAGTATAGAAATGATAAGGATGGTAATTTAATGGAATGGATGTTAGCAGTTAGTTTTGGAGAAATATTTCTAAAGGGGAAAAATAGGCATATTTTCTACAAAACAGCTATTGATAATATAAAAAGAAATATAAGAGATATTCCGTATAAGGATATGTATTCAGAATCTTCTAAACTTTATATAAGGGCTGATGAAAAAGATTTTGAAAAAATCAAAGATAATATTTTAAAAGTTTTTGGGATTTCTTATGTTGCTTACGCTATAAAAACAGAAAAAAATATTGAAAGTATATATGATGCTTGCAAAGTTGACCTTGAAAAGTATTTTTCAGATAGACCTTATACTTTCAAAGTAGAGACAAAAAGAACGGATAAAGCTTTTGAATATAAGTCACCAGAACTATCTGCTAAGATTGGAGGATTTATTTTAAGAGATTTTCCAAACTTAAGGGTGGATGTTCACAATCCTGATTTCAAAGTTTTTATTGATGTAAAAGATAATGTTTATGTTTATTCAAAGAGATTTGAAGGTCTTGGTGGACTTCCAATTGGCTCTTCTGGTAGGGGACTTCTTTTATTATCAGGAGGAATTGATTCGCCAGTTGCTGGATTTATGGTGGCAAAAAGAGGAATGAAAATTGATTGTATTCACTTCCATTCTTATCCTTTCACCTCAAAGAGAGCCCTACAAAAAGCTATAGATCTAGCTGAAATCATGTCTGCCTATACTGGAAAAATGAGAATATATTCAGTAAATCTAGCAAATATTTACAAGGCAATAAATCAAAATTGTGATAGGCGAGAAACAACTATTTTATCAAGAAGGTTTATGATGAGAATTGCTAATAAGATTTCTGAAGTAAATGATTATCAAGCCCTAATTACAGGAGAATCTTTAGGACAAGTTGCAAGTCAAACTATTGAGTCGGTTGCAGTAATAAATGATTCATCAGAAAGTCCAATCTTAAGGCCGTTAATAGCAATGGACAAGAAAGATATCATCGATATATCAATGAAAATTGGTTCGTATGATAAG
Organism: Anaerococcus sp. C0059F3; assembly: GCF_056590475.1. Lineage (NCBI taxonomy): Bacteria > Bacillati > Bacillota > Tissierellia > Tissierellales > Peptoniphilaceae > Anaerococcus > Anaerococcus sp. C0059F3. Next base: position 85,329 of record NZ_JBWPWE010000003.1, read on the forward strand.
TCAATAGAACCATATGATGATTGTTGTTCAATTTTTGCACCTGATAAGCCAGTCACAAAACCAAAACTATCTTATATAAAATTATCGGAAGAAAATCTTGATATAGAAGCCTTAGAAAATGATGCAATCAACAATATGGAAATTATTGAAATTGCTTGACAAAGTCATAATTGAGAGTAATATATATGAGTAGACCGCTCAGCTAGGGCTCTGATCCCCGAATGCTGGCGAGAATATTAAAAATAGGAGGCTTTCCATGTACGCAATTATTAAGACAGGTGGAAAACAATACAAAGTATCAGAAGGTGACTTAGTAAGAGTTGAAAAACTTGCTTACGAAGTTGGTGAGACTGTAGATTTTGATCAAGTACTATTAGTATCTAACGATGGTGAACTTAAAGTAGGTTCTCCACTAGTAGAAGGTGCTAAGGTATCAGCAACAGTTGAAGATCAAAATAAAGATAAGAAAATTGTTGTTTATAAATATAAACCTAAAAAACAATATAGAAAAAAACACGGCCACAGACAACCTTATACTTTAGTAAAAATTAATAGCATAAGTCTTTAATGATTAATATTGATTTATTAATCAATAAAAAAGACGAAATAGTAGGTTTTGAGATAAAAGGTCATGCGGAATATGATGAGTACGGCAAAGACCTTGTATGTTCAGCTGTAACTATTCTTGCCTATAGCTGTGTAAATAGTCTTGATAAATATCTCGATGATGTCAATTTTTCTGATGATGAAATAACCATGTCAGTAGAAATTAAAAATCCAAATAGGGATACGGATGTCATTTTTGATTATTTTAAGATCGGGATTGAAACACTTTTAGGTAACTATAGCAGCTACGTAAAATTAAATTATAAGGAGAAATTATGATATTAAATATTAATTTACAAAGATTTTCAAGTAAAAAAGGAGTTTCTTCATCTAAAAACGGTAGAGACTCAAATGCAAAAAGACTTGGTGTCAAAAGAGCTGATGGCCAGTTTGTAAACGCTGGAACAATCATTGTTAGACAAAGAGGAACAAAAATCCACCCAGGTAACAATGTTAAGAGAGGTGCTGATGATACTCTTTATGCATCATGTGAAGGTGTTGTAAAATTTGAAAGAAAAGGCAAAAGCAGAAAACAAGTATCTGTTTATGCACAATAATTGATAAAAAATTAAGCTTGCCTTTGGCAAGCCTTTTTTTATGAAAGGAAAACTATGATTGATATAGCAAAAATAAGTATCAAGGCAGGAGATGGCGGTAACGGTGCTGTTGCCTGGAGAAGGGAAAAGTACGAACCTACTGGTGGACCAGCAGGAGGCGACGGTGGTGATGGCGGCTCGATTATTATTAGAGCAACTAGAAACCTATCTACCCTTGATGAATTTAGATATAAGAAAAATTTTAAAGCAGATAATGGTGAACAAGGTGGTAAGAGCAAAAAGTTTGGAAAAAAAGGCGAAGATCTTTATATACCAGTTCCTGTTGGCACTATAATCAGAGAGGCAGAGTCTAATACCATCATTAAAGATATGAAAAAAGATGGTGAGGAATTTTTAATAGCCAAGGGTGGTAGAGGAGGACGTGGAAATGTTCACTTCAAAAACTCAATTAGACAAGCACCAAGATTTGCTGAGTCAGGAAAAAAAGGCCAAGAAATCGAAGTTATTTTTGAGCTTAAAGTTCTCGCAGATGTAGGACTAGTAGGACTTCCTAATGTGGGCAAATCTACACTTCTTTCAGTAATAACAAAAGCAAAACCAAAGATAGCAAATTATCATTTTACAACAATTGATCCAAACCTTGGGGTTGTTAATGTTGACCATGAAAGAAGCTTTATTGTAGCCGATATAGCAGGTCTAATAGAGGGTGCAAGTGAAGGCACAGGACTTGGTCATGACTTTTTAAGGCACATTGAAAGATGCAGAATTTTAATTCATCTTGTAGATATTTCAGGACTTGAGGGTAGAAATCCTATAGAAGACTTTGAACTAATAAATAAGGAATTAAAGCTCTACAATGAAAAATTATCTGAAAAAACTATGATAGTAGCTTTAAATAAGTCGGAACTGGATTATAACGATAATGCTTCTAAATTTATTGAAGCGTATGGAAAAGATTACATGATATTTAAGATTTCTGCCGCTACAACAACAGGTATTAAGGAAATGATCGACTATGTTACAGAAGAACTTGAAAAATCTAATCAAGAGGAATTTGCTTTATATGAAGAAGTTGATGAAAATTTCCTAGAAGATTTCTATAATAAAGAAATTGACTTTGACTTAAATATCAAAAAAGAAAATGAAATCTACCTTGTTTATGGAAAAAGAGTGGACAATCTCTTAAAGAAAGTCAATATTGATGACTATGATTCTATGATTTATTTTGAATCAACCTTAAGAGAGATGGAAGTATTTGATAAATTAAAAGAAATGGGAATAGAAGACGGAGATAGTGTTGCTGTAGGTGATATTGTCTTTGAATATTACGAATAGGAGGATATATGTTAACAGGTAAACAAAGAGCAAGATTAAAACAAGAAGCTCATGATTTTAAACCAATAATTAATATCGGAAAACTATCATTATCAGACCAATTACTTGAGGCAATTGATGAAGCACTTGAAGCCAGAGAATTGATAAAAGTAAAAATATTAAATAATAATCTGGACGACGCAGATTATATTATTGACACTATAGTTGAAAAACTAAACTGTGAATTTATTTCACATATAGGTTCGATTTTTACAATCTATAGGAAAAGTGATAACAACCTTTATAATTTGTAATGAGAATAGGTTTATATGGTGGGACTTTTGATCCAATCCATCTTGGTCATCTAATTGTAATTGAAAATGCAATTAATGAAATGAAATTAGACAGGGTGATTATTCTGCCAAGCTCAAATCCACCCCACAAAAAACACAAAGATAAGACTAAGGCAGATATCAGGGTAGAGATGGTTGCTGAAGCTATAAAGGATAATCCAAAAATAATTTTATCTACTTTTGAATCTTCAAATAATATAGTTAGGTATACCCATGATACCTTGGAATATTTCACAAAAAATTTAGAAGCTCATGAAATATTTTATATCATGGGAGAAGATTCATTTATGACTATAGATTCTTGGAGAAATTACAAAAAAATACTTGGTTTTAATATCATAGTATTCGCCAGAGAAGGCATAGAAAAGGACAGTCCACTTGTTAAGAAAGTTGAAAAAGTCCGCAAAGATAATCCTAATATTTACCTCATAGCTATCTTAAATATAAATATTTCTTCAACTTTGATTAGGTCTTTAGCTAAAAAAGATAAGAGTTTAAAGTACCTGGTTAAAGACGAAGTTGAGTATATTATAAAAAATAGGAATTTATATGAATAAGATGAAAGATATTCAAAATAAGTTGATAAATGATATAGGTGAAAAAAGATTCAAGCATAGCTTAAGGGTTGCGGAGACTGCAGTTAAACTTGCAGATAATTATGGACTAGATCCAAAGAAAGCCTACCTAGCTGGTCTTATTCATGACTGCGCAAAATATAACGAAGAAGCCTATATAAAAAAATACAATATTGATTTTTCTATCTATCCGGTATCTTCGATTAAAGATCCTGTACTACATTCATTTTTAGGAGCAGAAGTCGCAAAAAAAGTGTATAATATATATGATAGGGATGTTTTAAAAGCTATCGAATATCATACAACTGGTCGACCTGATATGAGTGATTTAGAAAAAATTATTTTCATCGCTGATGCAATTGAGCCAGCTAGAGATTTTGAAGGCATCGATAAGATTAGAAAATTAGCATTTGAAAGCCTAAATAAAGCTATGCTAAATCTTTTGGATAGCAACATAATATTTTTGATAAGCAAGAAGGCTTTGATAAATCCCTTAAGCTTTGAAGCAAGAAATTACTTGATTGAGGAGAAAAATGGAAAAATTAGACATAATAGTTAAAACATTAGAAGATAAATTAGCTGAAGATGTAAATGTCATAAAATTAGAAGACTCATCTGTTGCAGACTACTTTGTCATAGCTACAGGTAATTCTATAAACCAAACTAGGGCCTTAGCTGATTATATAGAAGAAAATCTTCATAAAGAAGGTTATGAACTTTTATCTAATGAAGGACTTCGTGAGGGAGAATGGATTCTAATAGATGCTGGGGACATAATAGTACACATCTTCACACAAAAGCAAAGAAAGTTTTATGATTTAGATAATTTGTGGGAGAATTAATCTCTCCCACCTTTTATAGGAGTTTATATGCCTAAGGATAGGAAAGATAAAATCATTTTTGCAGGTGTAATTTTCCTTGCTTTTCTTGTCGCAAATGTTTTTTCTAATGCTGGGTTTAAAGATATTTTTAATAAAAACGAAGACGAAATCGTAATGTCTAAGCCTGATAATGAAAATTTAGATGATATGAAAAACAAAGAAACCTCTTCAAATGATTTGTCTACCGAAGATAAGAAAGTATATATTTCTGGAGAAGTTAAAAACTCTGGTGTATATGATATAAAAGATGGAGATAGATTAGATGATCTTGTCAAAAGAGCTGGAGGTTTTACCGAAAAAGCAGATATAAATGCAATAAATCTAGCTTTAAGGTTGGAAGATCAGATGAAAATATACATACCTAATATTGATGAGAATCAAAACATAAATGCTGATAATACCAATCTAGCCATGGGAGAAGTTACATCTACTAATCAAAAGTCTTCAGGCCAAAAGATAAATATAAACTTGGCTAGTAAGGAAGAGTTGATGACCTTACCTAATATTGGTGAGAAAAGAGCTCAAGCCATCCTAGACTATAGGCAAGAAAATAAATTTACAAAAATCGAAGATATAAAAAATGTAAGTGGCATAGGTGATAAGTATTTTGAAGCTATGAAAGATTTGATTACAGTATAGGGGTATATATGAAATTATCTACTAGAGGTAGGTATGGATTAAGAGCAATTTGTTATATAGCTGAAAACCAAGACAAGGGTTTTATACCTGTCTCTGAAATAAGTGAAAATTTAAATTTATCTGAAAATTATTTAGAACAACTAGTTAGGATGTTAAAAAAAGATGGCTTGATTAAGTCAAGCAGAGGACCAAAGGGTGGATATAAAATTAATAGTGATTTAGAAAACATAACAATAGGTCAAGTTTTAAGAAGTTTAGAGGGTGACATGACAACAAGTGATTGTGTAAGCGGCAAAGTAATTTGTGACGATAAATGTGACGCCTATGACCTATTTACCAAACTAGATTACTTAATTAACCAAGCTATAGATTCCATTACTTTGGATAATATTGTTAAACATGAAATTTAAGGAGAACTAATGAAGAACTTAGGAATGAATGAGCTTAGAAAAAGCTATTTAGAATTTTTTGGAAATGAGAAAAATCACACATTATTAAAATCATTTCCTCTAACACCAATTGATGACGATACACTTTTATTAATTAACGCTGGTATGGCACCTCTTAAAAAGTACTTTACTGGTGAACTTAAGATGAAAAACAACAGAGCTACTTCTTCACAAAGATGTGTAAGAACTGGTGATATCGAAAGAGTTGGTAAAACTGAACGTCATGGTACATTTTTTGAAATGCTTGGAAACTTCTCATTTGGAGATTATTTTAAAAGAGAAGCAATTAGCTGGGCTTATGAATTTCTAACCAAAAAACTTGAAATAAATAAGAATGATCTTTGGGTTACAGTATTCCACGATGACGATGAAGCCTACAATATTTGGCATGATGAAATAGGAATGCCAGCTGAGAGAATTTTAAGACAAGGAAAAGAGGATAACTTCTGGGAACTTGAGGTAGGTCCATGCGGTCCATGCTCAGAAATTTATGTTGATAGAGGTGCCGAAAGAGCTGTTGATGAAAATGATAACCAACCAGGAAATGATGATTCTGATAGGTTCATGGAAGTATGGAACTTGGTTTTCACTCAATTTAACAAGGATAATCAAGGCAACTATACTAATTTAAGCCATCCAAATATAGATACAGGTATGGGACTTGAAAGAATTGCCATGATTCTTCAAGGAAAAGATAACATTTTCGAAATAGACGTAATGAAAGAAATTATTTCCGAAATCGAAAAACTATCTGGAAAAACATATAAGACCAATAAGGCTGATGACGTATCAATAAGAGTAATAGCTGACCACGCTAAGGCTATGACATTTTTAGTATCTGATGGCGTAATACCATCAAATGAAAAACGTGGCTATGTCTTAAGAAGACTCATCAGGAGAGCTTACAGACACGGAAAACTTCTTGGCATCGAAGGACCTTTCCTAAATAAAATCGTAGATAAGGTAATAGAAACCTATAAAGTTGAATATGATGAATTAATTACAAATATGGATAATATCCACCAAGTTATTAGCGATGAAGAAGATAGATTCCAAAGGACTATTAACCAAGGTCTTGAAAAACTAGACGATTTAATTTCTGACATGGAAAAGAACAATCAAAAAGTTTTAGATGGTAGTGAGGCTTTCAAACTTTATGATACTTTTGGATTCCCATTAGACTTAACTAAGGAAATCTTAGAAGAGAAAAACTTTGAAGTAGACGAAGTAAAATTTGAAGACGAAATGGAAAATCAGAGAAATCTTGCAAGAAATGCTAGAAAAACTGATAACAACCATAGACACGACAACATAATAACAGACCATCTTGAAAAAACAGAATTTGTTGGATATGATAACTTCGATATAAAAGCAAATATCCTTGCTATATTTGAAGATGGGGAAGAGAAATCTTCGATAAAAGCACCTGGTAAAGGTATAGTAATAAGTAATAAGACTTCATTTTATCCAGAAGGCGGTGGAGAAGTTGCTGATACAGGGTATATCAAAACTTCAGAAGCCTTAGCTAAAGTTGTTGATGTTCAAAAGAAAAATGATATTATATTCCACTATGTAGAAGTGACTGAAGGAGAACTTAGAACAGATTCAGAGGCTGAATTTGTTATCGACCTTGAAAGAAGATTAGATATTCAAAGAAATCACTCAGCAACACACTTACTTGATAAAGCTCTCAAGAACGTTTTAAAACAAGACATCAAGCAAGCAGGATCTTTGGTAGATGAAGACAAATTAAGGTTTGACTTTACCTACAACAAAGCTCTTAGCTATGAAGAATTAAGAGCTCTTGAAGATGAAATTAACGCCAAAATAAGAGAACAACTTCCTGTTAAAAAAGAATATATGGATTATAAAAAATCTGAAGAGTTAGGAGCTGTGGCTCTATTTGAGGATAAATACAAAGATGTTGTTAGAGTCGTATCTATGGGTGATTACTCAATAGAACTTTGTGGCGGTTGTCATGTAAATAACACAGCAGAAGTGTTAATATTTAAAATTAAATCAGAAACATCTGCAGCTGCTGGTGTCAGAAGAATTGAAGCTATAACCGGTAGAGCAGTTTATGAAGATTTAATCAAAAAAGAAAACACAATTAAAAATATTGCCCAAAGGCTTGACGCAAAAGTAAACAATATTTCATCAAGAATAAATTCACTAAAATCTGAAATTGAATCTAAAGATACTGAAATAAAAAGACTTAAGTCTCAGTCAAATAAAGACATATATAGTGAACTTAAGGGCAAGATTAAAAATATCAACGGAGTTAACTTACTAATTGCTAAGTTTGATAATATTAGCATTGACGAATTACGTGATTTAGAAAATAGGTTAAAGACTGAATACGATAATTTAATTATTATCTTTGCTGCAGTAACCGATAAAGTTGTATTTACAGTGTCTGTAGATGATAATTTAACAGATAAGTATAACGCTGGCAAAATTGTTAGAGAAATTGCTCAAATTACTGGTGGTAATGGCGGTGGTAGAAAGAATTTCGCCCAAGCAGGTGGAAGTGATTTATCTGCCTTAGCCAAAGCACTTGAAAGGGCTTACGAAATTATAAAGGAGTAGGGAATGACTGACAATAATAAGCTTAATGAAACTATGCTTTTCAAAAGAGAAGATATAGAAAAGAATAACATTAGAGAGATTCTTACAACAGTTTACAAGGCTTTAGAAGATAAAGGTTATAAACCAAATTCTCAAATAGTAGGATATTTACTATCTGGAGATCCAACTTATATAACCGCTCATAATAATGCCAGAAAGCTTATTAGGGCAGTTGATAGAGATAAAATTTTAGAAGAATTACTAAATAATTACATCAATGACTAGGATAATGGGACTAGATGTTGGGGATAAAACAGTAGGTGTCGCTTTGAGCGACCCTATGCTTTTAACCGCTCAACCTTTTGAAACAATAAAAAGAACTAAGGCAAAATTTGATATAGACAGGATTGAAGAAATTGTTAATGAAAAAGATATCTCATTAATAGTAGTTGGTCTTCCTAAAAATATGAATAATTCTATTGGCCCTCAATCAATGAAGGTCATGAGTTTTGTTGACCTAATTAAGAAAAGAATAGACACAGAAATTGTCTATGAAGATGAAAGATTAACTACAGTTCAATCAGAATCTGTTCTCATCGATATGGACGTTAGACGTGAAAATAGGAAAACCCATATTGATAAAATTGCTGCAAGTTTTATATTGCAAAGTTATTTAGACAGGAGTAATAATGGATAGTATCTTTTTACTGGATGAAAATAATAATGAAGTTGAATTTAATATATTAGATACATTCGGAATAGATGATAAGAATTATGCCGCCCTTGAACAAGTAGGGGATGACATGATTATGATCGTTGAGGTTTACAATACAAGTGATGTAATAAGCTTTAAAACGATTGAAGATCAGAAAGAACTAGATGAAATTATAGAATTTTATGAAGAGATGAAAAGAGAGAATGATGAACATTGAAGAAGTAAGAAAGATTTTTGAAAAAAACAACCAAAAATTCACTAAGCAAAGAGAATTGATATTTAATGTTTTAAAAAACTCTTCAGAAAAACACCTAACACCAGAACAGCTATTTTCTATAGTCCATGAGGACCATAAGCAAGTAGGTATTGCGACTATTTACAGAACTTTAAATATTTTTGAAGAGCTAGGTATAGTTAATAAACAAGAGTTTACCGATCAGGCCTACACTTATGAGATAATAGATCCAAAAAGTGATCACCACGATCATATTATCTGTACTTCTTGTGGGAAAATTCTAGAAGATGAGTTTTTATCTTTTGAAGATGTTAAAAATTCTCTTAAGAAAAATTTCGATTTTGATTTATCTTATTATTCTTTAAGGATTTATGGAATCTGTTCCGATTGTCAGAATAATAAGGAGAAATAATGACAAATGAAAAAAAATTAAGAATAATCCCAATAGGTGGATTACATGAAGTAGGTAAAAACTGTACACTGGTTGAATATGGCAACGACATGATAATGATAGACTGCGGTCTAACATTTCCAGATGAAGAAATGCTTGGAGTTGACATAGTTATCCCAGATTTTACCTATGTTGAAGAAAACAAAAATAAATTAAGAGGCATATTTGTAACCCACGGACACGAAGACCACGTAGGCGCTATTCCATATTTTTTGAAAAATGTGGATACAAACGTATATTGCTCTAAACTTACTAAGGGTCTTCTTGAAAATAAATTTAAAGAACATGGTCTAAATCCTAATAAGATTAAGATGGTCAATGTTAATAATACTGTTAAAGTTGGTAGTTTAAGCGCTGAATTTATAAGAGTAAGCCACTCTATTCCTGATGCTTGTGCTATAGCGGTAAAATCTCCAATTGGAACTGTAATATTTACAGGTGACTTTAAGATGGACTTTACACCAATTGACAATGATCCAACTGACATCCAAAGGCTTGCAGAACTTGGTAAAAAAGGAGTCCTTGCTCTATTCGCAGATTCTACAAATGTAGAAAGAGAAGGATTTTCTTTAAGTGAAAAAGTCGTTGGTGAGACTTTTGTTAAGATATTTGGACAAGCTAAATCAAGGATAATTGTTGCAACATTTGCATCAAACCTTCACAGAGTCCAACAAATAATTACCGCTGCAGAAAAATACAATAGAAAAGTTGCCCTATCTGGTAGGTCAATGCTAAATAATGTTAGGATTGCAAACGAGTTAGGTTATCTAAAAATAAAGAAAAATACCTTAATCGACATGAAAGCTATCAAAAAATATGCTGATGACGAGCTAGTAATTCTATCAACAGGTACTCAAGGGGAGCCTCTAAGCGCACTTACAAGAATGGCAAATAAAGAGCATAGACAAATTACCTTGAATGAAACAGATATGGTTATCCTATCATCATCAGCCATTCCAGGCAATGAAATGGCTATAAATACTACAATCAACAACTTGACAAAGATTGGTTGTAAGATTATTTATTCTTCACTTGCTAAAGTTCACGCTTCAGGTCACGCTTGCCAGGAAGAAATTAAATTAATGTACCAATTAATTACACCAACATACTTAATTCCTGCCCATGGTGAGATTAGACAATTACAAAAACATTCTGATATAGCCCAAGATATGGGTCAGCCAAAAGAAAATATCTTTATATGTGAAAATGGAGATATCATCGAATTTACAAAGAAGTCTGCAGGAATAAAAGGAAAAGTTCAAGCAGGAAATGTTTTAGTTGATGGATCTGGTATTGGTGATGTTGGTAATATCGTCCTTAAAGATAGAAAACACCTATCAGAAGATGGACTAATGGTTGTTTCAATTACTTTTGATAGACATACACAAGAACTTTTAGCTGGACCTGAAATTGTATCACGTGGTTTTGTTTATGTTAAAGAAAACCAAGATATAATAGAGAATGCTAAAGATGTTGTATTAAGATCAATAAATAAGTGCAAAAAACAAGATATTAAGGCTCTAAGTCAAATTAAATATCAAATTAGAGAAGATTTAAAATCTTATATTTATAACGAACTGGGTAGAGACCCAATGATTCTACCTGTAATATCAGAGATAGAAGATGGGAAATATTAATTACGAATATACTTCCCTTTTTATAGAAGATTTGCTTAACGATACTGATTTTGTAGATTTAAGAAAATATGCTATAGAAAATGATGTTCCGATTATGAATAGCCAAACCAAGGAGCTTATTATAAGCATCCTTCAAATAGCTAAGCCTAAAAAAATCTTAGAAATAGGAACTGCTATAGGTTATTCTTCACTTTGCTTTAAAAAGTACACTGGGGCAGATATAACAACTATAGAATTAGATACGGCTACAGCAGAAATCGCTAGAAATAATTTTAAAAAATATAATGTTAACGTCAATCTTATTAATGATGACGCAATGAAAGCCTTGAGAACTATTGATCAAGGCTTTGATTTTGTTTTTATAGATGCTAATAAATCAAGATATTTAGATTATTTTAAGATTACTAGCAAACTTCTTAATAAAGGTGGAATAATAATTGCAGATAATGTCTTATTTAGAGGCGAAGTTTGTAATGATGATATAATGGAAAAAAGAAAGAATACTTTAGTTAAAAGACTTAGGAATTTCCTAGCCTACATAACGGATTTAGAGGAATTTACAACATCTGTGATTCCCATAGGCGACGGGCTTACCTTAAGTGTTAGGAGAGATAATGACAGATAAAAAAGTGGAACTACTTGGCCCCGCTGGGGATTTTGAAAAATTAAAAACTGCTATTAAGTTTGGCGCAGATGCAGTTTATCTAGCAGGAGATAATTTTGGCTTAAGAGCCAATGCAAAAAACTTTAATAATGATGAATTAAAAAAAGCCGTAGCCTATGCTCATGAAAGAGGTGTTAGGGTCCATGTAACCATGAATATCATGCCTCATGATGGTGATATGGACGGTATAGTGGAATATTTAGAAAACCTTAATACAATTGGTATTGATGCCCTAATAATATCAGATCCAGGTATTTTTTCTCTTGCTAAAAAACATACTGATATTGATTTGCACATTTCAACTCAGGCATCTGTTACAAACTCTGCAACTGTTAATTTCTGGTATGAAATGGGAGCTAAGAGAATAATTCTTGCCCGTGAACTTTCACTTAAAGAAATTACAGAAATTAGAAAGAATACACCTGAAGATATGGAAATAGAATGTTTCATTCATGGGGCTATGTGCATTTCATATTCTGGTAGGTGTTTATTATCTTCATATATGACAGGTCGCGATGCAAATAGGGGAGATTGTGCTCAACCATGTAGGTGGAAGTATTCACTCCAAGAAGAAACCAGACCCGGGGAATATTTTCCAATAGAAGAAGATGGTAAGGGTGGCACTTTTATAATGAATTCTAAGGACCTTTGTTTGATTGACGAAGTAGATAAGCTAATTGAAGCTGGTATCGATAGCTTTAAGATTGAAGGTAGAATGAAGACACCTTTTTATGTGGCAACTGTAATTAGGTCATACAGACAAGTTATAGATAGCTACTATGAAGGAAACTTCAGCAAGGAAGTAAGTAAGAAATACTTTGAAGAAATTAATAAGGCTAGCCACAGACATTTTACCAAGGGATTTTTCTATAATAAACCTGATGAGAATGATCAAATTTATGGCTCATCTTCATATATCAGAAATTATGACTTTATAGGCGTAGTTATTGATTATGATAATGAATCTAAGATTGCAACAATTGAGCAAAGAAATAGGTTCTTTAAGGGAGATGAAATAGAAATTTTTGGTAATAGTAAGGACTTTTATACCCTAACTATCGATTATATGGAAGATGAAAAGGGAGAAGAAATAGAAGTAGCCAATCAACCAAAGCAAATTTTAAAAATAAAAATTGATCTTCCACTAGAAAATGGAGATATTCTTAGAAAGAAAATAGGGGACTAAAAAAGCTAGCCATTTGGCTAGCTTTTTATATTTTATTAGTCTTCAGATGGATTTTCAGAAAAATCAGCTCTAGTTCTTCTAGCTTCTGCGCCAACGTTAGAGTTTTCATCAGCTTCATCAGAGATTGATCTAAGGTTTTCTTGGTCTGGACCTAGTTTTTTATCTAGAGATTCACCGCCGGTTTCCTTATTTTCTTCTCTAATTTTTCTGTCAAGTTCTTCATTTCCTCTGTATTGATTATCATTTGAAATTTTTTGGTTTGCCATAATATCTCCTTTTTATTAATGCGTTATGTATTTCCTATACGAATATAATAACACATTTCAGGAAAATTTACAATCCTTTTCTTAGTTAGACCCCTCTATAAGTCTAATGATTTCAATAATTACTTGGCTAGCTTTTTCCATATGTTCAATAGGGATTAGCTCATATATGCCGTGGAAATTCATACCTCCAGTGAAAATGTTTGGACAAGGTAGACCCATAAATGATAATTTTGAGCCATCTGTACCACCTCTAATTGGGCTAATAAGAGGTTTGATATCTAGATTTTCCATAGCTTTTTTCGCATAATTTACTATATTCATATGTTCTTTTATAATATCACCCATATTATAATAGCTATCTGAGATTTTAATATCAATAATATCACCATATCTTTTATTTAAAAACTCAGCGTTGTTTTTAATCTCTTCTTTCATTTTTTCAAAGATTTCTCTATCATGATCACGGATAATATATTCCATCTTAGTTGTTTCAATATCACCATTAATACTTAATAGGTGAAAAAAGCCCTCATATCCTTCTGTATGCTCAGGACGCCTTACAGAACCTAATAAGCTATCAAACTCATTTGCAATGCTTATAGAGTTAATCATAGTGTTTTTAGCAGAACCTGGGTGGATAGACTTGCCATGAATAGTCACTTTAGCATCAGCAGCATTAAATGATTCATATTCTAGTTCACCGAGGATACCACCATCAATAGTGTAGGCAAAATCAGCATCGAATTTCTTTACATCGAAGCTATCACATCCAGTACCTATTTCTTCATCTGGTGTAAAGGCAATCCTAATTTCTCCGTGTTTGAAATCAGGGTTATTGACAATATATTCTATTGCGGTCATAATAGCTGCTATTCCAGCTTTATCGTCGGCTCCTAGAAGAGATTCACCCCTGGTAGTAATTAGTGTTGTTCCTTTTAATTTTTCTAGATAAGGGAAGTCTTCTACCCTTATAGATTTTGTATCATTTAACTTTATATCTCCACCTTCATATTTAATTATTTGTGGATTATCAATTTTTCCATACATCTCTGGTGATGTGTCCATGTGAGAAATAAAACCTATTTTTGGCAAGTTTTTATTAGAATTTGCAGGTATTTTTGCAAAAACAAAGCCTTCCTCATTAATGTCAGCATTTAGACCTAATTCTTCTAATTCTTTTTTTAATTCTTTTGCAAGCACTAGTTGGCCATCTGTCGATGGTTTTTGTACTTCACCTTTTTCTGGATCACTTTTAGTGTCAAATGAAATATACTTTAAAAAACGTTTTGTTATATTTTCCATATTTACTCCTTTCTAATACTATACTTTCAATTGTAAAGTGTGGCTAAAATTGGTATATTAATTTAGGAAGGTGAGTTAAATGAAAGAAAACATTTTAAAAATAAAAACTGAAGGTCAAATCCCAGCTTACGCAACAAAACATTCAGCAGGAATAGATTTATATTGCAAAAGCGACGAGGATATTATAATAAAAGCTAAAGAAACAGTCAAAATACATACAGGAGTCTATGTAGAAATTCCAGAAGGATATTTTGGGGCGGTTTACCCAAGGTCTTCAACTGGTGTTAAAAAACATCTAATGCTTGCAAATACTGTGGGTATCATTGATTCGGACTACAGGGGAGAACTTATGATTTTCTTCTATAATTACGGTGAAGAAAAACAAATTATAGAAAATGGAGACAGACTAGCCCAACTAGTTATTCAACCATATATGCAATGCGAAATACAAAAAGTCAATGATCTTGCCGATAGCGAAAGAGGCGAAGGTGGCTTTGGATCTACTGGTAAATAATCTTTATGAATAAATTTTTAAGAAAAAATAAGTATAATTTATTTTTATTTGCTGCCTTTATCTTAGTACTAATAATTCTTGGTATTTTTCTAAAGGGAAGACTAGATGATATGAATATGGCTAAATACGATAATGATATTGTGATTCTTAAGGGAAATGGTGATGAAATAAAGTCGTATTCTATAAGAGAACTTAAGAAAAAAGCTGGCAGTAAAAAAGAAGTTTATGTAAATAACGGTCTAGAAAAAGTAAAAATCGAAGGCGTTTCACTAGAGAAATTAATAGGAAGCCTTGACTATAACTTAAGAGAGAGGCCTACTATTTCAATAGAGGACACAGATGGAAATTCAAATAGATTTCCTATGTCTCTTGCCTTAGAAGTAGATAGGGTCTATTTGGTTTATAAAATAGACGGTGAGCCAATTGTCGAATACAATCCTTCTTACGGAACACTCGTTATAATTGATACAACAACTAAGAGCGCTAATAGCTGGATTACAAACGTAAAAACTCTTAATATTCAATAAATAGGCTGTTACAAAAACTGTGACAGTTTATTTTATTAAGACAAGAAAAGGTGAAATATGACTAGTAAATTTAAGTACGAAAAATTAACACCGATGTTAAGGCATTATGTAGATGTTAAAAACGATTTTAAAGATGCCCTCCTTTTATATAGGGTAGGTGATTTTTATGAAACATTTTTTGATGATGCTATAATTACCGCAAAAGTTTTGTCTTTAACACTTACAGGCAAGGAATGTGGCCATGTTGATAGGGCTCCAATGTGTGGTGTTCCTCACCATGTTATAGATACCTATGTCAATAGACTTGTAAAGAAAGGCTATAAGGTTGCCCTTTGTGATCAAATCGAAGATCCCAAGGAAGCTAAGGGCCTTGTAAAAAGAGCCATTACTAGGGTCATCACTCCTGGTACCTTAACTGATATAGAATCTTTAGAAAATAAAGAAAATAACTACCTCTTATCAATTTTTGAAAATGAATTTGGTCTTGCTATGGCATATTGCGATATTTCTACAGGTAAGCTTGTAGGTCTCGAAATAAAGACATTAAGTCAAAATATTGGCAAAAAAGCTATTGACCAGATTGAAAAAATTAATCCTTCAGAAATAGTTTTAACAAGTAATTTTAATAATGATGATATAAAAAAATACCTTAACTTGAATAATCAAATTTTTATAAACTATATTGATTTTACAACAGACTATGAAAATAGAGTTCGCACTATAAATGAGTATCTTGGCAAAGATAACCTTGAAAAAATAAAGGATAAGAGACTCATAATTGTAGCTCTAGCAAATCTCCTAGATTATATATATAAGTATTACGAGGAAAAACTCGACCATATAAATAACATTGAAGTATTAAAAATCAATGAATTTATGGAAGTTGAGGCAAATACAAGAAAAAATCTTGAACTTACAAGAAATTTATCAACTAATAATAAAGAAAATACCTTAATAAGTATCTTGGATAATGCTGATACAGTTATGGGTTCAAGGATGATACATGACTGGTTAGAAAGGCCTTTAATTGATAAGGTTAAAATTAACAGAAGGCTTGATTTGGTCGACGGTTTCTATAAGGATAATATACTTTCTAGAAATGTATCAAACCTCCTAGATAGTATCTACGATCTTGAAAGAATTCTTGCAAAAATATCTTATAAAAGAGCAAATGCTAGGGATTTAATATCTCTTAAAAATTCTCTAAGAGATATTCCAAAACTTAAGGAACTCCTTAGTGATTCAACCAATAACCTAATAAAAAATCTAGGATACAATATCCCAGATATTGATGATATCTACAAACTTATTGATGAGTCAATAGTTGATGAACCACCAATAAATATAACTGAGGGCGGCCTTATAAAATCCAACTACGATGATAGCCTAGATAAATTAAAAGAAATGGCTGATTCTGCGGAGGATAGGCTAATTAATTATGAAAATGAACAAAGAAATCTTACCGGCATTAAAAATCTTAAAGTAATTTATAATAAAAACAACGGGTATTCTATAGAAGTTACAAAGACTAATACTGATAAGGTAGCTCCGTCCTATATTAGAAAACAAACCCTCAAAAATCAAGAGAGATACACCACTGAAGAGCTTGAAAATATCTCATCAATGATTCTTAATGGCAAGGAAAAAATTAACCAATTAGAATATGAGATTTTTAACAAGATAATAGAAGTTATTTTAGATTCAACACTTAGACTTCAAAGTCTTTCTAAGATGATTGCAAATATAGATAGTTTAAATGCTTTTTCAAAAATAGCCCACAAGTATTCATACTGCAGGCCAGAAATTACCGAAGAAAATGAAATAATTATTAAGGACGGAAGACACCCTGTAATTGAGATAAATCTTGATGAGAATGAGTTTATAGCAAATGATACTAACATTGGTCAAGATAACAATCTCATCCAGATTATAACTGGGCCAAATATGGCTGGTAAATCGACTTATATGAGACAGATGGCACTTATAATAATAATGGCACAAATTGGATCTTTTGTTCCAGCTAGCCATGCTAAAATCGGTATTTGCGATAAAATTTTTTCAAGGATCGGAGCAAGTGATAATATTTCAAAGGGTGAATCTACCTTCATGCTTGAAATGAATGAAGTTTCAAATATCATTAAAAATTCAACTGAAAAATCTTTTGTAATCCTAGACGAAGTTGGTAGGGGAACAAGTTCTGACGATGGCCTAAGTATTGCTATGGCCCTTGTTGAATACTTATCCAAGCATAAAAAAGTAAAAACAGTATTTGCGACACATTTTCATGAGCTTACAGTACTTGAAAATGAACTTAATAACGTTAGAAATCTAAAGATTGAAATACTTGAAGAAAACAATAATTTGGTGTTTCTTAGAAAAATAAAAAAAGGAAAGTCTGATAGGTCTTATGGTATTGAAGTAGCAAAACTAAGTGGACTTCCAGAAGAAATACTTAATAACGCAAAAAATATCATGGAAAAACTTTCAAATGAAGATTTCTTTGATGTAAACAAAAGCGAAGAAATTAAAAATTCACTAGAAGATATTAAAGATAAGAAAATTACAGAACTTAAAAATTTAACGGACAATATTAATATTAACGAATTAACACCACTAGAAGCTATGAACCAACTTAATATACTAATTGAAAGAATTGGGGAGATATAATGTCAATTATAAAACTTGATAAAGACACAGTAGAAAAAATTGCTGCTGGTGAAGTAATAGAATCTCCTCTATCAATCATAAAAGAATTAGTTGAAAATTCAATAGATGCAGGCAGTAGAAATATTACTGTGGATATTAAAAATGGTGGTAAATCTTATATAAGAGTTACTGACGATGGTGTAGGGATTGCTAGGGAAGATATTGACTTAGCCTTTCAAAAACACGCCACTAGCAAGATTAGTAAGTTTGATGATCTCTACACAATTGCTTCCCTTGGCTTTAGAGGTGAGGCTCTCCCAAGTATCGCCTCTGTGAGTAAAGTTGTTGCTATTTCTAAGACAGAAGATTCTGAAATTGGAACAAAACTTGACCTTAGTGCAAAAGAAAATAAAAAATCTTCAATCGCTACAAATAAGGGTACAAGCATTATTGTAGAGGATTTATTCTATAATATGCCAGCTAGGAGAAAATTCTTAAAATCTGACATGGCTGAAGCTAATAAGATCAGTAAGCTGATGTATGCTTTTGCTATTGGATATAAAAATATTTCTTTTAAATATATAAAAGATGACAGGGTTCAATTTCAATCCAACCCCAGTTTGGACTTAAAGTTAAAAATTTCTGACCTCTTAGATAATCTCTTAGAGGAAAATCTCATTGAATTACACGCTAAAAATTCATCTTATAAGATAACAGGAGAGATAGGTCTTCCTAATTATTACAGGGGCAATAGGTCTATGCAATATATTTTTGTGAATGATAGACTAGTTGAAGATGAGGAAATAACAAAAATTATAGAAGACCAATATCAAGGACTTATTCCTCAAGGCAGATTTCCTGCTTTCTTTATCTTTATTTACACCGATCCCAAAAATATTGATGTAAATATCCATCCTAATAAGAAATTAGTTAAGTATTCATATGAAGATGAGCTTCTAGAATTGATTATTGATAATGTTAAAAATTTACTTAAAGCAAAGCAAGAGATTCAATCAATTAGTATCAAGGAAAATAAAAAGGATGAATTTTTAGACTTTGCTGATTATAAAGCTATCTTAGATAAGTATTCTCCAACAAATACGCTTGTCAGGGAAGACGAAGAGGCCTATAATAATGAAATAGAAGCAAAAAATTCAAAATTTTTTGACAGTAATAAAGAATTTGATTTTGAGTTTTTAAAAGAAGATGAAAAAGTAAATGAAGACTCTTTTGTAGAAGATATAGAAATACCAACATATAAGACATCTATTTTCAGAAGATATTCTATATTTGAAGATCAGGACAGGGTGTTTATACTAGATCATAGAAAAGCTCAAGAAAAAATCAAAATGAGTGAATTCCTCAAAGATTTTAAAGCTAATAAAGTTGCGAGTCAATTATTATTAGAGCCTATTAGGATGCATTTAAATAAGATAGATGTTGATAGATTTGAAACTAAACACAGTCTTTTTCAAAGATTAGGTTTTGATGTAGAGTTAATCTCTGAAAATTCTATACTTATAAGAGAAATCCCAATGATTTTCAATCAACCAGAAAACGATAAATTTTTCTACGAAATTTTAGACTTGGACAATAATATTAGTGATGAACTAATTACTAGTAGATTAAGAAAATTAGTCAAAAGTCTATCCTTCAGAAAAGGTCATAATATCAATAAAAACGAAGCTATCGAGCTTTATAAAAGTTTAATGAAGGAAGAAAATCCTTACAAAACATATGATGGTAATGCCACCATTATTTCATTAGAAGATAAAGATTTGGAGAAATATTTTGAAAGATAAGGTAATTATTATTACTGGCCCTACAGCAAGTGGAAAAAGTGATATAGCAATAAATATATCAGAAAAAATTAACGGCCAAGTTATATCAGCAGACAGTCAACAGGTTTATAGGGGTATGGATATAGGAACTAATAAGGTTTTAGATCCTTTTGTGGTCGAACATCACCTTTTAAATATTGTTGATCCTGATGAAGAATTTACTGTTGAAGATTTTAGAAAAGATTCATCAGAAATTATCTCTAAATTAAATTCAAGACATATTTTGCCAATAGTTACAGGTGGAACTGGCTTTTATATAGATTCTCTACTTTTTAAAATGAACTACGGCCAAGTAAAAAAAGATTCCAATATAAGAAATGAATTGGAGTTAATAGCTGAAAGCCTTGGTAATGACTTCTTATATAATAAGCTTAAGGAAATTGATCCCAAAACAGCCGAAAAATACCATCCAAATGAATTAAACAGAATTATTAGGGCACTTGAAATATATGAAATTACAGGCGAAAAACCATCAGAAAAACGTACAGGTGAGAGAGTCTTAAATAAAAATATTGATCCTATATTATTTTTTCTAAACTACAATGATCGACAAATATTATATGATAGGATAAATGATAGGGTAATTGAAATGATAAACCAAGGCCTAGTAGAAGAATTTAAGTATATAGTAGAGAATTTTAATCTAGATGAAAATTCTCAATCTATGGCCGCTATTGGTTATAAAGAAATTTTCCCTTATATAAGAGGTGAAATCAATCTTGATGAAATGATTAATCTTATCCAAAGAAATACTAGAAGGTATGCTAAAAGACAAATCACTTGGATGAAAAAATACCTAAATTATCCATTTACACGAGAAATAATAATGGATGACCTAAATAAAGATGATGCAACAATGATAATAGAAGATTTAATAAAGGATATATATGAATTTTAATGAAGTTTACAATAATTATAATATCGATGATAGGTATGATGACCTTATAAGAGAGTCTGAAAAAGAATTGTCTGAATTATTCAGACTCCATGAAGAAATTTCAGAATTTAATCAATTAAAGGTTATGAAAGCCTTTAACGAGAATTCTCTCCAATCATCGGACTTTTTTACCGCCACTGGTTATGGCTATGCAGATACAGGTAGAGATACATTAGAGGCAATATTTTCTTCAATATTTAAAGCGGAAGATAGCCTTGTAAGGCCTTCTATAGTATCAGGGACTCATGCCTTATCAATCGTTCTATTTTCCTTATTAAACTATGGAGATAAACTCTTATCAATAACTGATGATCCATATGATACAATGCAGCAAGTTATAGGTATAGCTGGGGATAAAAAAGGAACCTTGATAGAAAAAGGCGTCCTTTATGACAAGTTGGATCTTGATTCTGATAATAAAATCCAATACGATAAAATTAAAGAAAAAATTGATGAGAATACCAAAGTCATTCTAATTCAAAGATCAACAGGTTACACACAAAGGAGAGCCTTTACTATAGATGAAATCGAAAAAGCTGTAAAAGAAATTAGAAAGGTTTCAAAAGATGTAATTATTTTTATAGACAACTGCTACGGTGAATTTACCGAAACAAAGGAACCTATAGAGATAGGAGCCGATATCGTAGCGGGATCTCTAATTAAAAATCTTGGCGGAGGTCTTGCTATTACGGGTGGCTATATTAGTGGTAGAAAAGACCTTATAGAATATTGTGCTAATACTCTAACGGCTCCAGGAATTGGAAAAGATGAGGGTTTAAGCTTTGGTACAAATAGATTAGTAGTAGAGGGACTTTACTTTGCTCCACACGTAGTTAAAGAGGCTTTAAAAGTAGCTTTATTATTCGCAAGTGTCTTTAACAAACTAGGATATGAAGTAACACCAAAACTTGATGATCCAAGGTCTGATGTCATTCTTGCCATAAAATTAAATGATCCAGAAAAATTAAAGACTTTCTGTAAGGCAATACAAGAAGCTTGCTCTGTTGACTCAACCTTCGTACCTGAAGCCTATCCTATGCCAGGCTATGAAGATCCAGTAATTATGGCAGCGGGGGGCTTTGTAGAAGGAGCAACATCAGAATTATCTGCTGATGGTCCTTTGAGAGAGCCTTATATGGCTTACCTTCAAGGTGGACTTAACTATTACCATGGAAAACTTGCTTTAAAAATAGTCTTAAATAGATTTTCTAAAAACAATTTCTTATAAAATAAAAAAATCGTTCTAATTCTAATGTTAGAACGATTTTTAAATTAAAATTCTATGTCTGATAAAGGATTTTTATTTACAGCTTTTTTTAGATCTTCATCATCTAAGTGGGTATAGATTTGAGTTGTTGAGACTGAAGCATGGCCTAAAATATCTTTTAAGGCTCTTATATCAACATCGCCATACTTATACATTAGTGTGGCAGCAGTATGTCTGAGTTTGTGAGTAGAGTAGATACTAGTATCAAAACCTGCTTTTGCCAAATATTTGTCTATAGTTGATTGTACAGCTCTGTTTGAAATTCTTTTCTTTCTAGTGGATATAAATAGGGCATCAACACTCGAATTCCTAAGGTATTCAGATCTAATTACTATATAATTATTAATAAGGTCTTGGCAGTTTTTTGTGAGATAAACAGTTCTTTCTTTATTTCCTTTGCCTATAATATTGAATCTATCTTTATTTACATCGGATAAATCTATCGAAACAAGTTCAGAAAGCCTCATTCCGGTAGTTAGGAAGGTAAATACTATAGCAAGGTCTCTAACCCTTAGAAAAGCGTTTTTCTCTTGATTTATTGTGTCAAGCAATTTCTCTGTTTCACTTAAGGTAAGGTAAACCGGTTGCCTTTGGCTAATCTTAGGATTTCTTAGCTTATCTGCAACGTTAGTATTAATTATCTCAATTTCACTATACATATATTTATAAAAAGATTTTAGGGCTGAAATTTTCCTAGACCTTGTAGTAGCAGAATCATTCTTGTCATTGTCTAAATAAGAAAGAAATGCATAGAAGTCTTGTATTGTAAGCTTTTCAAAGAACTTGCTATCTATAAAGAAATTAACCTTATTATAATCAAAATCTTTTTTATAGATTTCTTCATTATTATTGTAAATCTTTCTAATTATTTGATATTCTATAAACATATCAAGATCATAAGCGTATTCTTTAATTGTAGATTCAGAAAGGCCCTTAATTGATTTTAAATAGTTTAAGTAATCATTTAATAATAGAGGCCTTATAAATTCTTCCATAAGTTTCTCCGTACACAATAGCATAAATTAATCCGTAAAATTTAATCGATTCTTAATTTCCTATATCTATAATAGAATTATACCTATTCTAATTCAAAAAACAAATTATTGCACAAAATAATAATTTTGTGCAATAATTTTAGTGAGTACATATCTCCTCTTTGATGCACATAAACTCTTGTAAATTTATTAGTTTAAAAAAATATACATAGTTTTATTTAAAGATAACAATTAGTTATTTGTTTTTAGATTAATTGACGCAAATTTGTAGCTATAAGAAATCCATATAGGTTTTTATTATTTTGCCTGCCTTACTTTTTGTATTATCAATAAAATTCATCGCTCTATTTTGCGTTTTAAGCGTTTTTATTTTTTATATAGTGTATTTATACCTTGTAAATTAAGCGAATTAAAAACTGCCATCATTATAATGGCAGCTTGATTAATTTTTACTTGGCATAGTCTATCGCTTTGGACTCTCTTAATAAGTTCACTTTAATTTCACCTGGGTACTCTAATTCATTTTCAATTTTCTTTGCAATCTCTCTAGCAATTACAACCATTTCATCATCAGAAATTTTTTCAGGTTTTACTAAGATTCTTAATTCTCTACCTGCTTGTAGAGCAAAAGATTTTTCTACTCCTTCGAAAGAATTTGCAATTCTTTCAAGGTTTTCAAGTCTTTTAATGTAATTTTCAAGACTTTCACGCCTTGCGCCTGGTCTTGCAGCACTTATAGCATCCGCTGTTTGTACCAATATAGATTCAACACAATTTGGCTCAACATCACCATGGTGGGATTCTATAGCATTTATAACGTATTTATTTTCACCATATTTGGTTGCAGCTTCAACGCCTAGAGCTACATGTGTTCCTTCTTGTTCTTGATCTATAGCCTTGCCTAAATCATGAAGTAATCCACCACGTTTTGCTAATTGACTATCAGCACCAATTTCATCCGCAAGCATTCCTGCAAGTAATGCAACTTCTACAGAATGTTTTAAGATGTTTTGACCATAAGATGTTCTAAATTTCATCTTACCGATTAACCTTATTAGCTGAGGGTGAAGATTGATAATTCCAACTGTTTCAGCAGCAGCTTCACCATCTTCTATTATCCTAGCTTCAACTTCATCACTGGCCTTTTCTAGCATCTCATCAATTCTTGATGGATTAATTCTTCCATCTTGGATTAGCTTCTCTAAGGCGACTTTTGCTATTTCACGTCTAACTGGTTCAAAACATGATATAACTACTGCTTCAGGAGTATCATCAATTATTAGGTCAACACCTGAGGCTTGTTCAAAGGCTCTAATATTACGGCCTTCACGCCCAATAATACGGCCTTTCATCTCATCGTTAGGTAGAGAAATTACAGATACTGTATTTTCAGCTACAAGTTCTGGTGCAAATCTTTGTATAGTAGTCGCAAGAATTTCTGTAGCCATTTTTTTACTTTCAGATTTTATTTTCTCTTCCGCCTCTTTAATCATCCTAGCAGATTCGTGGATTGTTTCGGATTTAACTCGAGCTAAAATTATTTCTTTAGCTTCACTATTGGTGAGTCCAGCGATATTTTGTAACTCCAACTCTTGTTGTTCTATTAACTTGTCAATTTTTTCTTCTTTTTGTTGTAACTTTTTCTGATCACTAGAGATTTGATCAGACTTTTTGTCAATCAATAAAGATCGATTGTCTAAACTTTCTTCTTTCTTAATCAAACGAGCTTCTCTTTTATTAAGTTCATTTCTTGTTTGATTCAGCATTTCTTCATTTTCAGATTTCAATTTTGAAATTTCATCTTTGGCATCAATAAGAGTTTCTCTTCTTAATGCTTCTGCTTGTTTATTGGCATCATCTATAATTTGCCTACTGAGATTTTCAGCACTACCTATTACAGATTCCCCAACTTTCTTACGATAAAGATAGCCAAAATAAAAAGCTAACAATACGAAGGCGACAAATATGATGAGAACAACAATTGGATTCATATTATCTAACATCATATCACCTCCAATAATATGGAAATTTTAATATTCCATTTCTATTATACCATTTTTTTATAATTATACGAAATAGTTTTCATAATTTACAAAATAAAAAAGTAGCCTAAAACTACTTTTTGTGTGGAATTATTTTTGCAGGCGCACCTACAGCTGTTGAATCATTTGGTACATCAGCTAAAACAACTGAATTTGCACCAATTTTACAATTATCGCCAATTGTAATATTGCCTAGTAATACTGCGCCAGCTCCAATCATTACATTATTTCCTATAGTTGGATGTCTTTTTACTTTTTTATTTGTGACAGCACCCAATGTTACCGAATGATACATCAAAACATCATCGCCAACTTCTGCTGTTTCCCCAATTACAACTCCCATACCATGGTCTATGTAGCATCTTCTTCCAATTTTAGCACCTGGATGAATTTCAATTCCCGTTTCCATCCTTGTCTTATAAGCCATTTCTTGCGCTTCATATAATTTGCCTTCTAGAAATAGATTATGTGCTATATAATGAGATAATAGGGCCTTGATACCAGCAGAGAAGAGGATTGCTTCCTCTTCACTTTTTAATGCTGGATCGTGTTCTAAAGCATTTTTAATTAATTCTTCTTTGTATTCGTTATAGTTGATCATTGTCATATAATTCAGTTGAAAGGTATCTTTCTCCTGTATCAGGTAATACAGTTACCACAACTTTTCCTTCTCCTAATTTATCAGCAATTTCTATTGCACCTACAACATTAGCTCCTGATGATATTCCTACTGCTAAGGCTTCATCTTTTGCCAATTGTCTAGACATATTTATAGCATCATCACTTTTAACGTCAACAATTCCATCTAAAATATCAAAATCTAAATTTTTTGGAATGAAGTTACCACCTATACCTTGGATTTTGTGACCAGCGGCTTCGCCACCAGATAAAAGTGGGCTTTCAGCAGGTTCTATTGCGTATATCTTTGTATTAGGATTTGCTTCCTTTAATCTTCTGCCTGTTCCTGTTACAGTACCGCCAGTACCAACACCTGCTATGAAAGCATCTGGGCTTATTTCAGCCAATATTTCTGGACCTGTTGTTTCATAATGAGCTTTTATATTAGCTGGGTTTGAAAATTGGTCAGGTAAGAAATATCCATTTTCTTCAGCGAGCTCCTTTGCCTGATCAACAGCTCCTTGAAGGGCACCTTCCGTAGTCCTTATAACCTTCGCTCCATATGCCATAGCTAATTTCGCTCTTTCTATACTCATTGAAGCTGGCATAGTTAAGATTAGATTATAGCCTTTTGCTGCAGCAAGAGCTGCAAGAGCAACACCTGTATTGCCACTTGTTGGCTCGACAATTGTGCCACCTTTTTTTAGTTTTCCTGATTTTTCAGCTTCCTCTATCATGTATAAGGCAATTCTATCCTTTATAGATCCCGCTAGGTTATTTTTTTCTACTTTAACATATATATCTGCTCTTCCCTCTTTCTTGAGTGAGTTAAGTTTCAATATAGGAGTTCCTCCAATTAATTGAGTCGGATTATTCTTCATATTGTATTTCTCCTTTCAAAAAAATTCGATTAATTTTTATAATAATCATTTATATAAAAATAAGTTGTCTTAATTCCTACATATTTACTATACTATAAAATCTTAGTATTTAAAAGTAATTAAAAAAGGAAGCATTGCTTCCTTTAAAATAACAGATTTTTATATACTAGAAATATTTAAATTTTTATATTTTTCTTAACTAATAGTTACTTGTGGAGCTTTGCCTTCTTTTCTTAATTTTATCAAACTATTAATAGCAAGTTCTCTTGCCTCTTTAGGGGCCTTAGCCATTTTTTTCATCTTTGTTTTACCAAATATATTAGTATATGCTCCGTCTGCCCAGAAAATATTTCTTTTCAAAATAGCAGTTATAAGCGCATAAATTGGATTTAATAAATTTACAAAGGCAAATGGGAAATAGTTAATTGGACTAACACCCAAGGTCTTCATTTGATATGCACCGCACGCTGTCCACGGGAACATTACAGCCCATAATGTGCCAGCATCTTCTAGGGTTCTTGAAAGCATATTTCTTGATAGACCAAGTTCATCATACTTATCCTCATATAGTGGTGCAGGTACACCAATACCTAAAAATTGATCACACATAGTTGCGTCACAGAAAATTGAAGTAAGCATAGTTAAAAATACTAGACCAGCAACTGAATTTATTCTTTCTTTAAGGTGAGCAAAGAGTCTTTCAATAATTCCGGCTCTTTCTAGAGCTCCACCAAAGGATACAGCAAGAAGTATGAGGTTTACTGTCCACATTTGATTATCCATGCCACCTTTAGCAAGAGCTTTATCTACAAAATCATTACCAGTAGCTATATCTGGACCATAGTGTAATATAGCAAAAATTTCTGCTAGACCTCTTTTTTCTTGAAATATCAGAGAAAATATAAGTCCAACTAAAACTGAAATCATTACTCCAGCAAGTCCCTCTATCCTTAATATACAAATAAAAATAATCAAAACAATAGGAAGAAGGACTAGTGGATTTAAGTTGAAATTGCTAGAAAGAGCAGTTTTTATACCTTCAGCAATATTTGGATCATAGTTAACAACATCAGCTCTTAGACCGATTAAGCTATATAGAATTAAAGAAATCAAGAAAACTAGCCCTGTTGTTGATACCATAGCTGTAACGTGGTCAAAAAGACCAGTTTTAGCAACACCTGCAGCAAGATTGGTCGTATCTGATAGGGGCGAAAACTTATCTCCTATGTAAGCCCCTGATATAACCATACCTGCTGTAATAGCTGGGTTTATTCCGAGACCTTGACCTATAGTCATAAAGGCTATTCCTATAGTGGCCGTAGCAGTCCAGGAAGAACCACATGAAAGACTAACCAAAGATGTAATTATACAACCTATAGGAAGAAATAGCTTAGGACTTAAAAAACTCAAACCGTAATATATAAGAGCTGGGATGGTTCCTGATATCATAAAAGATGATATTAAGAGACCTACAGTTAGTAAAATTAATATGGCATCTAAAGTAGTTCTTATACGTTCAATCATACCATCAAGCATATCTCTAAAACTATTCCCACATCTTAATCCAACTATACAAGCAACCATTATTCCACAAATAAGTGGGAGGTGAGCTGCATCATATATATTTTCTCCCCCATCTTTAGCAAAAACAAATACATAAATCATTAAACTTACCATAGTTAAAATAGGTAAGGCAGATTCGATTAGGCTTGGTAACCTGACGTTCTTTTTATTATTCATAATATCTCCTCATAAATACATTAGCGTGTTAAATTAACTATGTATATAATACATTAGTTTGATAAATTTGTCAACTTATATTTTATTTAATTATCTTGATATTATGATAAATGGATGTGATTAGATTCTTATATTTAAACAAGATATAGGATTGCAATAAAAAAGCATAGACAAGGCTATCTTTGTCTATGCTTATATTCTTTATATTATGCTTTCATTTGGCTAGCTACTTCAGCAGCAAAGTCTTCTTCTTTCTTTTCAAGACCTTCACCAACTTGGAATCTAGCAAATCTTCTGATTTTGATATTCTCTCCAACTTCGTTAGCAGTATCTCTTAGAAGTTGTTCAACTGTTAAATCAGGATTTTTGATGAACGCTTGGTCTAGTAGGCAAACTTCTGAGAACCATTTTTTAAGTCTACCTTCAACCTTCTTTTCAGCAATCATTTTTTTCTTATCTTCAGGCATATTATCGCTTGATTCATTGATTGCTTGGTTGATAAGGATGTCTCTTTGTTCAGCTACATCAGCTTCATCAGCATCTTCTTCAGAGATGTACTTAGGAGCACTTGCAGCAATGTGCATTGCTATGTCTCTAGCAAAATTTTTAACAGTGTCAGTATTAGCTGAGAAATCTGTTTCAGTATTGATTTCAACAATTACACCGATCTTATCGTTGTGAATGTAAGAACCAATAACACCTTCTGCAGCAATTCTACCAGATTTTTTATCAAGAGTTGCTTGTCCTTTTTCTTTTAGGATTTTTTGAGCTTTATCAATATCACCACCTGCTTCTTCAAGAGCTTTTTTACAGTCCATCATTCCTGCGGCAGTTCTTTCTCTTAATTCTTTAACTAATTTTGCACTAATTGCCATCTAAATCTCCTCTACTTATTCTGCTTCGTTTTCTTCGAAAGCTTGTTCTTTTATTTCTTCAGCTGCTTCTTTTATATCTTCGTCAGATAGGTTTTCTTCTTCTGTTACTTCAACTTCAGTTTCTTCTTCAACCTCTTCTTCATATTCATCATTAGAAGGATCAAATTCATTACCTTGGTTTGCTTCTATAACAGCATCTGCCATTACAGATGTAATAAGTTTTACAGCTCTGATTGCATCATCGTTTCCTGGTATTGGAACGTCAACTTCATCAGGATCACAGTTTGTATCAACGATAGCAATTACTGGAATTCCTAGTATTTTAGCTTCATGTACTGCTATAGATTCTTCACCTGGATCTACTACAAATAGTACATCTGGTAGTTCTTCCATGTCTTTGATACCACCAAGGTTTCTTTCTAGCTTATCCATTTCTTTTTGATATTGAAGAACTTCTTTCTTTGGTAGAAGATCAAATGTTCCATCTTCTTCCATTCTTTCATATCTTTGAAGTTTTTCTACACTTTTTCTGATTGTTTTAAAGTTAGTAAGCATACCACCCAACCATCTGTGAGATACATAGTATTGACCTGATCTCTTAGCTTCTGATTGAATTGAGTCTTGTGCTTGTTTTTTTGTACCTACAAATAGAACTCTACCACCATCAGCAACGATGTCTCTCATTACCTTGTAAGCTTCCTCAATTTGGTTAGCTGTTTTTTGTAGATCTACAATATAGATACCATTTCTTTCTGTGAAGATGAATCTAGACATTTTTGGATTCCATCTTCTGGTTTGGTGTCCAAAGTGTACACCTGCTTCTAATAATTTTTTCATTGAAACTACTGCCATATTTACCTCCGTTTTTTCTTCCACTCATCTCAACTGGATATTAAACCACAATTGGCAACGTAATACCCATCCATGAGTGTGATTGTTGTAGTACCTGTATAATATACCACTTAAAACCTACATTTCAACATCAAAACATAGCTTCTACAAAAGATTTTGAGTCAAATTTTTGTAAATGATCAATTCCTTCACCGACACCAATATATTTAACTGGCACTTCTACCTCTACTTGAAGTGGAAAAATCACTCCACCTTTTGCAGTACCATCAAGCTTTGTAAGAATTAACCCTGTAATATCAGTGACATTTTTAAATTCTCTTAACTGACTTACTGCATTTTGACCTGTTGTAGCATCAAGTACCAATAGGTTTTCCCTATTTGAATTAATTGCGTGAGTATCAATTGTTCTATTTATTTTATCGAGCTCTTGCATTAAATTCTTTTTGTTATGAAGTCTTCCTGCAGTATCGCATATTAAAACGTCAACTTCTTTGCTACGAGCAGATTTTATAGCATCAAAAATGACTGCAGATGGATCTGCGCCTTCTTTGTGTGAAATAAGTTCAACATCTGCTCTTTTGGCCCATTCTTGTAGTTGATCGATGGCAGCAGCCCTAAAAGTATCTGCTGCTGCAAGCATCACAGTTTTACCTTCATTTTTGAAATTATTTGCTAGTTTACCAATAGTAGTAGTCTTTCCTACTCCATTTACACCTATAACTAGAATTACTGTTAACTTACCTTTTTCAAACTTAATCTTATTATCAAGGTTATTTTCATCGAGCTTTTTAATCATGATTTCTTTTAAGACAGGATAAATTTTATCAGCTTCTTTAATTGACTTTTTCTTGATTTCTCCACGTAATTCATCAACAATCTCAATTGTTGAGTTCATACCAATATCTGCAGAGATTAGGATTTCTTCAAGTTCATCATAGAGGTCATCGTCTATTTTAACATTTCTTGTAAAAAGATTTGTTAGACTAGATGTGAAGCTGTCTCTAGTTTTACTTAGCCCTTTTTTTAACCTATCAAAAATTGATTCTTTTTCTACAACTTCTTCTGTCACCTCAAGGTTTGTACTAAGGTTTTCAGTTGTTGGAATTTCATATTCTGAAATTCCTTTATTGTTTTCATCAAGCTCTTCTTCTTCTTTTTCTTGCTCTTTAAATTTTATATCTTCAATTTTTAGAGTTTTTTTTTCCGTATTTTCTGTGTGAGTTAAGTCTATAAATCTTCCAGCTTTGATTTTACTTGATTTTTCAACTTCTTTAACCTCTTCTGAAACTTCTTCAGACTTTTCTTCTAACTCTGATTTAATATCCTCAGAGATTTCTTCAGCTTTATCTTTAACTTCTTCAAATTCTGATAAAATGCCTTCTTTGACTTCTGCAATATTTTCTTCTATTCCTTCAATCAAGTTGTTGTGTTTGTTTGCTTCATTAAACTTATTAAATTCTTCGTTAGTCCTATCGTCGCTATTTGAATTACTATTATCATTAGCTAATTCTTGGCCAACTTCTCTTACGACTTCTTTGTTTTCTAATTCTCCAGATTTATTCTTTTTTCTTTTAAAAAAATTAAACATACCGACTCCTTAATTAATATTTACAGGATTAAATGCAACTACAAATGATGTATCGTTGTATTTATTGATTAAAGAATTCCTAATCCTGCCTATGGTATCTCTACAAATATCAAGGTCCTTGTCATAAACCTTTACAAGAATATTATACCTGTATTTATTATTTATTCTTGATATTTTGCAAGGATTTGGGCCTATTATTTCAACATTTAATTGAGAATTCATCAAAGCCTTTAATTCATTTGTAAATTCTCTAGAAATATCTATGGTCTTAACCCTATCATCATTTATAATTTTAATCGTAATTATATTTTTAAAAGGCGGATAGGAAAAAGCCTCTCTAATTTTAAGCTCACTAGCAAAAAATCTTTCATAATCATTTTCCTTAACGGCTTGTATTACAAAATTTTCTGGCTTATAGGTTTGAATGATTGCCCTACCTGGCTTATCGGCCCTTCCCGCCCTGCCTGCGACTTGAGTTAAAAGTTGAAAACTTGTTTCCTGCGCAGAAAAATCTCCAACGTTTAAAGAAAGATCCGCTGATATTATCCCAACAAGGGTTACATTTTCAAAATCAAGGCCTTTAGCAATCATCTGTGTTCCAAGTAGGATATCAATCTTGCCTTCCTTCATCGACTTATACATGTGGTCATACTTCGCTTTATTAGTTGCTACCATGGAATCCATTCTAAGAATATTTGCATCTGGGAAAAGTTGCCTTACTTCTTCTTCAAGCTTTTCTGTACCTGCTCCAAATTCTTTAATCTTTTTTGAATGGCAGTTTGGGCATACTCTTACTTGATTTTTAGTTCTACCACAATAATGGCATACAAGTTTGTTTACATTTTTATGATAAGTCATCGCGACATCACAGGCTTCGCATTTTACAACATACCCGCAGGCTCTACAAAAGGTGAATGAATCATGACCTATTTTGTTTAAAAATAAAATTGTCTGCTCTTTATTGGAAAGATTTTTCCTGATTTCTTCTTGTAGTTTGTATGAAAGCATGGAGTAATTTGAGTTTTTAAGCTCTTCTCTCATGTCGATCAAATTAATGTCTGGCATTGTATTATTAACCCTGGTGCTTAGGTGCAAGAGATCTAGTTTACCATCTTTTACTTCCTTCATAGTTTCGATTGAAGGAGTTGCTGAAGCCATTATCAGATTACAGGAATGATAAGATGCCCTATATTTTGCTATTTCTCTTGTATGATACTTAGGGTCTTTTGAAGATGTATAAGAATTATCATGTTCTTCATCTATAATTATTGCTCCTAAATTTTCAAAGGGTGCAAATATAGCGGATCTTGCTCCGATAGCAATTTTAACTTCTCCGTTTTTTATCATCATCCATTGATTGAATTTTTCTTTAGGAGTGAGCCTTGAATGGATAATTGCTATTTTTTCATTAAACCTACCGGAAAACCTCTCTATTGTTTGTGGAGTTAAAGATATTTCTGGCACTAAGATAATTGCTTCTTTTCCTTCTTTGATAACTTCCTCAACTACTTGTAAAAATATCTCCGTTTTTCCTGATCCTGTAACACCAAAAAGCAAAAATTGTCCGTCTATTTTTTTTAGAACCTGATTAAAGGCTTTTTCTTGGTCCTCATTTAATACGTGTTTTTCATATTTTTTTGTATCTAATTTTATTTCCTTATTAGCTTCTTTATGGATTTGTTCAACCATATCCTTATCAATAAGTGATTTTAAAGACGATAATGAAGATGAAGTATTTTTGAGTAAGTCACTTTGCTTTGTTTGTCCATGAGACTTAAGATAATCAATGATTTCCTGTTGCTTTTTGGCATTCTTTGAAAGTTTAGTATTAGAATCCTTTATTTTTATATAAGTATCATAGGTGATTTTAATTTTATCACTTGCCTCATACAAGACCTTTATTTTGTTATCTTTAACTAATTTGTTTAATGTATCTAAAGAATTGGGAAATTTATTTAATATTTCCTCTTTATTCCTCTCAATTTGTAAATAATTGAGTATTTCATCGTCTTCTTTTGCATTTGCCAAATAAAAAACTTTTATTTTGTCGATACTTGTTGGTGGTAGAACTTGCTTAAGAGATAGTTGAATTGGAGAAAGATATTCTTTAGACATGAAGAATGCTAGATCTAATAACTCGTCACTAACTAGTTTGTTCTCATCAATAATTGATATTATATCTTTTATTTCATATTCAGCTTCAAAATCTTCTACAATTTCATAAACAAAAGCAACGACAGTCTTGTTTCCCTTACCAAAAGGAACTAATACCCTCATTGCTCTTTGTAATTTATTATTTAATTTTTCTGGAATGTGATAAGTAAAAGCTCTATTTAAAAATCTGCTTTTACTATCTATAATTACTTTCGCGTACAAATTTTCACCTTAAGAGGTCTAATATTTTATTGGCTAGCTGGCTTTTTGGCATAATATCCAAGTTGATTATTTCATCCTTAGAAATTATTGAGGCAACATTTGTGTCTACATCAAAACCTGCTCCCCATTTGGTTAAATCATTAGCAATGATATAGTCTAAATTTTTCTTAGAAAGTTTACTCTTTGCATTAGCGATTAAATCGTCAGTTTCTGCAGCGAAGCCTATTATAGTTTGGTCTTTTTTTATTGAGCCGAAATATTTTATTATATCAATATTTTCGATTAATTCTAAGCTTAAATTAGAACCATCTTTTTTTATTTTCCTATCGCTTGGATTTAAAACCTTATAATCAACAGGTGCTGCTGACATTATAAGGGCATCGGCATCTTGAAATTCTCTTTCAATAGCATCTTTCATTTCAAAATTAGTTTTAATTTCTATTCTCTTAATTCCATTAACCTTAATAGGATTTACTGGACCAGAAATCAAAACAACTTCGGCCCCACGCTTCCTAGCCTCATTAGCTATATTATAACCCATCTTGCCACTAGAATTATTGGTTATGTATCTTACAAAATCAATAGGTTCAACAGTTGGCCCTGCAGTTACTATTATTTTTTTGCCCAAGAGATCTTTTTCTGTAAAATAATCATCAAGAAAATCTACAATCTCCTCAGGCTCTTCAAGCCTTCCATCCCCTATTGTATTACAAGCCAAGAGACCTGGTTCAGGTTTTATAATCCTAACACCATCATCTTTTAAAATTTCAAGATTTCTTTGGGTTGCTTTTGCCTTTAGCATATTGGTATTCATAGCAGGTGCTATTACTACATCCTTATCACAGGCAAGATAGGTTGACAAAAGAAAATTATCAGCTATTCCGTGAGCCATCTTCGCAATTGTATTAGCACTAGCTGGAGCTATTAGCATTACATCTGCCCATTTGGCAAGCTCTATGTGATGAACTTCTTCATGATGACCAGAAAATAAATCTGTATAAACCATGCATCTTCCCATAGTTTCAAAACTAAGAGGATTAACAAATTCTGTTGCAGACTTAGTCATAATTATCTTAAGATTTACATTTCTTTTCTTAAGGCGTGAACATAAATCCAAAACCTTATAAATAGCTATCCCCCCACTTATCCCTAGGAGAATATTTTTATTTTCTAGCATATTATTATTTTTTTCTTACCTTGCCCTCAATAATCTCATTTAGGGCTTGTGTTACTGGTTTGGCTTCTACATGTTTGGTTAATGGCGCAGAACCATTTACAATTCTTCTTGCTCTTTTGGCACACATCATGCAAATTTCGTACCTACTTGGGCTAACTTCAGATAATGTTTTAAATGATGGATTTTTCATTAATCCTCCTCAAATACTAAATTTTCTTCCCTAAATACTTTATGTTTTTCTGCGTTTATTATTTCATTAACAGATGTTATAGCAGAATTTAGGTGGTCATTGACAACTATATAATCGTAATCCTTAATATACTGTAGCTCTTTTTTAGCATTATTCATCCTAATTTTAATATCTTCATCAGTTTCTGTGCCTCGGCCTACAATTCTCTTTTTTAATTCCTTAAGACTAGGTGGGGCTAAAAAAATAAAGACTCCATTATCAGTATTTTTCTTGATATTCAGAGCTCCTTGTACGTCTATTTCTAGTATTACGATTTTTCCTTCGTTTATCTTTTTTTCTACGAATTCTTTGGGTGTTCCATAATAATTATTATGGACTTGAGCATATTCAAGGAATTTATCTTCAGCGATCATCTTTTCAAACTGATCGTGGTCTAGATAAAAATAACTAACTCCCTCTATCTCTCCGTCCCTTTTCTTTCTAGTGGTGGCAGATACAGAATATACTAAGTTTGTTTGTGTGTTCATCAAATCATGAAGAACAGTACCTTTACCGACTCCAGACGGTCCTGATATTACTAATAAAAATCCCTTCTTCATCACTCCCCCTTATCTTAATCATTTTACTTTTATATGTTTTTACTTCAAGTATCATGTTTGATGGCAAAGAGTATAATACAATCGAGGTGAATTATGAGTTTTGACGGAATAGTAACAAGAAAAATTGTAAACGAACTAAAAAAAGAGGTTCTTGGTGGAAAAATTCAAAAAATATCCCAACCATCTAAGAACGACCTTGTTTTTAACATATATTCAATGGGTAAATCAGTAAAATTATTGTTAAGTGCTAATAATAATGAGGCAAGAATCAATTTAACTGAAAAAAAATATGAAAATCCTGAGAAACCTGATAATTTTTGCATGGTTTTAAGAAAACATATTGGTCAAGGAAAGATTTTGGATATAAAACAATACGGATTAGACAGGGTTGTGGAATTTTCCATAGGGTCAATTGATGAAATGGGCTTTGATACCAGCAAAAAATTAATAATCGAAATTATGGGTAGACATTCAAATATTATCTTAACTGATGATAATTATAAAATTATTGATGCAATTAAGAGAGTAAATGACCAAATGTCCTCAGTTAGGCAAATTTTTCCATCATTAACTTATGAGAGAATTAAAAGTGACAAGATAGATTTAAGTGACGATTATTTTAATAAAAACATCTCTGCTATAGATACAAAGATTCCCAATGGAATTGAGCCTTATAAGATCTTTTATACCTATTATGAGGGATTCTCTCCTGTAATTGGTAAGGAACTAATCAATAGAGCTAACATCGATCCTAGGATAAACTGGGGTCTTGTAAGTGAAGCTGATAAAAATGAATTAAATCATATACTCCTTAAATTAAGAGAAGACATCCTTGAAGATAATTTAGGTGCATACGACTATAGAGATGATAGAAAAATCAAAGAATACCATACCCTTAAGTTAAGCCACTTAAATTTTAGTGAAAACTCCTATGATTTAATGAGTAAGGCTATAGACGATTTTTATTCTATAAATAAATCAAATGATAGATTAGACCAAGCTAAGGCAAATCTTATAAAAAAAATTAATAATCATAAAAAAGCTGTAAATAAAAAGATAAGCATTTTAAATACTAATATTTCAAAGAAAAATCAAGCAGAAATTGCAAAGAAAAATGCCGATTTATTAGCAGCTAACCTATATAGAATTGAAGAAAAATCCAAAGAAATTATCCTGGAAGATTTTTATAATGAAAATAAACCAGTAAAAATAACTCTAAATCCGATGAAAACCCCATGGGAGAATATAAATGATTACTATAATAGGGCAAAAAAGATAAAAACTGCAATAACTTACGCTAACAAAGACTTACCTAATCAAGAAAATCTTCTATCCTACTTAAATCAATTAGAAGACTTTATACAAAGGTCGAATTCTATTGCTAATTTAGATGAAATTAGAGAAGAAATGATTGATAATAGGTTGATAAAGAAAAAGAGTAAAGATAAGAAAAAATCCAAACCTTCAAAGCCCCTTCATTATAAAACTGAACATGGAGCTGACATATATGTCGGGAAAAACTCAAAACAAAATGACTATATTACTCTAAAAGTTGCTAGGAAGGATGACCTCTGGTTTCACGTTAAGGATAGCCCGGGCAGCCACGTTATTTTAAAGACTGATAAGATCAGCGATGATGACATTATGGTAGCAGCTTATCTTGCAGCTATTAACTCTTCTTTGGCCAATGATAATAAGGTTGATGTTGACTATACAGAAAAGAAAAATATAAACAAAGCCAAGGGCGCTAAAGATGGCATGGTTTACTATGACAATTTTTCAACCATAAGAATTGACCTAGACCAAAAAATCGACTTAAAACTTGAAAAACTATAAAAACAATAAAAAAACCGGTTCTTTATTTCAAGATCCGGTTTTTTAAAATTTCAAATTTCTTATTTGTTAACAGCTTCTTTAAGAGTTTTACCAGCTTTGAATACTGGAGCTTTAGAAGCAGGGATTTGGATTACTTCTTCAGGTTTTCTTGGGTTTCTACCTTCTCTAGCTTTTCTATCTCTAACTTCGAAAGTACCAAAACCAACAAGTTGAACTTTGTCGCCAGCTACAAGTGCTTCTTCTACTGTTTCTAAAAATGCGTTAAGTGCTTTTTCAGATTCAACTTTTTTAAGACCACTTTTTTCTGATATGCTATTTAATAATTCTGATTTATTCATATTTCCTCCTATAAATCAACATGTATTCTGTTTAACTCTAAGAATGATTATACATAACAAATTCAATAAAATCAAGCCTTTTCAAATAAATACCTTAATTTTACTAGATTTTACTAATTTATTTAAGTACTGATTATAGGCATCCCTAAGATATTTATCCTTTGTATGCATCAAAAGCTCATTTTCATTCTCATTATATGAGTTAATCATTAAAATCATGTACTTATTGTTATATTCAAATATATCACTAACCTTATCCTTCTCACTCATTTTAGATTCTACAAGCATAGGATCATCTTTATAAACAAAATCTGAATTTATAATCTCATAGTTTCTAACCGGATTTTTTAAGGCTTCTCTAAAGTCCAACTGATTTTTTATATTAGATTTAGCCTTCTCAGCTCCATCCTTATTGTCAAAAACCAATACATTGTACTTATATAATTTGTGAAGATCTTCATTAGCCTTGTAATATTCCAGGATTTCTGAATCCTTAATCTTGTTATGGGTTAAAAAATAATCGTAGTGTATTTTTCTAATTGAATCGTTAAAAATTACATCTGAGAAGTCCCCTTCATTAATATTCAGAGACTTCATATTTGCTTTAAGTGAATTTTTATCGCCCAATTCTTTTTCCATATCACTTCTTATCTTATTGGCTGTATTATCGTCTATTTCTATTTTTTTCTTTGCCAAATCATTCAACATTACCTGATCTTTTATCATCGAATCAAGCAGATCGTCTCTAAGAACTTCCTTATTGGTCTTGCCCTTAGAACTCTTCTCTTCCAGGTAAGTGTCGCCATACTTTTTAGTATAGAATGTTAGATAAAACTCCAATTCTTTATCAAAAACCTCTTTTTCAATTGCCTCACCGTCAACTAATGCTATAGCATTTTTATCAGTATTATTTTTTTTACATGATGTAAAATATACGAGGCAAAGACTTAAAGATAATAAACTAATTATTATCTTTTTTATCTTCTTCATTTTCTTTAGTTTCGTCAGATTTTTCTTTTTCTGATTTATCTTTATTTTCTTCAGTTTCTTTTGATTCTTCTTTTTTGTCTTCAGCTTTATTTTCTGCAATAGTAGCTTCTGTAACTACATTTGCCTTTTCATTTAATTCTTTAATGTAGTCAGCATATTTCTTGTCATTAAGAGCCTTTATAATTGCATCTTTATTATCTTCAATAGAATCAGCAACTTTATTTAGTTTTATAATATGATAACCAAATTGAGTTTTGATTGGTTCAGAAATTTCACCTTCTTTTAAGGCAAAAGCAGCATCTTCAAATTCTTTTACCATTTGTCCCCTAGAGAATGTTCCTAGTTCACCACCGTTTGCGGCGTTTGCTGTATCTGTTGAATATTCTTTAGCAAGGGCTGCGAAATCTTCACCATTATTAAGTTTTTCTTTTACTTCTTTAGCTGTTTTTTCATCAGCTACAAGGATATGAGATGCATCACGTTTTGCAAATTGATCCTTATTATCTTCATAGTATTGTTTAATTTCTTCTTCTGTTACTGGATGCTCCTTTTCAAACCATTCTCTGTGTTTTTTATACATTAAATCTTTTTTAACAGTTTCTTTGAATTTTTCTACATCCATATTGTAGTCATCAAGCATCTTGTCAAATTGTTCTTGACCACCAAATTGTTTCACTGAATTAAGGAAAGCCTCATTAACTTCTTTATCATCAACTTCAATTTTGTTTGCTTTCATATCATCTGATATAAGCTTATCTTGAACCATCATTTGAACAATAGAATTTTTAAGGTTTTGTCTGCTTGCAAGCATAGCTCCATAAAAACTCATTTCTGCCTTGTAATCATCTTTTGAAATTTTATCTCCATTAACAATGGCAATTGTTCCTTTATCAAGTTCTTTAACTTGGTTAGCCTTTTCTTCTACTTTTGTATCTTTCTTATCATCCTTTGCTTGGTTTCCACAAGCTCCTAGCACCATTGTTGATGCTAACATTGCAATTAATAATTTCTTTTTCATCATTTACTCCTTATTTTGTTAATTGTATCTAAAAGTTCGTATGTGTCAAGTAATTTACTCTTTGTAACAGGGATTTTAAAGGCTGGTTTGCTTGATAAATCTAAGCTCATCTCTCCCTTATAAGATTCGTTTATACCCTTAAGCTCTTCAAAGGAATAAAAATCTCTATCAGAGAAGAATAAACAAATCTTGTTATCCACCTCTCTAATCTCTGTAATACCATTTGCCGATCCAAGAGCTTTGATTAGAGATACATACATTATATTATCCACGATTATAGGAATATCGCCATAAACGTCGATTAATTCCTCAACCAAAGCCTCATAATCTCTCTTATCATCTATGTTGGCTATACGATTGTAAATCTCTATTTTTTGTGAAGAATCACTAATATATGAATTTGGAATATAGGCATCGACCTTAATATCGATGAAAGTTGGATTTTCGTCTTTGATTTTAACCTCTTTGCCAGATGCCTTTTCGACTGCTTCTTGTAAAAATTTTACATAAAGATCATAACCGACAGCTTCTACGTGGCCAGATTGACTTTCCCCCAAGAGATTTCCTGCTCCCCTCAGTTCTAGGTCTTTCATAGCAATTTTATAACCTGAACCAAAGTCAGAGAAGTCTCTGATTGATTTTAATCGCTTTTCACCAATCTCAGTTAAAATTTTTCCTGTCCTGTAAGTAAAATATGCATATGAAGATCTATATCCCCTACCTATCCTTCCCTTTAGCTGATAGAGCTGAGAAAGACCCATAAGGTCAGCATCATAAATCACTATGGTATTTACGTTTTTAATATCCATCCCCGTTTCTATT
Source organism: Anaerococcus sp. C0059F3 (assembly GCF_056590475.1). Classification (NCBI taxonomy): domain Bacteria; kingdom Bacillati; phylum Bacillota; class Tissierellia; order Tissierellales; family Peptoniphilaceae; genus Anaerococcus; species Anaerococcus sp. C0059F3. The sequence goes on from NZ_JBWPWE010000003.1 coordinate 126,396, forward strand.
ATAGTTGTAGCAAGCAAAATATCGGTATTTCCTTCAATAAAGTCGAGCATTATATTTTCAATTTGTCTTGGACTCATTTGCCCGTGAACGATATCTATACTTGCTTCTGGGACTAGATCTTTTATTTGAAGATAGAGCTTTTCAATATTATTTACCCTGTTATAAACAAAATAAACTTGTCCATTCCTATTTATTTCCTTTAAAATCGCATCTCTTATTATTCCTGAATCGTATTCTAAAACATAGGTATTAACAGGAAGTCTGTCTTCTGGCGGCTCATCTAATGTAGATAAATCTCTAATACCAGACAATGACATTTGAAGGGTCCTTGGTATCGGTGTAGCTGATAGGGTAAGAACATCAATTGATGACTTTAGTTTTTTGAATTTCTCCTTATGCTTTACTCCAAATCTTTGCTCTTCGTCAATTATCAAAAGCCCAAGTTTATTAAATTTGATGTCTTTTGACAAAAGTCTATGAGTTCCTACAACGATATCAACTTTTCCAGTTTTAATATCCTTAAGAATTTTCTCATCCTTGGCTTTTGTATTAAATCTTGAAAGCATAGCACATGTTACAGGAAAATCTTTAAATCTTTCAAGCATTGTATGATAATGCTGATTAGCTAATATTGTCGTTGGAACAAGGAAAGCCACTTGATAACCGTCCATAATGGCCTTGAAGGCTGCTCTTAGAGCGACCTCAGTTTTGCCATAACCAACGTCCCCGCACAGTAATCTATCCATTGGATTTTCGCTTTCCATATCCTTTTTAATTTCTTCAAGGCTTCTTAACTGAGATAAGGTTTCATCATAAGGAAAGGAATTTTCAAATTCATCTTGCCAACTGGTATCCTTTGAAAAGGCATGGCCTTTTTCCTTAGCTCTTTTTGCATATAGCTTAACTAGGTCATCTGCAATTTCATCAACAGCCTTTTTGGCTCTTTGTTTGGACTTTTGCCACTGAACAGAACCTAGAGCAGATAACTTGGGTTTTTCACCCCTATTACCTATATACTTACTAACCAAATTCATCTGGTCTACAGGTATATAGAGCTTGTCATTCCCTCTGTATTCTATTAGAATGAAGTCCTTTTCAACATCATTTCTTTCAATCTTTGTAAGCCCCTTATAAATTCCGATACCATTATTTTCATGAACAACATAGTCTCCAATTTCAAGGTCAGAGTAGTTTATAATGTTCTTTGATGAAAGTTTTTTAGGTTTTTGTTTTCTAGTTGCTGATTTCCCGTAGATTTCTCTGCTAGTAAATACATAAAGGCCTAAATCTTTTACAAAATAACCTTCACTTGACTTTTTTTCTGAAATAATTATTGGAAATTTATCAAAATCCGAAACACTTTCTTCAAATCCTGCAAGAAGAAAATCATTGTCTATAAAACTTTCTAGAAGTTTTTCTTTACGTGCCTTAGAACCAGCAAAAACAAATACTTTTTGTTCTCTATTAACAAGGTCAATGCTTGTATTTATAAATTCTTCAACATTTTTATTAAAATTTTCAGCCTCTATTGTTTTAAGTTCAACGATTTTTTTGGGAGAAAACAGCTTTGTTCTTTTGAGAATTGATGTAAGATTTATAATCTTTTTGTCAGAAATTTTCTCATAAATTTTTGTAGTTTCCACCAAATAATTTGAAAAACTAGAAAATACTTCACCATTTTCCATCTGATAGGTTAAATCTTCTAAAAATTTTTCATCGCTAGCTACAACAGACTCATAGATCCTAGAAACATCATCAAAGATAAAAACAGTATCCTCAGGAAGATAGTCAACAAATGTGTCATAATTATCTTCCTTATAAGCATTTATCAAATCTTTGTTTGCTATATACATGCTTTGGTCCAAAAAAGATATGATTTGTCTATACTTATCAATAAGCTTTTGGTCACTAGTATCCGATATTTTTTTATTATCTAGGTCAACTGAGATTGCTTTTATAATCTTCTGATAGTCATCCTTATCATATAAAAGCTCATTAGCTGGTCCTATTTCAACACTTTTTATTTTTACTATAGTTCTTTGGTTGTTCTTATCAAAAATTCTTATAGAGTCAATCTCATCATCAAAAAGTTCAATTCTGATTGGGTTGGCATAATTTACAGGCCAGATATCAATAATCGAACCTCTTTTTGCAAAGTCAGCTTTTTCTTCTACAAAGTCCGAAGGATTATAATTAAGAGCTAAGAGATTTGAAACAAAATCATCAACGTCTACTATGCTCTCTTCATCTATTCTAACAAAAGACTTGTTAAATTTGTCTAAAGGCGTGAGTTTATTTTTAAGAGCGTCAATACTTGTTACAGTAATAAATTTTTCACCCTTAGCTAGACTAATTAGTGTATCTAGCCTCTGATTAATTTTTTTATCATCAATTGATTTTATATTATAAAAATTAGTATCTAGTGCTGGAAAATTTTTAGCAGTATCCGATACCTCATTTATATCATCAATAAATCTTTCTGCCCTTTTTGGATTTTCAGCTACAACAACTAAATTTTTATCTAATAATTCAAAAAGGCTTAAAACAAGATGGGCCTTGATCCCCTCACTTAATCCTTGTATATAAAGAGGAGAATAATCTTCGAGTTGATATTTAATTTTATTAATTTGGTCGACATTAATTAATCTTTCAATTAATCTATTCATTATCTTCTTTCACCAACTTGATAGAATTACACTTATTCATAGCCTTATCTATATCATCTTTTAAGATTATTTCGATTCCTTCGGCAGCAAGTCTGATTTCATCTTCGAGTACTCCTACCTCTTCTTGACTAAAACCACTTAAGACAAATTTAGCAAGATCCCACCTTTCAGGCTTCTTACCAATGGAAACTTTTATTCTTGGAAATTGATCATCTTGGATTTGATAAATAATAGACTTCATTCCATTGTGGCTACCTGCAGAGCCTTTCTTCCTAATCCTAATTGTACCAAAGTCAATATCTATATCGTCATAAATTACAATTAACTTATCTATATCAAATTTATAGAAATTTTTTAATTCTCTAATTGCTTCACCCGAATTATTCATATAGGTTTGTGGTTTTATGAGCATAACTTTATGGCCAGAGATTTCTCCCTGACCATAGAGTGATTTAAATTTTAATTTTCTTACATCTATATCATATTTGTTTGCCAAATAATCAATAGTCATAAAACCTACATTATGCCTAGTATTTTCATATTGTAATCCAGGATTGCCTAGTCCTACAATAAAATACATTATTCAATAACCGTAAATAGACCACTTATTGATTCATAAGTATTAATTCTGTTAATAGCTTCAGCAAGAAGTGGAGCTATTGATAGTTGGGTTATCTTGTCTATTCTTTTTTCTTCTGGTTGGGCTATGGTGTCTGTAATTATAACTTCTTTAACAGATGGTTTTTGAAGTTTCTTTACAGCATCTCCAGAGAATACACCGTGAGTTGCTACTAAATAAACATCTTTTGCGCCATTTTCAACTAGGAAGTCTGCCGCATTTGTAATTGTTCCAGCAGTATCTATCATATCATCAACGATAATAGCGTGCTTACCTTTGAAATCACCAATTACAGACATTACTTCAGAAACATTTGGCATAGGTCTTCTTTTTTCGATTATGGCTATTGGTAATTTTAAGTAGTCAGCAAATTCTCTAGCACGTCTTACACCACCAAGGTCAGGACTTACTACTACAAATTCCTCTGGTTTATCAAAAGCGAATGACTGGAAGTGAGTTGAAAGTAATCTAATTGCAGAGAAATGGTCAACTGGAATATCAAAGTAACCTTGTATTTGACCAGCATGAAGATCCATGGTTATAACTCTATTAGCTCCCGCAATAGTAAGTAAGTTAGCAACTAGTTTTGCTGTTATTGGCTCTCTTCCTCTTGTTTTTCTATCTTGTCTAGCATAACCGTAGTAAGGAATAACTGCGTTTATGTAACCAGCAGAAGCTCTTTTACAAGCATCAATCATTATCAATAATTCCATCAAATTATCATTAGTAGGGCTTGAAGTTGGTTGTACTATGAATACATCCTTACCTCTAACTGATTCGTTGATTTTAATGCTTATTTCACCATCTTTAAACTTTTCAATATCAGCCTTTGTAAGTTCAGTTCCAAGATTTTTAGCCATACTTTCTGCTAATTTGATGTTGGAATTTCCTGTTAATAGTTTTAATTCCCCTCTTTGGATATACTTATTTGTTTTAGTTGACATTTCTACTCCTTGTGATTTTTATCTCTTTCTTTTTTTCTTTCAACATAACCTTTAATGTGTTTTTGTTCTGCCCTTTCTATAATCAACTCGCCAGTACTAACATCTTCTGTTATTGTAGAACCAGCAGCAACAAAGCCTTCTTTCTCTACCTTAACAGGGGCAACTATATTCGCGTTTGATCCTATAAAAGCACCATCTTCTATAACCGACCTATGCTTAAACTTACCATCATAGTTTACAAAAACAACTCCACAACCAATATTTATATCTTTACCTAGGTCACTATCGCCAATGTAGGCAAGATGGCCCGCCTTGGTTCCTTCACCAAGGCTAGAATTTTTAACCTCAACAAAGTTACCAATATGGACTTTTTTTCCTATGTGTGCATTAGGTCTCAGTCTTGCAAAAGGACCTATATTACTACCTTCTTCCATATAAGAATTTTCTATAACTGCATTATCTATTTTAACATTATCTTCTATGGTTGAATTGATAATTCGTGTTGACCCATCAATTAAACAAGACTTTCCAATCTTAGACTTACCATAAATTTTTACAAAACCTGATATTACAGTATCAATCCCAATTTCAACTCCATCTTCAATAAAAGTTGTTTCAGGACTTTCAATTATTACACCATTAATCATGTGCTCATTATTTATCCTAGATTGAAGGATTTTTTCTGCTTTATATAGCTCGTATTTATTATTTATGCCATAAAATTCTTCGTGATTTTTACTAACAAAGGCATTTACTAGTTTACCATCGTTTTTTAGAATCCCTATGCAATCTGTTAAGTAGAGTTCATTTTGGTCATTATTTGAATCTATTTTTGAAAGAGAATCTTTTAAGTCTTTAGCTTTAAATATATAAATGCCTACATTAATTTCATTTATTGTCTCTTGGCCCGGTTTTAAATCTCTATCTTCAGTAATTTTTATAAAGTAATTATTTTCATCTCTAATAATTCTTCCATAACCCTTTGGTTCATCAATCAAGGTAGAAAGAATTGTGCAAGCAGCGTTTGATTCATTATGATAGTTAATAAGTTTTTCCAGGGATTCTTTTTTTATTAATGGTATATCTCCATTTAAAATTAGAACTTGGTCATCATCTTCCACAAAGTCAAAGGCTAGGCCTGCTGCATAGCCAGTTCCATAAGGAATACCCGGTCCTATTTTCTGCTCTACTATTTTTACATTAGAAAATAAATCTTCTAGCTTAGATTTATTATTTCCTCCGATTATTATAGTTTCCGAATTTTCGAAATCACTTGCTTCTTTTACATATCTTATTATTTCTTTATTGATAAGCTTATGAAGAACCTTGGATTTTTCGGATTTCATCCTAGTTCCTTCACCTGCTGCCATAATTATTGTTTTAATCATCTAAGCTTCAGCTACCTCTAGTGCTAGCTCCATCATATTTGTGTATGATTTTTGCCTATTTTCTGCACTATCTGCAACATTTTCTATAAGCGAATCAGAAATAGTAAAGATACCAAGACCTTTTTTTCCATGTTTTCTTGCAGCCATGAATAGACCATAAGATTCCATTTCTACACATAGGATGCCATATTTTCTTAAATTCTCAAATACTTTAGGATCCATTTCATTATAAAATTGGTCGGAAGAATGTACTTGACCGCAATGGGTCCTATATCCTAGTTCCTTTGATTTCTCAACAGCTTTTACTAACAAATCGAAATCTGGAGTTACAGAAAAATGAATATTTCCAAATAAATTATCGTTAATAGATGACTCAGAACATGCTGATTGAGCAATTACTATGTCATGAAGTTTTACATCTTCTTGCATAGAACCTGCTGTACCAACTCTTATGATGCAATCAACATCGTAAAAATCAAAAAGTTCATTATAATAAATCATAGCAGATGGGATACCCATACCACTACCCATTACAGAGACTCTTTTTCCCTTGTAATAGCCTGTAAATCCTAGCATACCACGAGTTTCGGTAAATTGAGTCACGTCTTCTAAAAAATTATCTGCAATAAATTTTGCCCTTAAAGGGTCACCTGGCATTAACACAGTTTTTGCTATTTGATCTGTGCTTGTTGCAGAAATGTGCGGTGTTGGTATTGTCATATATACTCCTTTTTATAAACAAAAATAGAGACTCAAATAGTCTCAATTATTTTCTTCTATTTTACAAATTTTATCTACACGTATTTGGTGACGACCACCTTCAAATTGAGTTTTTGCAAATTCTTCTACAATCATTTTGCAAACTTCTGTTCCTATAACTCTAGCCCCAATACATAATACATTAGCATTGTTATGAGCCCTACTCATTCTTGCAGAAAATGTCTCAGAAACACATGCTGCTCTTATTCCCTTAACTTTGTTTGCTGACATAGACATTCCTAATCCTGTACCACAAATAAGGATAGCAAAATCAGCTTCTTTATTGACAACTTTTTCACAAGCCTTGACAGCAAAATCACTATAATCACAAGATTCCTTGTCATAAGTACCTAAATGAATAACTTCATGACCTAATTCTTCAAGTTTTTCACAAACAGCTGGTTGAAGATCAATGCCCCCATGATCATTAGCTACTACAAATTTCATGGCCCCTCCTTTAAACTTTACATTATAATATAAATATACGTCATCTATTCCCATATTCAAAGTAGAACTTGACAAGTTTTCTTTATTAAATATGGTATAATGTAGTAAATATACTTAAAGACTTAACTATTAAGGAGATTATCAATATATGTTTGAATTTAACTTAGATAGACACGATTATAAATATGTTCATTTCATTGGAATAGGTGGAATTTCCATGAGTGGACTCGCCCACCTTTTATTTGAAAAAGGATATAAGGTTACTGGATCTGATAGGAGCGAATCAGATACAGTTAAGATCCTAAAAGATCTTGGCATAGAAGTTTTCATTGGTCAGAGAAAAGAAAACATCAAAAACCCAGACTTGGTTGTATATACAGATGCGATTGCAGATGATAACGAAGAATTAATTGAAGCAAGAAAACTTGATGTACCTGTTGTTACAAGAGGTGTATTCTTAGGAGCTCTTATGAGGAATTATAAGAATTCCATTGCAATATCAGGTTCTCATGGTAAATCAACTACAACAAGCATGATTTCTAAAATTCTTCTTCATTCAGATGAAAATGCCACTATTTTACTTGGTGGAAATCTAGATGATATGAAGGGAAATGTAAAAGTTGGAAATGAAGACTTCCTTGTTACTGAAGCCTGTGAATATAAGGGAAATATAAGATATTATTACCCTCAAACAGTAATTATTTTAAATATTGACGAAGACCACCTAGACTATTACAAGGATTTAAACGATATCGTTGAAACTTTCAAAGTTTATCTTAGAAACCAAGACAAAAATTCAAAGACAATATTAAACCTTAATGAAGAAAATAATAAGCTTATCTTAGATGCTGTCCAAGGGGAATTGATTACCTATGGACAAGAAAATCCAGACGCTGATTACTATGCTACAAATATCACTTTTGATGAAATTGGAAGGCCAAGTTTTGATCTTGTTATGAAAAATGGAAATACTGAGCATTTCAAACTTGGAGTCATCGGTAGGCACAATATTAACAATGCCATGGCATCAATTATAGCTACCTATGAAAATGGAATTGATATAGATACAATTAGAAATAATATACTAAAATACACTGGTCTTGACAGAAGAATGCAAGTTATTGGTCATGTAAATAAAACAACTATTATGACTGATTATGGTCATCATCCATCTGAGATTCTTGTAACCTTAGATGCCCTTGCAGAGCATACAAAAGGCAGGCTTATTTGTGTTTGGCAACCTCATACCTATTCAAGAACTAAGACTTTGTTTAATGACTTTTTAAATAGTTTTGATTCAGCTGATGAAATAATTGTTACAGATATTTATGCCGCAAGGGAAAAATTTGACCCAACTATCCACTCAAAAGATGTTGTAGATGCTATGGTTAAAAAAGGTTTAAATGCCAAATACCTTGGAACATTTGAAGAAGCCAGAGATTATATTTATAAGATAATTAAAGACGACGATTTAGTTATAACTACAGGTTGTGGCAATCCTGATAAACTTGCAAAAATGATTGTAGAAGGTCAAAAAATTAGTTGATATCTAAAATAAAAACCAGCCTTATAAACATATATTATTGTTTATAGGACTGGTTTTTTTAATCTTGTTCAATCGCTAGAGAAATTCCAATAGCTTCATCAATTTTATTCATTATATCAGCAGAGAATGTTCCTATTTTTTCCCTAAGCCTAGTTTTGTCTATTGTTCTTAATTGTTCCATAAGGGCTACAGAATTTTTAGGTAAGCCGTATTTATTACCCTTTAATTTTACATGAGTCGGAAGTTTCGCCTTATTCATTTGACTTGTCACAGGTGCAACAATAATTGTAGGCGAATATTTATTTCCTATATCATTTTGAACTACAATAACAGGTCTTACTCCTCCCTGCTCACTACCAACTACCGGAGAAAGATCTGCGTAATATAAATCTCCTCTTCTAACTTTCATTTAATTCTCCTAAATAATCACGCGCTTCAATCACTTCTCCGTTTTTTATGTAAATCCTCTTAACTCTCATTGATATATTTGTCATTAACTCATAGGAAATAGTGCCTATTAAGTCAGCATCTCTATCTATGTCCCTATATAATTCTACTTTTTCACCAATCTTAACATCAAGTCCACTTACATCAACCATCATCTGATCCATGCAAACCCTGCCTAATACCTTACAAGCTTTACCTTTTATGTAAACTTGACCTTTATTTGAGAATAACCTATTGTAACCATCTGCATATCCAATAGCAACTGAGGCTACCTTCATTGGTTTATCACTTACAAAAGTTCTTCCATAGGAAATTGGAGTGCCAGCCTCTATCTCTTTGACAAAATGAACATATGTATAGAGTTTGAAAATTTTCTCTAGTTCTATTTCTGTATTATCTTTAACCACTATTGACGGATATAAGCCATAAAGAGATATACCAACTCGGTTCATTCCCTTAAAGATTTTTTGTCTTATAGTAGCTGCAGAGTTTGCAAGATGTACAAATTCAAAAGCAAAATCATCTTTAACTTGGTCAATAATCCTATCAAATATTTCCTCTTGCTTAATAGTAAAGCTATTATCTTCTTCGTCAGCTGTTGCAAAATGGCTAAAAGCAGAAATTATATCTATATTTTTTAAATCTTTTAACTTCTTGATTTGGGAAATTTCATCTTCCCTAAAACCAATCCTACCATGGCCTGTATCTAGGACAAGATGACCTTTTATTTTATAGCCTAATTTATTTATTTCTTGGGCTAAACCAAAGTCATATATTGAAATATCAATATCATTTCTTGAACACTTTTCTATATCATCTAAACCAACATATCCTAATATTAAAATTGGTTTTTTAATACATGCTCGTCTTAGTAAAAGAGCCTCGCTTAGTCTTGCTACAGCAAAATAATCAACTATATCTTCTATTTCTCTACAAATAACGTCAGCTCCAAGCCCATAGGCATTAGCTTTGACGACTGCGCAGAATTTAGAATTTATACTTAAGTTTTTTATTTTTAATATATTATTTCTTATTTCATCTAAGTCTATTTCTAAATATGTTTCTTGCATACCTACCTCAAAAGTCGGATTGCCTTTGGTAAATAAGCTATAATATCACTCGCAATTAAGGATTCCTCGCATAAATCAGCACTTGCCAAATCACCAGCAAGGGAATGTAAATAGACGCCAAGTCTTGCTGCATCAAATTCTTCCAGTATTGGCAAAAGTCCAGAAATAATTCCAGTTAAAACATCACCACTACCAGCAGTTGCCATACCAGGGTTTCCAAGCTTATTTATATATAACTCATTACCGTCTGTTACTATAGTTTCTTCAGATTTTAAGACAAGAATAATCCCATATTTTTTTGCAAAATCTTTTGCATTACCAATCCTATCAGCATTAATTTCACTAATTGATAAGCCACTTAATCTCGAAAATTCTTTCAGATGTGGGGTTAGGATTATATTTTTTTTATGTAGAACGGACTTATCTTTAGCTACCGCGTTTAATCCGTCTGCATCGATTATAATTTTGCCATCAAAATTATTTATTATATTACCAATAAGTTCATTTAAACTTGAATCTTGTCCCATTCCTGGACCAATCGCAAGAACGTTCTTATCATCTAAGTATCCTAAAATCTGCTTAAATATAAGTTTATTATACTTTAAATTATAAGAATCAATAGTTTTTATTATCTGCTCACAAGACTTAATTTGCAAAATATCACTTATAGATGAAGGCACAAGTAGATAAACAAGACCAGCTCCAACCCTTAAAGCAGCAGAAGAAGCAAGGTAGCAGGAACCTGCCATACCCTCAGATCCACCCAAAATTGCAACCTTGCCGTAGTCCCCCTTATGACTAGTTTTTTTTCTAAGCGGCAAAATATCTTTCATCTGTTCAGAAATTTTTATTTTATTAACTTCATTATTTATGCAAATAGCAACAGCTATATCAGAGTCATGTGAAATTGACACTTCTGCATCAACTATATTTCCGTCAATTAAAATGAATGGCGTGTATGATTTGTGTTTTACTTCTATTCTCAGACTCTTTATATAGGATAAATCAAGATTATAAGCTTTTATAACCGCTTCTTTTAGAGCATAAATTCCAGCTAGAGTCTGAAAAGGGTTTTCTTTTTTAAAAGCATAAGAAAGCTCATATCTACTAAAGACTTTTTTTAGAAAATTATCTGATTTTCCCTTAATTTTATGTATAGAAATTATATCAATACCAATCATTACAAACCTGGCCTTTTTGTTTATTCTTTCTCACTAGAGAACTTATCATTACGCAAATTAAATATATTTTTAAATCCTAAAATCATTCTTTTATCAGTGTCTTCATTAGAAAAAGGGAAGCGCCTTAGCACTTCCTATTCTCCTAATTTTTCTTTTAGTAATTTATTGATTTCCTGAGGATTACCCTTACCTTTTGTCTTCTTCATAGCTTGTCCAACTAAGAAACCAAAGGCCCTATCCTTACCATTTTTGATATCTTCAATTGATTGAGGATTTTCGCGAAGAACTTCACTAACAATATCTTCTAGGAAAGAAGAATCTGAGATTTGTAGAAGGTTTCTTTCTTCTGCAAGTTTTTCTGGATCCTCATTAGAAGTATATATTTCTCTTAACAATTTTTTTGCTACATTATTATTGATCTTGTTATTCTTAGCAAGGTTTATCAATTTTGCAAAATTTTCTACAGATAATGCCATATTATCTGCTGTTTCTTCGGCTTCGTTAAGTCTTCTAGATAATTCAGTTAGGATCCAATTTGCTGTTGTATTTGAATCTTTAACTAATTTATCAGTTGATTCAAATAAACTTGCAAGATTCCTATCATGGCTTAATAGGTTTGCATCGTACTCAGAAAGTTTGTAATCTTTCATATATCTAGCTTGTTTTTTACTTGGAAGTTCTGGTAAGTTCTCTCTAATATTTTCAATAAATTCATCAGATAGGTAAATATCTGGTATATCACCATCAGCAGAAAACCTATAGTCATTGCCTACTTCTTTATTTCTCATATGGATAGTTTCAAGCTCGATATCATCCCATCTTCTGGTTTCTTTAACACCTGTTTGACCTTTTTCAAGAAGTGCAGTCTGTCTTTGAACTTCAAAAGTAAGGGCGTTTTCTATAGCCCTTATTGAGTTAATATTTTTAATCTCAGCTATTTCTGTTCTAAGACCTGATTCTTCGTCCTTGATATTTACGTTTACGTCAACACGCATAGATCCTTCCGCCATTATACAGTCAGAAACACCAAGGAATTTTAAAGTAGATGCAAGAGTTTCAACAAACTCTCTTGCTTCTTCTGGTGATGACATATCTGGATCTGTAACTATTTCAATTAAAGGAACTCCCGCTCTGTTATAATCCATAAGAACTGTGTCATCATCGTTATGGTTTGACTTACCAGTATCTTCTTCCATATGAATTTCTCTAATGTTTATGTGTTTGCCGCTTGTAAGTTCAAGGTAGCCTTCGTAAGCATATGGCTTTTCAAATTGGGTTAATTGGTAGCCCTTAACAAGGTCTGGGTAAAAATATTTTTTCCTATCAACCTTTTGGTCATTTCTAATCTTGCAATTAAAGGCAAGACCTGCCATTACAGCGTATTCCACAGCTCTTTTATTCATTTGTGGAAGTGTGCCTGGATGGCCTAAACATATTGGACAAACATTTGTATTTGGAACTGCTCCGAATTCATTTTTACAGGAGCAAAACATTTTTGTAGCTGTTGATAACTCAACGTGGATCTCAAGACCTATTATTGTTTTAGTTTTCATTTAAACTCCTTAAAAATTCTTCGCCAGCATTTAATAATTTGCTATCTTCATTTGCATTTGCAATAAATTGAACTGATCCTGATATACCCTCCCTAACAGGGACTGATAAACCACACATGCCTGAAAGATTTACAATAACATTAAAACCATCAGATTTAAAATCACTCAAAGGATCCATATAATCATCATCAAGAGATGGTGGTAAGTTTGTAACAGTTGGAGTAATAATTAGGTCGTAAGTTTCAAAAACTTCTTCTAATTCTTTTTTAATTAAAGTTCTAAGTTTAAGGCCTTGTTTAAAAACTCTCTGATTATCATCAGCGGATAGGTACATAGTTCCAAGGGCAATTCTTCTTTGAACTTCCTCACCAAGACCTTCTGTTCTTGAATTTATAAATAATTCTTCAACGGAGGTGTAATTATCACTTTGATATCCAAACCTAATTCCGTCAAACCTTGACATGTTTGATGATACTTCGCTAGACATAACTACATTATAAACTTGGTTAGCATAATTAGAATACTTTAAATTAATAGGAGCTAAGTCTGCACCTAGTTTTTTAAGTTCATCTAGAGCAAAATTGTAATCTTTTACAACAGTAGGGTCGATATCCTTATGCATCTCGTCATCTGCAGGAATATAGGCAATTTTTTTGCCTTTAAAATCATAATTTTCAATTTCATACTTATAATCATCAAGCCTTACTGTCATATCGTTTGAATCTGGTCCTTCTATTGTTTGAGAAACAGTTCTTACATCCGAAACATTTCTAGCAAATACAGACACTTGGTCTAAAGTGTTAGCCATTGAAACAACACCATTTCTACTCATCATTGAATATGTTGGCTTATAGCCTATAATATTACAATAACTTGCAGGACATCTAACAGACCCACCTGTATCAGTTCCAAGTGCTACAAGAACATCTCCTTTGGCAACAGCAGCTGCTGAGCCTGATGAAGATCCACCTGTTACTCTTGATTCATCAATAGGATTTTTTACTGGACCGTAGACAGATGTCTTACCCCTAGCACCCATAGCAAACTCATCCATATTTGTTTTTGCAATGATAATTGCATCTTCCTTCAAAAGATTATCTACAACCTTAGCATCAAACATAGGTCTAAAGCCTTTTAACATCTTTGAAGCACAGGTCATATCCATATTTTTATATGAAATATTATCCTTAACTGCAACTGCAAGTCCAAAAAGTGAACCTAATTCCTCACCCTTGGCTAACTTCTCATCAAGTTCTTTAGCTCTTTTTAGCGAATCTTCTTCATCAAAGGTGATGTAGGCGTTTGTCTTATCATTCTTGATTTTATCTAATATGTTTTTTGTATTTTCTTCTACACTTATTTCTTTGTTTTTATATTTTTCTATAATAGCTTTTATATCCATTATTGCTCCTATAGCTTCCAATCTAATCTAAAATAACCATATTCTGTGTCCTTAGCATTTTCTAAAGCCTTTGACCTTGCTAAGGATTCTTTTGGCCTATCTTCTCTAAATACAGCCTTATGGGTTTTGATATATTCAGTCATCTCTACATCGTCTGTGTCAACCACAAAGATTCCCTCTATAAAATCTAGTACTCTATTAAATTTTTGGGCAATCATTTCTTTATCTTGATTTTCCAAACTTAAATGGCTTAGGTTATAGATTCTCTCTACTTCTTTTACATCCATTCTATTCTCCTTTTAATCCAGATAAGAAATCATATAATTTCTTATCTTCATATATTTCAACATTTAATTCTATAGCCTTATCTTTTTTAGAACCAGCTTTTTCTCCTGCAAGAACTATGTCTGTGTTTTTTGAAACAGAGCCTCTTACATTTGCACCATTATCTTCTAGCATCTTCTTAATATCATCTCTATTGTAACCGTCGATAGTACCAGTGATTACAAAATTAATTCCTTCCAATTTCCTTGAATTATTTGAATCTCCACTTGGATTATTAAGTTTGATACCCTTAGATAAAAGTATGTCTATAGAATCTACTATATTTTTATCGTGAAAAAATTCTACTATATTTTCTCCAGTAATTTCCCCGATATCGTCAATCTCTACTAATTCATCTACTTTTGCATTCCTCAATTTATCAAAAGATTTAAATTTATTAGCCAAATCTCTTGCTGTTCTCTCTCCCACATTTGGAATTCCTATAGCATAAATAAATGCATTTAAATCTCTATTTTTGCTATTTTCTATAGCTTCTAGTAAGTTCTGGGTTTTCTTTGACCCAAACCTTTCAAGTTTTATTAACTCATCATAGGTCAAATCATATATATCATAAATTTCTTTTATACCTAATTCTTCTATAAGTTGGCCAATGGTTTTTTCTGATAAGCCTTCTATATCCATAGCATTTCTTGAAGCAAAATGTTCCATCCTAGCTAGAAGCTGAGGAGTACATGAAATGGAGTTAGGGCAAACAATGTGGACTTTTTCCTGAATTAAATCGCTATGACAGTATGGACAATGAGTTGGTTTTTCAATTTTTCTTGTCCCTGGTTGGTCTTCATCAACAACGCCTAGAATTTCAGGTATAACATCATTTGACCTTCTAATGAAGACATCAGATCCAATCCTTACTCTCTTTCTTTCAATATCGTCGTAGTTATTTAGAGTTGCTCTAGATACTGTAACCCCAGAAAAATCAACAGGCTCAAGAATTGCAGAAGGTGTTACCTTTCCAGTTCTTCCTACATTCCAAACTACATCAAGGAGTTTTGTAGTAAATTCTTCTGCCTCAAATTTATAAGCAATAGACCACCTTGGAAATTTCTCTGTAAAGCCAAGCGCTCGTTGAGTTTTCTTGTCATTTATTTTTATTACTACCCCATCTGTTAGTACATCTAGAGTTTTTCTCTCCTTTTCAATCCTTTCAAGCTCTGAGATTATTTCATCTAAGCTTTTAACTTTTTTATGGTAAGGATGAACATTAAGCTTCATTTCTTTTAAAAACTCTAGCATCTCTTCTTCATCTTTGAAATCAAGATTATTAGTTGGAACGGCATAAAAATATGCAGTAAGTCTTCTTTTTGCAGTTTCTTTGGTATCAAGGTTTCTGATAGCGCCAGCTGCAGCATTTCTTGCATTTTTAAGCTGGATTTCATTTTCCTTGTTATACCTAGCTAGCTCTGACAATGGCATTAGAGCCTCACCTTGAATTTCAAGAAGCGACTTTTCCTTAATTGTAAAAGGAATAGACCTAATTGTCTCTGCCTGGGCCTTTACTTCTTCTCCAACAATACCATTTCCTCTAGTAGCCGCAGTTTTAAGTATACCATTTTCATAAGTAAGGTTTATTGTAAGACCATCAAACTTATATTCCATAATAAATTCTAAGTCTGGGAGTTTTTCTCCATTCGTTACTTCATAAGTTTCTTTTAATCTCTGACACCTTTCAATCCAGTCTTTTAGTTCATCATAGGACTGAGCCTTGTCCTGGCTTAGAAGCCTTGTAATGTGAAAATGCTTTTCAAACTTGTCTAAAATTTGCCCTCCAACTCTATTTGTTGGTGAATTTTCTGGTATATAATTAAGCTCTTTCTGTAATTTCACTAAACTATCATAAATTTTGTCGTATTCGCCATCAGAGACTAAAGGCTTGTCGAGAGTATAATAGTTATAGTCAAGGTCATTGATTTGTTCTATTAAATTATTAAGTTCATCAAATTTGTTCATATCTATACCTTTTTTATTGGCGCATAATCTTGATTCAGTTTTTTAAGTCCTTTTTTATCAAAAGCAATTATCAATTCATTGCCATCTGGACTTTCCTTTACCTGAACGACCATTCCCCTACCCCATTTACTGTGTTCAACAGTATCTCCTACCAGGTAGGTTGAGTCATCTTTCTTTAAAGGCTTTTTCTTTAAATCAAGAATAGATTGTCTGGCCTTTTCTCTCATATAGTCTTCATTCATTGCTCGTTCATATGATCTAGTATTATATTCAATAAAATCTTTATTGGCCTCTTTATGAATTAAATCCTTGATTTCATCTAGAAAACGAGATGGCTTGTAATAATTTACTTTGCCATAATTTCTTCTCATTTGAGAACTAGTCATATAAAGCTTTTCTTCTGCACGAGTTATTCCTACGTAAAAAAGTCTACGTTCTTCTTCAAGATTTCCTTCATCCAGACTTCTCTTTCCTGGAAAGAGTCCTTCATCAAGACCCACTATGAAGACAATTGGAAACTCAAGTCCCTTAGCTTGATGCATGGTCATTAGGGATACAGATTCTAGACTTTCTTCAGTCTTATCTATTTCTGACAAAAGGGAGAGATTTTCTAGATAATCTCTTAGGGAGTCTCCAGGATTTGACTCCTGATAGTCAGCTGCGGAAGAAATAAACTCATTAATATTGTCAATTCTTGCTCTATCTTCTACAAGAAGTGATTTTTCAAGAGTTCTTAAATATCCAGTCTTATCAAGTACATCATTAATTAGATCCACAATCTGATACTTATCAACATTTTTAAAAATATCTTCGAGAGGCTTATAAAATTTATCTGTTAATTTTCTTAGTCTGCCTGTTAAAAGTACTGAAAAATTTGGATCTATTATCAAATCCAACATAGAAATGCCATGGCTAGTTGCAATTTTTTCGATTTGCTCGATAGACTTATCGCCAATCCCACGTTTTGGTTCATTAATAATCCTTTTTAGGCTTACATCGTCCTTGCTGTTTACCAAAATATTTAGGTAGGCAATTAAATCTTTGATTTCTTTTCTGTCGTAGAATTTAAGTCCACCAACCACCTTATAGTCAATTAGATTTTTCAATAAAGCTTCTTCAAAAGGTCTTGATTGGGCATTAGTCCTATAAAGAATAACAATATCACTCTCTTTATGGCCTTCTTTTAATAGATCTTTGATTGTATCTATCACAAACTTACTTTCTTCGCTTTCTACAGATGTCTCTTTGTATATGATATCTGATCCATCGCCCTTATCTGTCCAAAGATTTTTTTCTTTTCTTTCTAAATTATTTGCAATTAGTTCATTTGCAGCATTTAAAATCTTTGATGTAGACCTATAGTTTTGTTCAAGCTTGATAATTTTTGTATTTAAAAAGTCTTTTTCAAAATTCAGAATATTTCTAATATCAGCTCCTCTAAAAGAATAAATTGATTGGTCAGCATCACCAACTGCAACTACATTTTGTTTCTTTCCAGAAATAAATTTTATTAATTCATATTGGGAGTTATTTGTATCCTGAAATTCATCTACAAAAATATAATCAAATTTATCTTGGTAGTATTTAAGTGTATCTCTATCTTTAGCAAAAAGATCTAAAACTTTTTCTATTAAATCATCAAAGTCTAAAGCGTTGTATTCATACTTCTTTTTCTCATATACTTTGAAAATTTCTGCGATTTCATCAGCATTTTGCATATAGAAATTCATTTTTAAAAAATCTGCAGGACTTAAAGACTTATTTTTAGCATTAGAAATGATGCTCTGAGCAAGCCTTGGATTTATATCATCCTTATATCCCAATTCTTTTATAATATCCCTTATAAGAGTTCTCTGGTCTTGTGTATCATAAATTGTAAAATTATTTGAATAACCAATCTTATCTATATTCATTCTAAGGATTCTGGCGCATATTGAATGAAATGTCCCAATCCATAGATATGATACATCCATATCAAGTAGATTACTTACCCTTTCTTTCATTTCGTTTGCAGCCTTGTTAGTAAAGGTAATGGCTAATATATTTCTAGGATCTACAGATTCTTCTTTTATTTTGTAGGCAATACTCGATGTAAGGACGGAAGTTTTCCCGCTTCCAGCTCCTGCCAAAACCAAAAGAGGTCCATCCTTATGTAAAACAGCTTCTTTTTGCCTATCATTTAACCTATCTAAATTCATCTACACATCCTTCCTTAACCATAACATTATACCATAAAAAAAGAGTAAGTGGCCTTACTCTTTTGATTCTTTCAAATCTTTTTCAATTAGTTTCTCAAGAACTAGGTCATAACCGCCTGCACCATAGTTTAGAGATCTGTTAACTCTAGATATAGTTGCTGTTGATGCTCCAGTCTCTTCCTCAATTACTGAATATGTTTTTCTAATCTTAAGTAGTTTTGCTACATGAAGTCTTTGAGAAATAGATTGAATTTCTCTTGCTGTACATATATCAGTAAAAAATTGATAACATTCTTCAACGTCTTTGAGCATTAAAATTGCTTCAAATAATTCATCTGCTTCTTGTGTTCTTAGTTTTGATTCACTCATCATATTTGCTCCTTATAAAATTATTTCTATGATTTTTTTGCACAAATTCTCATTTCTTGCTAAAATCGGACCGTGCAAGTATGTCCCAATAGTATTTTTATAGATAAAACCTTCAGTTTTATCTTCTCCGTTGTTGCCATTTCCTTCAATTACAGTTCCAAATGGTTTTTGATTTTCAGATAAAAATGTTCTTCCGCCGTGATTTTCAAATCCCAAACAAGTTTCGTCAAATTTTTCTACATAAATTTTTATCTGACCTGTGAAACGATTCTTGGAATCTTGATTTAAAGTATAGTGGTCAAAGATATTTAAGCCTTCAATTTTCTCACCTTCGGCGTTATAATAATACTTACCCAAAAGTTGATATCCTCCGCAAATTGCAAGGAATAATCCATCGTTATTTATATATTTAACAAGTTCCTCTCTTTTTTTTAGAAGATCATCTTTTACTATTGACTGCTCATAATCTTGGCCGCCACCAAAGAATACGAAATCATAATCCTCAGCTTTGAAATCATCGCCAATTGATACAATCTTTCTTTCAGAATCTATACCCTTTTTTTTAAGTTCATACTCAAAAGCCATTAAATTTCCAACATCTCCATAGGTATTTAAAAGGTTACCATATAGGTGGCATATTCTTATCTTTCTTATAAGGCAAGCACCTCCCTTAACTTAAGCATAGCTGTATAGGTCGATAAGATGTAAATATTATCTGTCTTCGCATTTTTGATAAGGTCTTTTATTTCTTCTTCATAATCAAATTCTTTAATCTCACCTTCAAAAATCTCCGCTATTTCAAGTCTTCTTTTCATATCTTTTTTTCTCTTGCCAGATACATATACATCTCTTATATCTAAATTTCTTAGTTTTTCGTAATACGAATCATAAATCCAACTTACATCAAGTCCATCAGCGTAATTGTCATTTAACAAGCAAATAAGACTAACTGGTTTTTCCTCAAGCATAACAAGATCTATAACCTGGTTTAACCCAGTAGGATTTTTAACTAAATTAATGACAAGATTTTTACCTAAAATATCTACATTTTCTTGCCTACCGAAGACATTTTTTTGTTTTTTTAATCCCCTACATATCTCTTCATAAGTAAGTCCTAATTCATAGGCAACTGAAACAGCTGTCAGGGCGTTATAAATATTATAAACCCCGCCAACATTAACTTCATATGGCTTGCCAGAAATTTCAAACTTAGAATGATTAGGATCAAGACTTGAGATTTTTTCTATTTCATACCTTATTTCAGGCGATTTAAAATCACAGTTAGGGCAAGAAAAATCTCCCAAGGAAGAATAATTTACTGTCCTATATTTGAGTACGCTGTGACAAGATGGACAAAGTATACCATCCGAGTTGAATTCAGCATCTTTATCATAGCCTTTGTTTTCATCAGCTCTGATTCCAAAATAAATTGGATCAAACTTTTTTAAATTATCATATGAGAAAACTGGTAAATCTCCATTAGCAATTATTTTTGCATTTGGCATAAGGTCGAGACCTTCTAGTATCTTATCTAATATATTATAAATCTCGCCAAACCTATCCATCTGATCCCTGAAAATATTTGTAAGTGCAACATAATCAGCCTTGATATATTTACCAATCCTAACTATGTTTGCCTCATCTACTTCAAGAACTGCTACAGTCTCCTTATCAGCAGGGTTATCAAGTAGGGAAGTGATTATTCCTTGAACCATATTTGATCCAGACTCATTAGTCAAAACTATTGGATAATGTTCTCTTAGTATAGATACTAAAAAGTGGGTTGTCATTGTTTTGCCATTCGTACCTGTAACAAATATAAACTTAGTATTTTTAGATAATTCCTTTAATATGTCCTTATCTAATTTATAAGCTATATAACCAGGTAGGGATGTTGCTTTCCTATTAAATAACTTTAATGTACTTCTAATTGATTTGGCTAATACTTTAACCCATTTGCTTTTTAAACTCATGCAACTATTATATCCTTTTTTTACCAATATTTCAATATTAATAAACTATTTGAAAGTCAGATTCTCCATCTATTACAGAAACTTCATGAATATTTTTGCTGTCTATGAGTGCAAAGTTTATATTTTCAAGTCCTTTAAAAAAATTCATAAGCTGATTTTTATTTCCCTGGATACAAACTTCTACACTACCATCATACATGTTCCTAACAGTTCCCGTAACACCTAGACTATCCGCTAGCATTTTTACTTGAAACCTAAAACCTACTCCTTGGACCCTACCCTTAAAAATAATATGGTATCTTTTCATATTTACTCCTTTAATACATTATACTTGACAAAATATATTCAGTAAATATAGTTTATATATACCCCCTAGGGGTGTGAAAGGAGGTTTAATGAAACAAAAATTTGACGTTTATGGGATGACTTGTGCTTCTTGTCAGGCAGCTGTAGATAGGGCTGTGAAAAAACTTGGTGTTAATGAAGTGAATGTAAACCTTATAAATGAATCAATGAGTGTAGAATACGATCCAAATAAAATTTCAGATAGCGATATAATTGAAGCAGTTTCAAGAGCAGGCTATGAGGCTAGGCTTAAAAATAATGAAAATTCTTTTAAAAATGAAAAGGAAAACTTAAAAGAACTTGAAGAAGATAATACAAAGTTTAGGCTAAAGGTATCCTTTTTCTTCATGATTATCCTAATGTATATTTCAATGGGACCGATGATAAGTCTACCTATTCCAAGTTTTTTAGTAGGAAGTCAAGGTGCTATAAATAATGCCTTTGTTCAATTCTTATTAACTATTCCTGTAATATTTGTAAATAAGAAATTCTTTGTTTCCGGATTTAAGTCCCTTAAAAATGGAAATCCAAATATGGATACTCTTATAGCCCTTGGATCATCATCGGCTTTAGTTTATGGTATTTTTGTAATTATGAGAATGGCACATGCTGCAGGACTAGGTGATTTTGAAACAATAGATGCTTACAGGCATAACCTATATTTTGAATCTTCAGCAATGATTCTTACATTGATTACGCTAGGAAAATATTTTGAAGCAAGAAGTAAGGGAGAAACCAAGGCTTCTTTAAAAAACCTAATGGACCTGGCTCCAGAAAGAGCAAGAGTAATTAGAAATAATGTAGAAGTTGAGATTGACTCTGCTGATATAGAAAAAGGGGACATTATTGTTATAAGGCCCGGTGAGAGAATACCTGTCGATGGAAAAATTACAGAAGGCTCTTCCCTAGTTGACGAAGCAGCTATCACAGGCGAATCAATTCCAGTCAGCAAAACTATAGGAGATGGAGTAATTTCTGCAACTATCAACAGGCAAGGTTCCTTTAAATTTATGGCAACTAGAGTTGGAGAAGATACAACACTCTCCCAGATTATTAGCCTTGTAAATGAGGCTAATGAGACTAAGGCACCTATTGCAAAACTTGCCGATAAAATTTCTGCAATTTTTGTACCTGCTGTAATTATTATTTCATTAATTACATTTATAAGCTGGTATATAATTAGCAAAGACTTTGAATTTGCACTAAATCTTATGATTTCAGTTCTTGTTATATCTTGTCCATGTGCACTTGGACTTGCAACACCAATGGCAATCATGGTTGCTACTGGTAAGTCAGCAGAGCTTGGACTCTTATTTAAGAATGCTGAAAGTCTAGAAAACCTTCATAAGGTTGATACAATCCTACTTGATAAAACAGGAACAATAACTGAAGGGAAACCAGTTGTCACAGATATAATTACAAAAATTAATGAAAAATCTTTCTTAGAGATTGCAGCATCTTTAGAGCATTTATCAGAACATCCCCTATCTGATGCTATTAATACTTATGCAGCAGAAAAAAACATACAGCTCCTACCAGTAGATGATTTCGAATCTATTGTTGGAAGAGGTATTAAGGGGGAAATTGATAATAATCTTTATTATGCTGGTAACCTCAGGCTTATGGAAGAGAATAATATAAATCTAGATAATTATCAAGAACTAAACAACAAACTTTCCAAAGATGGCAAGACTTCAATGTATTTTGCTAATGATATAGAAGTTATAGGCTTAATCGCAGCAAAAGATATGGCTAAAGATTCTTCTAAAATTGCTATTGATATTCTAAAAAAAGAAGGATTCGAAATTACCATGGTTACTGGAGATAATGAAATTACTGCAGAAGCCATTAGGAAAAGTTTAAATATTGATAAAAAATTTTCTGAAGTACTTCCGCAAGATAAGGATAAGGTTGTAAAGACACTCCAAGCAGAAGATAAAAAAGTTGCAATGGTTGGTGACGGTATAAATGATGCCCCAGCCCTCGCAAGAGCTGATATTGGTATCGCTATTGGCAAAGGATCAGATATTGCAATTGATTCTGCCGATGTAGTTTTGGTTAAGAATAGTCTGCTAGACCTTGTAAAATCAATTGACTTATCAAGGGCAACAATAAAAACTATAAAAGAAAACTTATTCTGGGCTTTCTTTTATAATATTATCCTAATCCCTCTCGCTGCAGGTCTCTTGTATCCAAAATTTGGTCTAACTTTAAATCCAATGTTTGCTTCACTTGCAATGAGTTTCTCATCAGTATTTGTATGTCTAAACTCACTTAGGCTTAGAGGATTTAAGTCAAAGTCAGAAACATATTCTAATGAAACAGATAATAAAAACGAAATTTTAAAGGAGAATGAAATGAACGAAATTAAAAAAATGATTGTAAATGTTGATGGAATGAGCTGTAATAACTGTGCTAAGCATGTTAAAAACGCTTTAGAAGAAATAGATGGCGTAAATGAAGTTATTGTAAACTTAGATAATAAAAATGCTGAGGTTTCTTACCAAGGTGATATTGATGAAAAAGTAGTTAGTGATGCAATTAACGAAGCAGGTTACGAATATAAGGGTCTTCAAAAGTAGTAAATGAAGGCTGATAAAAATAAAACTATCAGAAAGTTAAAAACTGTCAGTGGTCAAATTGATGGTTTGATAAAAATGATAGAAGACGATAGGTATTGTATTGATATATCTAATCAAGTTATGGCCTCAATTTCAATTCTAAAAAACATAAATAAAGATGTTTTAAGAGGTCACCTTGAACATTGCGTCTATGATAGTCTTAAGCAAGAAAATGAAGAAGACATCAAAGAAAAAATTGAAGAGATTGAAAAAATAATCGATAAACTAAACAAGATCTAATATAATTAAAACTCCCCTAGCCTATTTGGCTGGAGGAGTTTTTTCTTAAAAATTATATATATATGACATGAATCCTTCATTTTTTTCAAGTATCTTAAATAACAATACACCGATAATTGAAACCATAACGAATTCACTTAACATAAATTGCATCAAAAGTACGAAAAATACTTCATCACTAGCTAAGATTAGCCAAGTTCCAATAGCAGGTACTGAAACTAATAAAACTGGAAATATTGATGCAACGTATAGATTTTTAGCTCTTTGCATTAATATAAAAGCTATATATGATGAAAGTGTCCCAAATACGACGTCAAATAACATCATTGGACTAAATAAATTTGCTATAGCACATCCTAAAACAAGTCCTGGTATAAATCTCTTGTTATAAAATACTAATAGTACCAAAATTTCACTAAACCTAAATTGAATTGGACCATAGGACGCAACTGGCAATAAAAGTGTCAATACAGCATATAAAGCTGCTACACCTGCAGACTTAACTAAAAAATTAGTATCGTCTAAACTAATAAACTTTTCTTTCATTTTTTTCTCCTTGATTTTTTTTAGTAATGGGTGCCAAGAAACATTACCCGTATATTATATACTAAAAATAAAAATTTTAAAGTTTTATTTAATTGAAGCAAAATTTATTTCTAGTAAAATGTAAGTATGAAAAAACTATTAATAGTACTTTTATCTTTATTTAGCCTTACATCTTGTTCCAAAGGACCTGATATTGATATCAAAGGCTTTATAGATGAAGAAAGTGTAAAAATAATTGAAGATTTAAAATCCCTAGCCAGCGACACCTTTAAAAGAAAAGATTTCTTGGACTTTACATACGAAGTTAAACCAAAGAAAAAATCTGAAGTTAAAGAAGATTTAATAAAAAATGTTGAAGAGGCAGCAAAGAAAGACAAAAAAGCCGAGTGGGTCTATGATAATTTTTATAATCTGGACAATGTTGACGCATATTTAACTGGTAATGATCCAGATACTATAGAATTCGTATACAATAAGAACCATAATTTTACCGACTTCAATTTTTATAAGGGTGAATCTGTAAAGCTAAAAAGAAAAACCCCATATTTTATCCAATGGGATAATAGATGGGCCTATGATACACTTTACCCTACCAATATCGGTATTTCAGGTTGTGGACCAACATCAATGGCTATGATTATGTCAAGGATGACAGGTAATTTAATCTATCCAAATGAGATGGCTAAGAAAGCTTCCAAATTTATGAATGATGGTGGCATGGACTGGGCATTTATTGATCACATTTCCAAAGAATACAAGGTGAAAGTCGAGGACGTTAACCTAGATAAGGATAAAATGATTAAGGCACTAGAAGAAGGTCCCTTATTAATATCTGTTGGTAGAGGATACTTTACTCTCTATGGCCATATATTAGTAATTGATTCCTATAAGGACGGCAAATTTATTATAAATGATCCAAATAGCGTGAAAAATTCTATCATAGAATGGGACTATAACGATATCTCAGATCAAATACTAAAAATTTGGAAATTTTCTAAATAAAAACTTGACACAAGCTATATATGGTGTTATACTATAAAGGTAGTCAACAGAAAGTATGCACCATTAGCTCAGCTGGTAGAGCACCTGACTCTTAATCAGGGCGTCCAGGGTTCGAATCCCTGATGGTGCACCAAATATTAAAATTAGAAGGCAATCGCCTTCTTTTTTTGTTTTTATTTTCTTAGAATTCATTTTGAAAATTTCTAATTTTATAAATTAAAATAAATTATTAATTTTTTATCAATTAGGCCTTTACTTTTCATTTTTCGTCGTATAATATAAGAAAGTTTGAGATTTAGGAGGAATTAATGAAATTAGAAACAAAAAATCTCACCACTGTTGGTATTCTGGGCTCAATTGTTATAATGCTTGGCCTAACTCCCCTAGGATTTATACCTCTAGGCATGCTATCTATAACTAGCTTACATATTCCTGTTATAATTGCGGGCATCCTTCAAGGACCTGTTGTAGGCGGACTAGTTGGCATGATATTTGGTTTTTTCTCTCTATTTAATGCAATGACTAGACCAGGGCCAATATCTTTCGTCTTTTATAACCCGCTTATTTCTATATTACCTAGAATATTGATCGGTGTGGTCACTGGACTAATCTACAAGGCTCTTAAGGATAAGGATAATAATAAACTTCGTTTATTTATGAATATTTTTTGGTCTGTAATTGTAATTATCCTTAGCTATGTAACCATAAAGTCCTTTATGACAGAAGTAGCATTAATAAATAAAATATTTTCAGTTATATTTTTACTAATTGCTTGTACTATGCTTTACTTATCTGTCAAAAATAAAAAGGCAAATTTTGCCATAGCTGTTAGTTCATTTATGGGAACTCTAACCAACTCAGGTTTAGTTCTAGGTCTAATTTATATCCTATATGCGCAAAAATATGCTGAAGCTATTGGTATAAGTCCAGATCTTGCAGCAAAAACTATTTTTTCTGCTTTTGTCACCAACGCTATACCAGAAGCTATTGTTGCAATCCTTGTAGCAAGCGCTGTTGTTACTTCATTTAGCAAAAGAAGAAGATAAGAAAAATGCACTCTCGCCCTAAGCTTGAGTGCATTTTTTTATTTTTGTTGAATCATTTTATTAGCAAGGTCTAAAAATCTTAAGGCAAGGTAATAATCATCGCCCATAAGATCATATATGGCATCTTCAGTTAAAATTCCTTGGTTAATTGAAGAATCTATCTTGCCTTGATTTGAGTCATCGTAATCTTTTTGAAATTGATCACTGTAGTAATATTCTACAAGCTTATCAAAATCTTCCCTATCACTTTCTAGTTTATCTAAAATCTCGTTAACTCTTACCAAAAGTTCCTTATAATTTTCATAAGTTTCAGTGTGTTTAATTAAGTAATTATAATCCATTTTATTCCTCTCTTACGCTTTTTATAATAGAATCAAGTTGATTTTTAGTGGTCGGTACCTTATTTGGGTATCCTCCATTACAAGTCACTATGATAATACCCTCTTTTTCTAAAAAAATAACATATTGACCGCCAGTTCCTGATGCATATGTCACTCCATCCTTACCACTCCAAAGTCCATAGCCATAATAATCATTTGATAAATAGAATTGATCTTCATAATCCTTTTCGTTTTTATATACTTTACTAGAAATCTTCTCTATCCACTCAGAAGACACTACCATTTTTCCTTTGTAGACTCCATCATTCATTACTAAAATTCCTAGCTTTAAAAGGTCATCCGCACTTAAATATAATTTGCTAGCACCTACAAGGTACTTTCCATACCTGTCCCAGCGTGAATTATCAATTCCTAATTTTTTAAATAGATTATCATTTATAAAATCATATAAGTCATAACCGAGATATTCCTGCATAACCGCTGAGAGTACATAATAACCTGCATTAGAATATAAAAACTCTTCACCTGGCTTAAAATATAAAGGATATGATAAGGCATATTCTATGAGTGTATCCTTATTCATATCCCCTATATCCTTACTCATTAAAATTATATCTCTATAACCCATGGTGTGGGTCAGACAATCTTTGACACGTATATTTTTAAGCTTTGGAAGATTTTTCTTATTAGAAATTTTAACTTTATCCTTTAAAATATCATAAATAAGTGTATCCTCATTAAAATCACCATTTGATTTGTCCATTAGAATACCGCAAGCAAGGCTAGTTACAAACTTAGCAATTGACCTTATATTAATTTTTTCTTCATTAGTTTTTTCAAATAAAATTCCCTCATCTTTGGAAAAAATTATAAGAGAATCCATTTCAATTTTATTTATATTTCTAATATTCATTTCTACCTCTCTTCTACTATACAAGACAAATTTTCTAAATAAAGAAATACTAATGTGTTATAATAAAACCAGGAGATTGGTATGAATTTTTTAGAACTAGCAAAAGAAATTGAAGATAAAATAATATATGATAGAAGAAGACTTCACCAAATACCAGAGCTTGAATTAAATCTTCCGAAGACAAGTGCTTATATTTGTAAAAGATTAGATGAAATGGGAATCTCTTATGATAAACTCATCGGTGGTAATGCTCTTGTTGCCTATATTGGAAATCACAAGGACAAATGTATAGCAATCAGAGCTGATATGGATGGTCTAGAAATCAAAGAGGAAACTGATTTGGAGTTTAAATCCCTCCATAAGGGCCTTATGCACGCCTGTGGTCACGATGGACATGTTGCCATGGCATTAGGTGCATGTGAACTTTTAAAGGCGAACGAGGACAAATTAGGAGGCTTAGTCAAGGTATTTTTCCAACCAGGTGAGGAAATTCCCGGTGGTGCAGAACCTATGATTAATGAAGGCTGTATGGAAAATCCTAAGGTCGATAGGGTCATCGCTATCCATGAAGGAGGACTTTTTGGAAAATACCCGAAAGGAACTATCGCTATTAAAAAAGGCGAAATGATGTCAAGTATGGATGCTTTCACCTTAAAAATTATTGGCAAGGGTGGTCATGGAGCTAGGCCAGAATCATTTATAGATCCTATATCAATTATAAGCGAGATTAACAATGCCTTTTATAAGATAATTTCAAGAGAGATTGACCCTCTAAACCCTGCTTTAATATCTGTGTGTCAAATTCATGGAGGTGTTAACCAAAATGTTATTCCTGATCACGTCTTCGAAGAAGGAACTGTTAGGTGTTTTAACGATGAAACTAGAGATTTCTTAGAAAGTAGGATGAAAGAAGTATCGGTAAATATTGCCCAAGCTTATAGGGCTAAGGCGGAATTCTCTTATAAAAGATACTACCCATCATTAATTAATGATGATGATTTCACAGATTTTGTATTGAAGACTGCAACAAATCTATTTGGAATTGATAAAGTGATTAATCTTAAAAATCCAACAATGGGTGCTGACGATTTTGCCTTTTTCTTAAAAAAAGCAAAAGGAACTTACATTTCCTTAAATAATCTAAAACCACATTCTGATGGCCAAACATATCCTCATCATTCTTCTAAGTTTGATATATATGAAGATACACTGTATCTTGGCAGCGGTCTTTTGGCCGACGTTTGTTATATGTATTTAAACAATTTGTAATAGAATAAAAATTCCTCTACTTAGTCTTTACTAAATAGAGGACTTTTTTATATAAACTTACTCATAACTAAGAGGTTACTTGACTTCTCAAATGAAAATTTTTCATAAAAATTTAAGTGCTTGGCATCATTTACGCTCATTAATTCAATCATACTTACGTCCCTATTCATTAATTGCTTTTGAAGTTCACTAATGAATAAGGTCCCAAGTCCTTTATTTTGATAATCTTTAAAAACTACGATTTCTTCTAGGAAATAAGATTTTAAATCATCATATTCTTTAATATAGCCCATCAAAAATCCTGTATAGAGGCCATTAACTTCTTGAATTAGGCAATAAGAGTCAGAAGTAAGCAATACTTGCCTAATCCTTTTGTAGGCTTTCTCAAAAGTCCAAGTTCCATCTTCATTTTCATTATAGTATCTTACGTAAAGACTTGTAATAATATCCAAATCTTTTTCGCTCATTCTAATATAATTCATAATTTTTAGTAATTCTTAAGGGCTCTTTCCATACGCCTCTTATCGTCTTTTCTCTTGATTGATTCTCTCTTGTCGTACATTTTTTTACCCTTGGCAAGTGCAATTTCAATCTTTACTAGACCATTATTTTCATAAACTTTAAGTGGTACTAGGGTATAACCGTCAACTGTTTTTTTGCCTATTAATTTATTTATTTCTTTTTTGTGGAGCAAAAGTTTCCTAGTCCTTGTTGGGTCTATCTTATCGAATCCTTCCGTATATGGAGTCACATGCATACCATAAACAAACATTTCACCCTTTCGGTCAGAAATGAAAGCTTCTTTAATCGAAACCTTGCCAGCTTTTATAGATTTTACTTCGCTTCCTTTTAGCTCAAGTCCTGCCTCGTATTTTTCTTCTATAAAATAATCATGAAAGGCTTTTTTATTATTGGCTAATAATTTCATCTTCATCCTCCAAATAAAAGTCTATTTCTCTTTTAACTAGGTCTACATTTATAACTTTTATCCTAACTTCTTGGCCGATTGAATAATATTTCTTAGAATCAACATCAAAGGCTCTCAGACTGTCTTCTATAAAGTCATATCTATGGTCAGAAAATTTATACATAAATAAGCCTTCTACTGTATTTTCAAGTTCTATGAACATACCAAATTCAGTGATAGATGAAATCCTACCATCAAAGATATCTCCAATAAAACGTGTCATATATTTACACTTCATTAAATCTTCTACAGCTCTTTCGGCTTCCTCGCTTCGCCTTTCTGTAATTGATAGATGATCAGCAGCTTGTTCAAGATTTGATTCAAGACTCGTTTGATTTACCTTATTTAATTTATTTTCTATGAAATATTTTAGTATCCTATGAACTATTAGGTCAGGATACCTTCTTATAGGGGCTGTAAAATGGGTGTAGAACTTGGTAGAAAGACCGAAATGTATATCATTATAGTTTGCATACTTAGCCTTCTTCATAGTCCTTAACATGAGCATATTAATGATTTTTTCTTCCTTCTTGCCCTCTACTTCTTTTAAGATGTTTTGAAAATCTTTTGGGTGTAGGTCATTTCCCTTTATATTATATCCCATGGCATTTAAGGCTCTTTTAAAGCCATCAAGTTTTTCTTCGCTTGGTTTTTCGTGGATCCTGTAAATAAAAGGAAAATCCATATAGGCAAATAAACTTGCTACAGTTTCATTGGCTATAAGCATGAATTCTTCAATCATCTTATTACCAGGTCCTCTTTCAAGAGCTTCAATATTTAAAACTTTACCAGTTTCTGATACATCGATTTGGCTTTCCTCAAAATTAAAGTCTATTGATCCACGATTTTCTCTTGATTTTCTTAAAATTTTATAAAGTTCATTAAAAAGCCTTAATTTTTCTTTTAGGATTTCATCATCGTAGATATCATTATCACCTTCTAAAAAGTCATTTACATCGTCATAAACAAGTCTCTTATCAGATTTAATGAAAGATTCATAAAAATTATTATTTACAACCTTACCCTTCTTATCAATAGTCATTTTTGCAGTAATAGCAAGTCGGATTTCACCTGGATTTAGAGAACAAATACCATTTGATAATTTTTCTGGAAGCATAGGGATAACTATATTATAAAGATAAGTAGAATTACCCCTTTCATAGGCATCATCATCAAGAGCTGTATGTCTTTTTACGTAATGGCTAACATCAGCTATATGGACATAAAGGTCATAATTGTCTTCATTTTTTTCTATAGAGATGGCATCATCAAAATCTTTTGAATCCCTGCCGTCAATTGTTACTGTAAAAAGTTCGCTGAGGTCAGTCCTACCTATAAGTTCTTCATCCCCTACCTCATCACCTATAAACAAAAGTTCTTTCTTTGTTTGCTTTGAAAACTCAGTAGGGATTTTTTCTTGTCTTATTATCGATAAAACATCTATATTCTTATCATTCTTACCGCCAATTATTTCAATTATTTTTCCTTCAGGATTGCCTGTTTTTGGGTATGAAATAATCTCGACAACTACTTTGTCTCCATTTTTTGCACCTAGTGAATTATTTTTAACTATATATATATCATCAGTATGAGACCTATCATCAACTATTACAAATCCGAACTTTTTGCTCGCTTGATATGTCCCAATTAATTCCTCATTAGCTCTTTCTAAAATTTCAGAAACTTCGCCCTCGGCATTCTTTGCTGTTTCTTTTTGTCTAATAATTTTGATCCTGACCTTGTCATTATTATGGGCCCCATTTAGCCTATCTCTTGAGATATAAACATCGTCAAAGTCTTTATTATCAGAAATAAAAAATCCATAGCCGCCAGCTGCCATTGATATCTTACCAATAAGATTAAGTTCATCATCTGTTAAAGGCATGATTCTTTTTTTATTTGATATTCTTATTTTATTTTCATTAACGAGTTCGTCTACAATGTCCTTCACAGCTGATCTTGTGTATCTATCAGCTTTTAAATAAATTTCTAATTCCTTTAAGGTCATAGGTATGTAGTCGTCATCGTATATTAAATTTAATATTAATTCTTTTATATTCATATCTACTCTCCTTACGACTCCTAATAAAAAAAGGAGTCAAAACCCTTGACCCCTTCCTAATTTATTGCTATAAATATTATACTTCCTAAAAATAAAAGTACTCCTCCAAAAATAACAACCTTGTCTAGCATTTCATTTTTTGATTTATGTGCACTTTTACCAAAAACATTTGTCTTTGTTCCAGACAAAGCTCCTAGCCCGTCAGTTTTAGGATCTTGTAATGTAACTGCAACTATAACTATTGCTGATGCAATCATCATAATTACTGCAAGCAAATTTGACATATAGACACCTCCGTTCATACTGTTTTATAATACCACAAATTGCCTTGTATTTCAATATTTATTAAAAAAGACTTGCTTCCTTAGAAACAAGTCCTTAAAAATCATCTTATTTTAGGTTGTAAAGAGCGTCTAGGCCTTTAAATCTAGCATCATCCCAAAGTTCATCTTCTATTCTTAGAAGTTGGTTGTATTTAGCAACTCTGTCTGTTCTTGAAGGTGCACCTGTTTTGATTTGGCCTGCGTTTACAGCTACTACAAGGTCAGCAATTGTAGTATCTTCAGTTTCACCAGATCTGTGAGAAACTATTGCAGTATATCCAGCTTCTTTAGCCATTTCAATTGCATTTAATGTTTCTGTAAGAGTACCGATTTGGTTAACCTTGATAAGGATTGCGTTTGCTACGCCTTCAGCTATACCTTTTTCAAGTTTCTTTGTGTTTGTAACAAATAAATCATCACCAACAAGTTGAACTTTCTTTCCAAGTCTTTCTGTTAGTTTTGCCCAACCTTCCCAGTCGTTTTCATCAAGACCGTCTTCGATTGAGATAATTGGATATTTATTTACTAATTCTTCTAACCAGTCAATCATTTCATCTTCTGTCTTAACTGTACCTTCTCCATCAAGGTGGTATTTACCGTCTTCTTTGTTGTAGAATTCAGATGAAGCACAGTCCATAGCTATATAAACATCTTTTCCTGGTTCATATCCAGCAGCTTTGATAGCTTCGCAGATGATTTCTAGAGCTTCTTCGTTTGATTTAAGGTTTGGAGCAAATCCACCTTCATCACCAACAGCTGTGTTATAGCCTTTGCTTGAAAGAACTGATTTTAGGTTGTGGAATACTTCTGTACCAATTTGAAGAGCGTGTGAAAAGCTTTCAGCACCAAGTGGGAAAATCATGAATTCTTGGATATCAACTGAGTTATCTGCGTGTTCACCACCGTTTAGGATGTTCATCATTGGTGTTGGAAGAAGCTTAGCGTTTGTTCCTCCAATGTAGTTATATAATGGCATACCAAGTTCATCAGCTGCTGCTTTTGCTGCTGCAAGAGATACACCAAGAATAGCGTTAGCTCCAAGTTTGCCTTTGTTTTCTGTACCGTCAAGTTCGATCATAGCATTGTCAATACCGATTTGATCAGTAA
Organism: Anaerococcus sp. C0059F3; assembly: GCF_056590475.1. Lineage (NCBI taxonomy): Bacteria > Bacillati > Bacillota > Tissierellia > Tissierellales > Peptoniphilaceae > Anaerococcus > Anaerococcus sp. C0059F3. The sequence continues at coordinate 160,032 of NZ_JBWPWE010000003.1, forward strand.
CGTCAAAGTTATATTCAAGTTCTTCAGCGATAATTTCATTTACATTTTCAACAGCTTTAAGAACTGATTTTCCTTGGAAGTAGTCCTTGTCGCCGTCTCTAAGTTCTACAGCTTCCCATTCACCTGTAGATGCGCCTGATGGAACTGCAGCTCTACCGAAACCGCCAAGTTCTGTTTCAACTTCAACTTCTACAGTTGGGTTTCCTCTTGAATCGATAATTTGTCTTGCGTATACACTTGTAATTAAGCTCATTTATTTCTCCTTATAATTTTTTTATTTTTTAAAATTAACTAATTGTTCAAAATCACTTGCTTTAAGGCTTGCTCCACCTATTAGACCACCGTCAATATTTTCTTTGGCAAGTAATTCTTTTACGTTTGATGGTTTCATTGAACCACCATATTGGATTCTAATTTTTTCACTAGCAGCTTCGCTGTAAGTTTCTTTGATAAAGTTTCTAATAAAACCACACATATCATCAGCATCTTCTGCTGAAGCGGTCTTACCTGTACCTATTGCCCAAATTGGTTCATAAGCGATGATTACTTTTTCAATATCTGCTTCGCTTACATCTTTTAAATTCTTTGTTAATTGTTCTTTAACCTTTGCTTCATGTTTGTTCTCTTCTCTTTCTTCAAGAGTTTCACCAACACAAAGAATTGGAACTAAGTCGTGTGCGAGAGCTGATTTTACCTTTTTATTTACAAGGCAATCACATTCTTTGAAGTATTCTCTTCTTTCAGAGTGACCGATAATTACGTATTTTGCCTTAACATCTTTAAGCATTAGTGGAGATATTTCACCTGTATATGCTCCGCTTTCTTCAAAATACATATTTTCTGCACCATAATTAATATTTGTACCTTCAAGAACTTCTTGAGCTACAAGTAAATCTATGGCTGGTACACAAAATCCTGCTTCAACACTTGAAACAAGATCTAAAGCTTTGACTTCTTCTAGAAGTTGTCTCGCTTCACTAGGTGTCTTATTCATCTTCCAATTGCCAACTATTACTGGTTTGCGCATTTTGACTCCTTATTTGTCTTCGATTGCAGTTATTCCTGGTAGTTCTTTACCTTCTAGGAACTCTAAGCTTGCTCCACCGCCTGTAGATACGTGGGTTATCTTATCTTTTAGGCCAGCCATTTCAATAGCAAGTGCACTATCTCCGCCACCCACAATAGTTACAGCGTCTGATTCAGCTAGAGCTTTAGCAACTTCATTGGTACCATTTGAGAATTCTTTTATTTCAAATACACCCATTGGTCCATTCCATACAACTGTCTTAGCTTCTTTTATCTTATCTGCAAAAAGTTTTGCTGTTTTTGGTCCGATATCTAGTGCTTCCTTGTCTACTGGGATATTGTCTATATCAACTATTTCAGTAGCAACGCCAGCTTCAATTTTATCAGCGATAACAACATCAACTGGAAGTAATATCTCTACCCCATTAGCTTTAGCTTTTTCGATTAATTCTAAAGATAGGTCCATCTTATCTTCTTCAAGAAGTGATTTTCCTATTTCCTTGCCCATAGCCTTTAGGAATGTATAAGCCATACCACCACCAATTAGGATAGTATCAACTTTTGTAATTAAGTTTTCGATTACACCAATCTTATCAGATACCTTAGCACCACCTAAGATTGATACAAATGGATGGTCAGGAGCTTCTAGGGCCTTGCCCATAACTTCGATTTCTTTTTCAATTAAGAAACCAACTGCAGAAGGAAGGATGCTAGCTACACCAACATTTGAAGCGTGAGCTCTATGGCTTGTACCAAAGGCATCATTTACATATAAATCAGCAAGTGATGCTAATTCTTTTGCAAAGTCTTCACCATTTTTAGTTTCTTCTTTTCTATATCTTGTGTTTTCAAGTAGGGCAATTTGACCGTCTTCAAGTTTATTTACTTCTTCTTTTACTTTTTCATCCACAACAAGATCGCTTGGTATAAAAGTAAACTTATCTTTATATTCATTTGCTAGATAATCAGCAACTGGTTTTAAAGAAAATTCTGGATTAGCCTCTCCTTTTGGTCTACCTAGGTGGCTCATAAGAATGACCTTAGCTCCATTTTCCGATAGGTAGTTAATTGTAGGGATTGCTGCTTTAATTCTAGCATCGTCTGCTATTTTTCCCTTTTCTTCTTTTGATAAAGGTACGTTAAAGTCCACTCTTACAAGAACTTTTTTGCCCTTTACATCTAAGTCTTTTACTGTTTTTTTATTCATTATTCACCTCGTAAAAAAGGCGAGATATTATCTCGCCTGTTTAATACTCTTAAAGATTTGCTAGATAATCAAGTGTTCTAACTAAGTTAGATACGTATCCCATTTCGTTATCATACCAAGCAACAGTCTTAACAACTTGTGTTCCGTTTGCTCCTTCAACTATTTTTGTTAGTTGTGAATCAAATATAGAACCTGCTGGGTAACCGATAATATCACTTGAAACTATATCATCTGTTTCGTATGCGAAAGCATCGTTAGAATATTTTTTCATAGCTGCATTTACTTCTTCAACTGTAACTTTCTTTTCAAGTACAGAATAAAGTTCAGTAATAGAGCCAGTAATTGTTGGAACTCTTAGAGCTGATCCATCTATTTTACCTTCTACTTCTGGAAGTACTTTACCAACAGCTTTTGCTGCACCTGTTGAAGCTGGGATTGTGTTTTGAGCTGCTGCTCTTCCGCCTCTAAGGTCTTTTTTACTAGCTGGTGTATCTTGGATAGCTTGAGTTGCTGTATATGCGTGGATTGTTGACATTTGTCCTGAAACAAATCCAAATTCTTTTAATAGTACGTTAACCATTGGTGATAGACAGTTTGTTGTGCAGCTTGCGCCTGAAACAACTGTTTCTGAGCCATCAAGTATTTCGTGGTTTACACCAAATACGATTGTTTTCATATCGCCTTTACCTGGTGCAGAAATAAGAACTTTTCTTGCTCCAGCTTTGATGTGAGCCTCAGCTTTTTCTTTTTCTGTAAAGAATCCTGTACATTCAAGAACGATATCTACGTTTAAATCTTTCCATGGAAGATCTTCTGGATTTCTTTCAGCAAAAACTTTGATGTCTTTACCATTAATTTTAAATCCGTCTTCTGTTAATTCGGCTTCACCATCAAATCTACCTTGAGCAGTATCATATTTGAAAGCATATAGTAAACCTTCTTTGTCAATAAGGTCGTTAATTGCTACTACTTCAATATTATCTTCTACTGCTGCGATTCTTCTTAAGGTAAGACGTCCAATTCTACCAAATCCGTTAATTGCTACTCTTGTTGTCATTATTGCCTCCTAAAAATTCTTTCTACATTTATTAATATACATTTTGTTATTACTTTGTCAATATATCTACCAGGATTTGCTCTCCAGATACCTGTTAGCAACCACAGCTGCAATGCAGCCGTCACTTGCTGCAGTAACGACTTGTCTTACAGTTTTTTTCCTAGTATCTCCTACTGCAAAGACTCCTTCGATGTCGGTTTTCATATCCTCATCAGTAATTATATACCCATTTTCCATTTTAATCTTACCTTCAAAAATTTCTGTTTGGGCGATATTACCAACGAAAATAAATACTCCTATTGGTGAACCATCTTCATTTTTAATGATTTTTTCTTCCTTAGTCTTTACATTTTCTAAGACTAATTCATCTACTTCTTTATCACCTCTGATTTCTTTAACTACGCTATCGTATTCAAACTTTATTTTTGGATTGTTTTTTACATTATCTACGACAACGCCGCTTGCTCTAAATTCATCCCTTCTATGGATGATTGTTACAGATTTTCCATAACGAGTAAGGTAATTTGCTTCTTCTAAGGCAGAATCTCCTCCACCTACAACATATATGTCAAGGCCTTGATAGAAAGGTCCGTCACAAGTTGCACAGTATGAAACTCCCCTATTTGCAAATTCTTTTTCTCCTGGCACACCAAGATTCCTATGTCTAGCACCAGTAGAAATTATAATAACCTTAGCTTGATATTCATTAGAATCAGTCTTTACAGTTTTTATTTCACCATCGAGATTAACTTCTTTTACATTTTCAAAAACTACTTCTGCATATTTTTTTGCTTGTTCTTCCATTCTTTCAGAGAGTCCCATCCCTGTAGGATTTTCTATTGACCCTGGGTAGTTTTCTACAAAGGCTGTACCGGAAATTTGGCCTCCAGCCACATCTTTTTCTATGATCAAAGTTTTTAACTTACTTCTTCCGGCGTATAAGCCTGCAGATAAACCAGCAGGACCACCGCCAATAATAATTATATCGTACATATATCTCCTTATTAAAATTTAAAATCTACTTGTCTTAGGGCTTCGTACAAAACAATAGAAACCGAATTTGCTAAGTTTAAAGACCTATTTATCTTTGGTGTCATTGGTATAGTTATGATTTTTTCCTTATATGCTTCAAGGAGTTTTTCGTCTATACCTTCCTTTTCACGGCCAAAAATCAAATAGTCACCATCTTTAAAATCAACATCAACATATCTATTTTCACTTGGTGTCTCAACTAAATAGAAATTCTTATCTTTTAAATATTCCAAAAATTCATCAAGACTATCGTGGATAACTAAATCTACATATTCCCAATAGTCTATTCCTGCCTTTTTTAAATATTTATCTGATAAATTAAATTTAAAAGGTCTAACCAAATGAAGTCTTGATTCTGTTAAAACACAAGTTCTTGCAATATTGCCGACATTTCCAGGATGTTCTGGCATTAGTAAAACAATGTTAAACATTTTTATTTGCCTCTAAAACATAATTTACAGCCTCCAAAGCTCCACCAGATTCATTGTCTGCTACAATTACGTCTGCCACTTCTTTTAGCTTGTCCTTTGCATTTCCCATAGCAAAACCAAGCCCTGCTCCTTTGACCATTGGAATATCATTATAAGCATCGCCTATGGCTGCAACTTCATTTGTATATATACCCAGTTTATCACAAATCTCTTCAATCGATGTCCACTTTGTTGCATTTTTATTACCAATCTCTAGTAATGAATCTCCAGAAGCCGTTATATATAAATCTTCTCCAAACTCCTTTTCTAATAAATCTATTATTTTTTCTTTAGCCATGTCTTTTTCATCTATGCCAGATATTTGAAATTTAATAGCCTTTTTCCCTTGATTGATAAGATATGAAACTGGATCATTTTTGATTATTAAATCTACTTGATAATTCATCCCAAAATCATTATCTATTTTTAGATGCTTTATCCTGTCCAAATTTAATCTATTTGTATAATAATTTTCTTCATCATAAAAATGAAGATCCATTTTATAATCTAGGCAAAATTCATATAATTTTTTTAGTAGTCTTTCTTCTATATAATAAGATTTATATACTTCCCTACCATCAAGACTTATTAAACTACCATTTGTTGCCACAATAGGTCCTGAAATTTCTAACAATTTTTGGTTATATTTTATTGATGGAAAAACTCTTCCACTAGCAAGAACAACCTTTATTCCAGCATCATCAAGCTTTGCTAGAGCTTTCTTGCTTTCGTCTGTAACTTTTGAAGTATTATCTAGCAAAGTTCCGTCTATATCAAAAGCAAATAGTTTAATCATGAATCCTCCTGTAGTATTGGCACAATTTATTTATCTCACACTCTTCACATAGAGGATTTCTTGCCTTACAAAGAGCCCTGCCATGGCTTATAATTTGATGATGAGTTTTTGACCACCTAGATTCATCGATATTTTTTTCTAACTGATCTTGAGTCTTATCAACATTATTAGCATCAGCCAGTCCAATCCTATTTGAAACCCTAAAAACATGGGTATCTACAGCTATTGATGGGATCCCAAAAGCGTTAGCACACACTACATTAGCTGTTTTTCGCCCCACTCCTGGAAGTTTCTGCAATTCCTTTTTATCAGCAGGAACAACTGAATTGTAATCCTCCATCAAAATCTTGCTTGCTGCCTTAATATTTTTCGCCTTATTTCTATATATTCCAATAGTCCTAATGTGATTTTCAAGCTCTTTTATATCCATATTAGCAAAGTCTTCTGGAGTATTGGCAACTTTAAACATTTCCTTAGTCACCTTATTTACACTGACGTCTGTAGCTTGGGCAGAAAGTATTGTTGCCACTAATAACTCAAACGGAGTTGTAAAATCCAGCATTGAACGATCAACATCAGGATACATTTTATCTAATAATTCTAGGACCTCTCCTATCTTTTTCTTACTTAAAATAATATCACCAACCTTCTCTAATATTATACTAGTCTTATTTTTACCTGCTAAAATTGTATTTGCCCAATTTCTGTTATATAATAAATAAGAACTGGAGTGATATAATGTTTAATTTAAAAAAGAAAAATTTCAAGGATTTTGATATCCTACTATTAATTTCAACATTGGCCTTGTCTATATATGGCCTCATTGTACTATATTCTGCCTATGGTGGAAGACTAGCGTCAATTAAGACACAAATATTTTCGACAATTTTAGGGTTCATATTTATCGCAATAATATGTACCTTGGACTTAGATGTTGTTAAAAAACCCTATAGGGTATATTATGCGGGTATGTTTGGTCTTTTGGGTATAACCTTAGCCATTGGTCGAGGCCTAGATGAATGGGGAGCTAGGTCTTGGATTTATTTTGGATCTTTCTCATTCCAACCTGCTGAAATATGTAAAATTGTCTTGATTGTGTCACTTGCCGCTTTTTTAGACAAATATAAGTATTCTATTAATACACCACTCGTCTTGCTTGGTACGATTATTTTCATTGGAATACCTATCGGTTTAATCTTGCTCCAACCAGACTTTGGTACAGCCATGGTGTATGTATTTTTCATTGCTGCAATGATATTTGTTGCAGGACTTTCTTGGAAATGGATAGGAATTTTTGCATTAGCTGGAATTGGACTAGGCCTTTTTCTTCTCGCGAACTTAAGTGGTTTCAGGGCCGACAGAATTGAAAACTTCCTAAATCCTTCAAGAGATACATCAGGATCAAACTGGCAACAACAACAAGGTATGATCGCAATAGGATCCGGCATGATAAATGGCAGGGGCTATCTAAATGGAAGCCAATCCCAATATGGCTATATACCCGAAAAAGAAACTGACTTTATATTTTCAGTATTGGCTGAAGAATTAGGTTTTATTGGTGCAATTATAATGATTGCCTTATTCACAATTTTAATTTTGAGGTTAATTGCCATAGCAAAATCATCAAATAACACCTTTATAAGTCTTCTTGTAACAGGAATAGCTGGATTAATCTTTATCCACATTTTTGAAAATGTTGGTATGACCATTGGTATAATGCCTGTAACAGGTATACCACTTCCATTTTTCTCAAACGGTGGTACCTTCCAACTTTTAATTTTGGTTTGTATCGGCTTTGCCCTATCAGCATCAATGCAGAAAAATCAATATGATGATGGAATAATCGACTATGATACTGTAACACCTCTTGAAGTAAATATGGTAAGACCGTCAAAAAGAAAATAAATTATAGCAAGTAAAAAGCCATCGTAGATATTCTACGATGACTTTTTTTCTTTATTTTTCTTTACAATTTTTGTCTTTGAGAATTCTTCTCTTTCTTTTTCTTCTATGCTTTGAGAAATATTCTTTATTAAATCAGTTTTATTTGGTATCTGAATCTTTTCTAGACTGTTTACTTTTTTATTAGCTTTTCTAATCTCAATTTCTAGGTTATTTATTGTACTATCAAGCTCGGCGAGTTTAAAAAGATCAGACCTTAATTTATTAAAGTCAATCAAAGCCTTATCCAACAAGGCATTAGTCTGATAAAACGAATAAGAAAGAGTTAATTTTTTATCTTCAAACTCAATCTCTGCTATATCTGTTTGCATAAATTTACTTGTGGATAATTTAATAGAATTATCAATAGGAATAAGGCCTGCAAGGTTTTCTAGCTTTTCCTCACCAATACTGGCTAACGCCTTGTTAAAACTGTGGCTTACCTTGGCCATGGTTTCATTAACTTTAATATTTAAATTGTCCCTATCCTTAATTTTGCTGTCGTGAGCATTCATCAAGGCCTTTCTCTTCTTGTCAAGAATATCAAGACCGACTTCTAGAAGCTTAAGTTCATCCTTGGCTTTTATTAAATTCGCTTTGCTTGCTATAGCGTCATTATTCATCAATCTTACCTATAAATTTGTCAAGATTTTTCTCAGATACCCTGTGTAGTTCAGTCCTTGGTAGAATTTTTAATATATCCCAAGCAAGGTCTAGACTTTCTTCTAATTCCCTATTTTCATTTTGTCCCTGGGCTAGGAATTTATTTTCAAATACTTCACCAAATTCAAGGTACTTTTTATCTATTTCTGATAAGTCTTCTTCACCTACAATTTGGGCAATATTTCTTACATCAATTACCTTTGAATATGACTCATAAAGCTGGTTCATTACGTCTTCATGGTCTGCCCTAGTGTATCCTTCACCAATACCATCTTTCATAAGTCTTGATAATGAAGGAAGGACGTTAATTGGAGGATAAACTCCCTTGCTTGATAGACCCCTATCAATAACAATTTGGCCTTCTGTAATATATCCTGTAAGGTCAGGTACTGGATGGGTTATATCATCGTTTGGCATTGTTAAAATTGGAATAAGGGTTACTGATCCCTTAACACCTTCAATCATGCCAGCTCTTTCATAAAGACTTGCAAGGTTAGAGTAAAGATAACCTGGATAGCCCTTCCTTGATGGGATTTCGCCCCTTATTGAAGATACTTCTCTTAAAGCTTCACAATATGAAGTCATATCGGTGATTATTACAAGAACGTGATAGCCTTTTTTGTAGGCTAAATATTCTGCAGCTGTAAGAGCGCACTTAGGTGCAAGAAGTCTTTCCATAATTGGAGAATCTGCCAAGTTTTGGTACATAACTAACTTATCTTTTACACCTGCCTTTGAAAAAGCATCTTCAAAGAACATTGCTTCGTCTTTTTTAATTCCCATAGCAGCGAAAACAAAAGCGAAATCTTCGTCTGTTTTAAGTTTTGCTTGCCTAATAATTTGCGCTGCTATCTCGTTATGAGGAAGACCAGATCCTGAAAATATAGGTAGCTTCTGGCCACGGATAAGGGTTGTAAGTGTATCTATAGCAGAAATTCCTGTTTGTATAAAGTCTCTTGGGTATTCTCTCGCAACTGGATTTAAGGCAAGGCCTTCAACTGGATATGTTTCGTCTGAATAAATATCGCCGCCATTATCTATAGGCTCACCTATACCATTGAAAGTTCTTCCTAAGATATTTTCATTCAATGGTAATTCAAGTGGTTTTTCATGGAAACTAACAACTATATCATCTATAGAAAAGTTATCAGTATTGGCATAAACTTCAATTGTAACAGTATCTTCATTAACCATTACAACAGAACCAACAAATTCCATCCCCTCTGCGTGAACAGAAACTAGGGAGTTATAAGCTATATCAGAAACTTTTTCAACTTCAATTATTGATGATTCAATTTTTTTAATTTTAGTATATTCTTTTCTCAATAGCCTACCCCCTAACTCTTGCAAAATGATTTTCAATTTGTGAACTTAGATCATTAAGTTTTTCAATCTTATCATTTTCTACGTTGTATTTCATTTGGCTTATGTCATTTAATAAAGATGAGCTATAAAATTTATCATATGAAATATTATCTTTTAAAGCCGCCTTACTTAGGTCATAGTACTTTTCAATGACATCTAGCATCATTATTTGCTTTTTGACTGGTACATACTTATCAGTATCATTATAAGCATTTTGTTGCAAGAAACCATTCCTAATTAAACTTGCTACATCAAGTATATTCTTCTGCTCATCTGATAGGGCATCAGATCCAACAAGCATCATAATTGACTTAACTTCTTCTTCATCAATTAGAACATTCATTAATTTATTTCTTACGCCAATGATATCTGAATTATAGGTTTCTTTATAAAAATCTCTTATCTTATCTAGGTAGTTTGTATAAGATGTAAGCCAGTTTATAGCTGGATAATGTCTAGAATAAGCAAGTTTTCTATCAAGACCTAAAAATACATTTACTGAACGTCTTGTAGCTTCTGTTACAGGTTCTGAAAAGTCTCCACCAGATGGAGAAACCGCACCAATCAAGGTAACCGATCCCTTAGTTCCGTTTAGGTTTTCAAAATATCCTGCTCTTTCATAAAACTTCGAAAGCCTAGATGCAAGATAAGCTGGGTAACCTTCTTCAGCCGGAATTTCTTCTAGCCTTGCAGATATTTCCCTAAGAGCTTCTGCCCACCTAGATGTAGAGTCAGCCATAAGGGCAACATCATAGCCCATATCTCTATAATACTCAGCAATAGTTATACCTGTATAGATACTAGCTTCCCTCGCTGCCACCGGCATATTGGAAGTATTTGCGATAAGGATTGTCCTTTGCATAAGGTCCTTGCCAGTATTTGGATCTATAAGATCAGGGAATTCCTCAAGAACTTGAGTCATCTCATTTCCCCTCTCTCCACAACCGATGTAAACAATAATATCAACATCAGAATATTGGGCTAATTGGTGTTGGAGCATGGTCTTTCCTGTACCAAATCCGCCGGGAATTGCAACGGTACCACCCTTAGCAATTGGGAAAAATACATCCAAAACTCTTTGACCTGTTACAAGTAAATTCTTAAGACTTAAAGCCTTTTTAACCGGTCTTGGATTTCTAACTGGCCAGTATTGATAAAGTTTAAGCTCATGGATGCCTTCATCATTTTCAACCTTTAAAATAGTATCTTCAAGCCTATAAAGTCCGTCTTCCTTAGCTTCGATTATAGTGCCTTCAACATTTGATAAAAGTCTGTGATCTATAACTTCAGTTTCTTTGATTGTAGCGTAGATATCAGATTTTTTTATCTTATCGCCTACTTTAAACTTAATCTTTACATCCCATTGTTTTTCAAGGTTAAGATTATCAAAACCAATTCCAGATGGAATAAAGGCCCCGTGTTTGTCCATAATATCCTTAAGCGGTCTTTCAATGCCGTCAAACATATTACCGAGTAGACCCGGACCTAACCTTACTGATAAGGGCATGGATGTTGAAATAATATCTTCGCCGACCTTAAGGCCTGAAGTATCTTCATATACCTGAATTGTAGCTATATCACCGTCAACTGATATAACTTCGCCAATTAGCTTTAATCCTCCAACAGAGACCATCTCTTTTATCTTAAGACTCCTAGCATTTTTGGCATAAACTACTGGCCCATTTATTGTCTTAATTATTGGATTCATTAAAACTCTCACTTTCAAGAACTTGGTATAGTTTTTTACCAAATTCATACTTATTTTCTCTAATTTTTTGCCTATAAGTAAAGTTATATCTAAATTCCTTATTGATATCAATAAGCATAAAGCCTCCGATATTTGTTTTTTCGATACTTTCTGTATGCTTAAAATCAATCAAATTTAAATCTTCATCTACAACAGCAACTATAATCTCATCTTCATTTAGGCCTAGGCTTTTAATTTTGCCTTCTATTTCCTTTTGAAGCTTATCTTTATAATCGCTTGTCTTCCTATAGGCTTTCAATTTATCTGTTAATTTTTCATAAAAATCATCAAGCAATTGCTCTTTATAAGCAAAAAACCTATTTTTTTCATCTTGGCTAATTTTAGAAATCTCTTCATTTTTTCTTATTTCTAGAAATACATCCCTATCTTTAACTTTTTTCTCAAAATCTTCCTTGCGGGACTCATTTTTACTATCTAAAAATGAAGAATTTCTTTCAGTGGATTGGAATAATTCTTGGTCAGTTTTTTCCTTTTCTTCATCCCAAACCATCTTTCTAAAGCTTGATAATTTTGCTTCTATATCTAGCATATTATATCCTTTCAGCCATCAATGGTAACTATCAAAGGCATGGAATTATCTTTCCTAAAATTATCAATTTTGATAGAATTTTTTTGATAAACAGATCTAGTTACAATTAATATCGCAAGATTCTCATCATCGATTGATTTATCAAAAACTTTTTCAAAATTATTAGTAGAAACTAATTCTCCTTCAATCGCACCAAGTCTAAACATTGTTAACAAGCTATTTGAATCTGTTAAAATCTTCGCTTTCATCTTATGCGTTTAGGATCATGATTGAAATGATAACACCAAAGATAGCTATACCTTCGGCAAGACCTACGAATATGATTGTCCTACCAAGGATAGATTGGTCTTCAGAAATAGCACCAAGAGCTGCAGAACCAACTGTACCTACGGCATATCCTGTACCAATAGCTGCAAGACCTGTTGAAAGAGCTGCACCTATATATTTAAGTCCATCAGATGCTGCTTGAGCTGTAGCTGCACCTTCTGCAGCTTTTGAAGCAGATGGAATCATAAGTACAACTATCATTAACATAACTGGCACAAAGGTAAATAAATTCATCTTTAATGCTTTAGAAATTTTTGCTTTTGATGGGTCTTCATTGTTCTTTAATAAGTATAAACCTGAATAAATTGTTATTATTACTACTGCTAATGCTAGCATTGCTGTATATTTAATCATAATATCTCCTTTTATTTACTTTCTTTAATTGGTCTGAATTTACGACCATTTCCTTGATAATATTTACTAAACATCTCATAAAACTCTAGTCTCAAGCCTTGGATAAAGACTATCATGCCTTCAAGCCCAATGATTAAGATATTTCCTAGAATTAATATAATTAGTCCCTTAATTCCTCCGCCTGCGATTTTACTCATAACTTCAAATGCCATGTATAAACCAACGTGGTTTATAGCAAAGGCTCCTACCCTTGTAAAAGATACAAGATTTGAAAATACAGATAGAAGTGCTTCTATTATCGAAAATGAACTTTCAACATAATAGTCGAAAGCACTTGATTCAAAAACTTCATCTCTCTTTTCAATTTTAGCTGCGATTGGTCTTGAAAATACAATCATAACTATTGAAGCAAGCAAAATTACTAAACCTACTGTTTTTGGTAGAGGATTTACTTTGACAATATTCAGAATTAGCAAAACAAATGAAGTCATCATCATAAGTCCTGCTATACCTTCCTTGCCAAAGATACCTTCTTCAATATTCTTTTGCTTAACAAGTTTATTATAAATTCCTATAAAATAGGATATTACAAGTAGTCCTATACCAAAGGCCACTGAAGCAATAAGGACTTTCATAATATTATCAAATGGCTTGATAAGTATAGCAGGTATTAAGGTTTCTATACCAAATACTGAACCATACATCATTCCAAAGAAACATGCTGAAAATCCTACTCTTCTTATTAGGGCACCAAAAGTTTTGTTTTTTTTGTCAACTAAAAAACTTAAGAGAACAAAAACCAAACCTTGGCCTAAGTCACCAAACATCATTCCATACAAGAGCATGTATGATACTGCAAAAAATGGAGTTGGATCTATTTCGTTATAATTTGGTGCCCCATACATGTTTACCAAAAATTCAAACGGCCTAAATAATTTATTATTTTTAAGTTTTGTAGGAGGTTCTTGATTTGACTCCTCCTTGACTGTAACTATTGTATCATCATATTTATTTGATAAATTTTCAAAATCTTTAATTTTTGAGTCAGGAACCCAACCAGATAGATAAAGGTATTTATCTCCCTTAGCCATTTTTGCAACTAATTCATCACTTTTTTCATAATATTCCAAAGAATTAGATAAGTTATCAACAACATCTTTATTTTTAGATCTGATGTCTTGTATACTTGTTTCTAATGATTTTAGTTCTGAATCAATGTCGCCTAGGTCTTTATTTATAGTTAGTAAATCCTCATCAGGAATTTCTTTATCAATAAAGCCCATCGTATTAACAGCTCTTCCTATATCTTCCTTAACCTGCTTAGGGTAAACTAACAAATAATTTTCTTTTGATTTTTTTACCTTATCTGTCATTTAATCCCCCTTTACAACCATATCAAAAGCATAATCTACAAGAGTTTCTACTTCTTTGTTGTAAATACTTGAAATATCATCCTTTAGCTTGTTATAATCACTTTTGATTTTTTTACTTTGTTCTGCTATTTCCCCATCATATTTTGAATTTATCTTAATGATTTCATCTTGAATCATATTAGAATATTTAGTATCAATCCTAGATGCTACTTTTAGACTTTCTTCTCTTTCGCTAACGATTATATTGTCAACTTCTTCACGCCTAATCCTAGTTTTCTTATCTAGTTCTATAATTTCGTTTAAGGCATCAGCGGATTTTTTTGCCTCGCTATCTAGATGGATAATTAGGGACGGTATATTTTCATAATTATTTTTAAGAATAAACCTACCATCCTTAGATACTTCACCATATCTGTAATCAAAATATTTTAATTGTCTTATTTTATTTATATCAATATCAGCCTTATCAAGCACTTCTAAGTTTGCCTTGAAATTTAGAAGTTCTTTTCTTTTCTCAAGTAACTCTTCTCTTCTCTTTATAAGAGGCGCTAAATCTTCATATAATTCTTCTAGTCTTTCTCTAGAAATTACTTTTTGATTATAATTTAAATTTTCATCATCATGAATCTCAAGAAATTTCTTTAGATAATTCATTTTTTCATTATCAGACTTAGAAAGGCCATCAAAACTTTTAATATTGTTCATATCTTCAGTAAGTTCTACATTTTCTGTACTTGCGGTTACTGAAAAAGCTCTGCTGGCTACTTGATTGAAAGCATCAATTGGTTCAATTTGACCTATATCTACCACATCTAAGAGCAAATCATTAAGATTATCTAACTTAGATGTAATATTTACCAGGTGCATTTTTTCTACTGCCATATTTACCTTCCTATTAACAACTCTTCTTTTTGGCTATAAGTGTATTTATCATCCATTTCCAAAATAGCTATAAGATTTTTCATATTTAAGTATAAAATATTCATTGCAGAAATTATATAGAGTATATCAGATCTTTCTTTGATTATTTCATCTTTGAAATTCTTAAGCCTCTTATCCTGCATTTTTTTATAAAATAGATTCTCATCTTCAAATATATTTTTATACTTAGTATCCTTAAAATATTCCATAAGCTCTTCTTTGCTAAAATCGGATAACATTTTTAGTCTTTGACCATTATATAGATATCCACCTTCAATTAAGTAATTAAAAATCTCACTATTATTTACATCAAAGAATGATTTAAGCCTATAAAGCATTTCAAAGTTGAGCAAATTTATCTCTTCTGCTAAGAAATTTTTAATAAGTTTCGATTCTTTTGATGGAAATTTTTCACTTATTTTTAAAAGCTCCCTATAATAAGATTTTATAAGAGCATTTGACGATAAAAATATAATAGAATCCTTATCCATATTTTCATTTAAAAAAGGTTCAAGGACTCGCTTTATATGGTAATCATCAAGACTTTCTATAAAATCTTTAAAACTTGTATCTAGATTAAGACTCATTGCCTTATAGTATGGATTATTTCTAAAATATCCCAAATTCTCAGCCAAAGATCCATTTAAAATGCTTGTTATTATTTCTTGTATCAAATATATTTTGAAAATAGAAAAATACAGCTGGTAAAACTTTTTTTCTAGACCTGTTAGAAAATATTCTAGACTCCTAAGTTCTTTATAGAAGTGCGTACGCAGTTTATCTTCTAAGATAATCTTTTCATCATCTGCACTTAAAAAGTCATAGTTTTTTCTAAGATACCTAGCCTTAGCTGATAGATTATCTTCCCTTATCAAGCCATCTAACAAATCATTATCTAAAACATATGATAGTTTTGCTTTGGCTTTTACAGAAACATCTTTCATAAAACCTCCTTCCTAACAAACTATATTTTACCCGATAATTTTTCATAAAAAAGCTTTGAAAACACTTAATATAAAACATATATAAAATATTATTTACAAAACTTTCTAACAAATTAAAAACCCCAGCCAAGGCCGGGATTTTATTCTACGAGGTCTCCTGATATTGTAAATGAAGTATTATCAGTAATTTTTACCTTTACAAACTCACCTATAAGACTCTTATCAGCCTTGACATGCACAAGTTTATAATCATCAGTTCTACCTGTTAATACTTCTGGATTGTTTTTACTCTCTGATTCCAATAAAACTTCTACAGTTTTACCTATATAATTTTTATTTTTCTCATTAAATATTGGATATAAGAGGTCTAATAGCCTATCAAATCTCTCCTGAACAATTTCATCGTCTATCGGGGTAAGTTTTGCTGCCCTTGTCTTAGGCCTTGGAGAATATTTAAAAGTGAAGGCTGTATCATATCCCACTTCTTGACAAACCTTTAGGGTTTCTTTGAAATCTTCTTCAGTTTCTGTTGGATAACCAACAATTATATCTGTAGATATTGCTATTTCAGGAATTTCTTCCCTTAATTTCCTTGCTCTTTCCAAATATTTTTCTTGAGTGTATTTTCTGTTCATATCCTTAAGAACCTTGTCAGAGCCTGATTGAAGTGGTAAATGGAAATATTTACAAATATTATCATTTCTTTTTATAACTTGGATTAATTCATCAGAAAGGTCTTTTGGATGGCTTGTTGTAAACCTAAGCCTTTTTAAGTTTGGAATCTGAGCAACTTTTTCTAAAAGCTCTGGAAAGGTATGATTAAAGTCAGCCTTATTGCCATATGAATTTACATTTTGACCTAGAAGTGTTACTTCTTTATATCCTTGATTTACCAAATATTCAACTTCCTCAATAATTGAAGAAGGTCTCCTAGACTCTTCCCTACCCCTTGATTCTGGAACTATACAATAAGAACAGAAATTATCACAGCCTGTCATAATATTTACATAAGCTTGGAAATGATTTGGGGTATTATAGAGTACAAAATCATCCTTTACATTATCTGTAGATATGTCTACAACCCTTTCACCTGTTTCTAGGTACCTAAAAATTAAATCTGCTAGGGAATTAATATTTTTTGTACCAAAAATAATATCAACTTCCTTGTGTTTGTCAATTATTACTTGCCTTGCGACTTCTGTTTGCATCATACATCCAGATACAGCTATGATCTTTTCTGGGTGAGCTTCTTTTATTTTTTTAAGTGATGAAACTTGACCATAAAGTTTAAGCTCTGCATTTTCCCTTACCAAACAGGTATTAAACAAAATAAAATCAGCCTTTTTCCTATCTTCCTCATAGGTATAACCTAAATCTTCAAGGATAAAGGAAATTCTTTCAGAATCGTGTTCATTCATTTGGCAACCAAAGGTTGTTATGTTGTAGGTTTTGCCTTTGAAATAATCCTTATACTTATCTAATTTTTTATTTGCCATACTACTCCTTAATCAAAACTACCAGCTTAGCTGGTAGTTTGTGCAGCGCCTATAAGGCGCGAATACCGGCACGCCCCTATTGGGGCT